>JAKEFB010000040.1 GCA_022616275.1 Chloroflexota bacterium
CCGCCGCCAGGACCGCCCGTTGCGCCTGCCCGTTGGGCACCGTCAGCCCGGCGCTGTGGCCGTCGTGGTTCACCGCCGAGCCGCGAATGACCGCCAGAATGCGGTCGCCATCCGCCTGGGCGTCCGAGAGCCGCTTGAGCACGACCATGCCGCAGCCCTCACCCCGCCCGTAGCCGTCGGCCGCCGCCGCGAACGTCTTGCACCGCCCGTCCGGCGCCAGCGCCCGCAACTTGGAAAAATAAATCGTTGCTTCCGGCGCCAGCATCAGATTGACCCCACCGGCCAGCGCCAGATCGCTTTCGCCAGAGCGTAAACTCTGGCAGGCCAGGTGGACAGACACTAACGAGGCTGAGCAGGCCGTATCCACCGGGTAATTTGGACCCTGTAATCCCAAAATGTAGGAGAGGCGACCGATGGCCACGCTATAGGCATTCCCGAGCCCGGTGTAGATATCCAGGTGTCCGGGCTGCCCGCCGTTTTCGGCCAGGCGGGCGTAATCATTGGAACAAATACCCAGGAACGCCCCCGTGCGGCTGCCGGCCAGCCGGTCCGCTGCCAGACCCGCGTGCTCAAGTGCTTCCCAGGCCACTTCTAACACCAGCCGTTGCTGTGGGTCCATGCTGATTGCTTCTCGGGGGGCGATCTCAAAAAATAGTGGATCAAACTTGTCCACCTGCTCGACGAACGCGCCGTACCGGGTGTACGTTTTACCGGGCGTATCCGGATCCTGGTCGTAGTAAGCATCAACGTCCCAGCGGTCGGCCGGCACCTCCGTTACCGCATCCACGCCGTTGTGGAGCAGTCGCCAGAACGCATCCAGATCGTTGCTGCCACCAGGCATCCGGCAGGCCATGCCAATGATGGCGATAGGCTCCTCGCCCGTACGGCGCGTCGCCGGGACCACTGGCGGCGCGGCCAGGGCCTCCACAGCCAGAACTTCTCTGGCGAAATAGTCGCTGAGCGCACTCACGGAGGGATAATCAAAAAGCAAGGTTGAGGGCAGGATATGAGCGCTGCCGACATCCATTTGCAATTGGTTCTGGAGTTGAATGGCCCCGAGCGAGTCCAGGCCCGCGTCGAAAAAGCCCTTTGTGTCCGCCAATGGCGTGGCGGCCTCACCTGCCAACGGATCGCGATCGAGAATGCCGGCAACTTGTTCGCGGATATAGGCCAGCAACCGATCATGCCGGCCGGCCGGCATCTCTGCTATTTGTTGAACCAGCCGCTCCCATCTGGCTGAGGGCGCCCGGCCGGTTGCAGCCGGCCAATCTGGCATTTGCGCCTGGCCATATTGCCGCAAAGCCTCGCGGCTGGCCCGCCGGAGATAAAGGCCTTCAACCTCCAAAACAACCCGGCCGCTTTCGTCAAACAGCCAGGCATCGCCGCCAACGACCTCGTCCTTCAGTTCCGCCTTGCGCTGCAACACCGCCTGCCCCCAGCCCATCTCCCCGACCGGACCAAAAAACCGCAAGCGACCGATGGCGCTGGGCACGTAGGCGTCGCGCCAGGCCGTCGCCGGCAATCCGGCCGAGAGCAACTCGAAACAGGCGTCTATAAGGCCGGGATGCAACGGCAGGCGGTCAACCGCGGGGATGGTAGCGGGCAAGGCTATCTGGCCGTATGCTTCGCCTTCGCCTTGCCAAACCTGCCGGACCCAGCGGAAACTCGGGCCGAGTTCAATACCGGCGGCCGCCAACGCTCGATAAAAACCAGCGCCATCCATACCCGCTGGCCGGGACGCCAACACCGCCAGGGTATTCGGCTTTGCCTCTCCCGTCGCCGGGGTCACCTCGTCTCCTAAATACAATTCGCCGGTGGCATGCAAGCGCCACCCGTTGCTTTCCCCTGCCCGGCGGCTAACAATCTGGAACAGCCTGTTGCCTGTCTCCACCGGGGAAATAACCAGTTGCACCTCGCTTACACCCGTTCCGGGCAGAATCAAAGCTTCAGGGAAACTGAGATTTCGCAGTTCACAAGTCGTCGTCCCAAACGCTTCGGCCGCGGCGGCCACAAGCAGAGCCACATAGTAGGGGCTGGCAACGACGAGCAGGCCATGCACTTTATGATCATCAATGACCGGCACGCCGGCCGCCAGCTCAGCGGCGAACACAACCCCCTCAATAGCCGGTGAGTGCAGTCGCCGGCCAAAGACGTGACGTACCGGCGTCGCCAACGAATTTTCCTGCGCCGACCCACCCACCGGCGGGCTCTTTTCCAACCAGTGGCGCCGTCTCTGGAAGGGGTAGGTCGGCAACCAGAGGGCCTGCCTGGAGGCGTTGCCCTCGACCGCCGCCCAATTGACCTCCACGCCTGCCAGCCACACGGCCGCCAGGCTGGGCAAAAGCCCGTGCCAGCCGGCCTGCTCCCGGCGTGGGAAAGGCGGCCTGGCTCCAGACAACGGCCCATTCCCGGCCGCCGCCCCCTCCTCCACGCCTATGCCGGCGGCGGCAATGAGCAAATGCACCTGGCACGTACTCAATTCCTGTCCACCCGGCGCGGTCTCAATCCTGGTTGACGCCGCCCCCGCCTCGAGCGACACGACAAGTTCTACGGCTTTTTCCAAAGCCAACGCGCCCGCCAGGCACGCCGCCACGTAGGCGCCGGTCCCGGCGCCCTGTACGGCGTCCGGCTCGACGCCCCAGGCGCGCCACAGTTGCGCAACCGCATATTCCAGCGCAAAGAGCGCGGCGCGTGTCTGGGGCAAGTCGGCCGCAGCGGCCGGTGCGCCGGAATCGGGGAAGAGGATGGGCAGTAGCGGCTCGGCGAGCACGGCCGCGAACAGGCTGACACAGTAGTCCAGCGCGGCGCGAAAAGCGGTTTGCGAGTCGTAGAGCGCCCGCCAGCCGGCATCCACGGGCCCTACTTCGCCTGAGAACCGAAAAGCAATCCGGGGACGCACGTCTGCTTTTAACGGGCTGCTGGCCAGGCCGGCCGACGTCTCCTGGCCGGCGAATGCCGCCAGTTTGGCGCTCATTTCGGCCGGGGTCACCGCCAGAACAGCCAGCCGGTGTCCGAATTCGGCCCGGCCGGCGTTGGCAGCCGAACAGATGTCGCCCAGCTCTTTGACCGGGCACGACTCCAAATGAAGCGCAAAACGCCCGGCCAGCTCTCGGAGTGCTGGCTCCGTCTTGGCCGATAGCTTCAAAAGCTGCAATGGGCGGGCCGGTAACGGCCGGCCCGGATTCGCCGGCGCTTCGGCGATGACGACGTGGGCATTCGTACCGCCCAGCCCAAACGAATTAACTCCAGCCAGGCGGGCGGTGCTCCGCCGCGGCCAGGCGCGACCTTCCCGGGGAATGACAAATGCCGACAGGTTTGGTTCAAGATCGGGATTAATCTGGCGCAGGTGGAGGTTGCCCGGAATTTCCTCCTCTTGTAGCGCCAGTACGACTTTGATCAAGCTGGCCACCCCGGCGGCGGTTTCTAGGTGGCCGATATTTGTCTTGACGGCGCCGAGAACACAGGGACGCTCGCCCGGCCGGGTCACGCCAAAGACGGCCTTAAGGGCCTGCACCTCGGCCATGTCCGCAGCCGGCGTGCCCACACCGTGCGTTTCAATATAGTCAATCTGGTCCGGGGACACCTGGGCAACCCGCAATGCCTGGCGGATCACCGCTTCCTGGGCGGCCGGGTTCGGCGCAGTCAGGCCCCGGCCCTGGCCGTCGTGGTTGACGGCCGTTCCGCGAATGACGGCCAGGATAGAATCGCCATCACGCTCGGCGTCGGCCAGCCGTTTCAACACCACGATGCCGCACCCTTCCCCGCGCACGTAACCGTCGGCAGCCGCGTCAAAACTCTTACAACGGCCATCGGCGGCCGTCATCCACGCCTGGGACAGGCCAATTGTCGGTTTTGGCGATAGGACGAGATTGACCCCGCCGGCCAGCGCCATGTCTGATTCGCCACTATAAAGGCTCTGGCAGGCTAGATGTACCGCAACTAATGACGAGGAGCAGCCCGTATCCAGGCCCAGATTAGGGCCGCGCAAATCGAAAAAGTGCGACACCCGGTTGACGGTCATGCACAGCGCATTGCCAGCAATTGTGTAAGCGTTGAAATCGCGCGGGTCGTCAAAACAAACGGCGGCGTAGTCGTTGCTGCCAATGCCCACATAGACGGCCGTCCGGCTACCGGCCACGGCGCGCGGGGACAGGCCGGCCTGCTCCAACGCTTCCCAGGTCACCTCCAATAAGAGACGCTGCTGGGGGTCCATGCTGGCTGCCTCACTGGAGGAAAGACCAAAGAAGACAGCATCAAATTGGTCCACACCGCCCAGAAAGCCGCCCCAACGCGTGTTCATCTTGCCGCGCGTCGCCAGGTCCGGGTCATAATATGCGCCCGGTTCCCAGCGGTCGGGAGGCACTTCGGTAATGGCGTCGCCCCGGTCGCGAAGGAGTCGCCAGAAGGATTGCGGGTTGCCAGCCTGGGGAAAACGACAGCCGAGGCCAATAATGGCAATCTGTTCGACCGGCCGGCTCCTTGCTTCAGCCACCGGTCTGCGCCTAGCGGCCATGCCCGATTGTTTCTTCGGAGGCCAGCCTGGCGTTGGCGAAGGCATCCACCAATTCATTGATGTTCTTTAAGTTCGCCAGATCCCGGCGCGGGATCTTGATCCGCAGTTCGCGCATGGAGGCAGAAACGGTCTCCACGATATCCAGGCTACTGACGCCGTAGTCGGCCATGGACAGCGCCGGATCAATAGTTATATTTTCCAGACCGGTGGAATTGAACCGTATATGTTTGATAACCACGTTCAGGATCTCGTCTCGATCCATACTGGAATCTCCTGTAAATATTTCGACCCGAATTACACGAATTTATTTTGCTTAATCGTCCAGGTAGCGATCATTGATCAGCGCTTTCGTGCCCGGATCGCTAAAGCAGATACGGTGCATCAACTCTTCGCCGACCCTGGCAGCTTGCAGGAGTTGTCGTCGTGGCAGGGCCAATGTCTGTTTGGTCATTTCCAGGACATGGCGGGACTTTTCGGCCAGGCGTTGAGCCAGGTCAAAGGCGACGTGGTACACTTCCCCGGCCGGCACCACGTGGTTGAAAAGACCGCGCCCCTGGAGTTCGTGGCCCCGATAATATTTTGCCGTGAGTAGCATTTCGCTGGCGAAGTGGTGGCCCACCAGCGCAGGCAACAATCCCGTCGTCCCCAGCCCCGGCGTGAAGCCTAGAGTGGTGAAGTTGAAGCCATAACGGCTCTCGGCGGCGGCGACCAGCACGTCACAACAAAGAGCCAGGGCCAGCCCGCCACCGACGGCGTGCCCTTGCAGGGCGGCAATAATCGGTACAGGGAACGCCAGTAACTGGTCGGGCAGGGCTAGGTCAGCGACCTGGTAATTTCCGGCGGCGATTTCGTTGAGCACCTCCAGTGTCGCGCCTGCGCAAAATACGTCCGCCCGGCCGGTGAGCAGGAGCACCTTTAGCTGCGGCTCGGCGCCGAGACGGCTAAGGGCGTCCATCATTTCCGCGCATAGCTCGTCGCTCAGGCAATTGCGGATCTCCGGCGCGTTGATATTCAGTTCAGAAATACCGTCTTCAAGATGCTTGACGTTAATTAATTGCGGCATCGGTTATTTCCTGCGCTTGTGGAACCAGGACGGCAGGTCGCCCTGATTAAAGGCGCGAACGCCAGCGACGACGTCGGGCTGATCCAGCCAGGCAACCATCTGTTCTAGCGCCATTTCCTTTTGCCGGGCAAGATTGACCCCGCTGAGCCGGGCAAAATAGGCTTTGCTCTCGGCCAGCGCTTGCGGCGAGGAGCGCAACAGCCGGCCTAACTGCCGTTCGTAGAGCGCCGCCATGTTGCCTTCCGCTACTTCATCTACGAGGCCCATGGATTTGGCTTCCGGGGCGGAAATGCCCCGGCTGCTCAACGTTAGATACCGGACCTGAGCCGCCGACAGACGCCGCAGCAGAAACGGGGTGATCAGGGCTGGAATAAGCCCAACGATGACCTCGGGCAGCATAAACGTGACCTGCTCGGAGGCCAGGATCAGGTCACAAGCGGCGACGAGGCCTACACCACCCCCGGAAACGTGGCCTTCCACACAGGCGAGCACCGGCCGGGGCGATTCGCAAATCATCGTCAAACAGTCCAGAAACAGGACCAGCATATCCCGCTCGATGGCGCGGCCATCTGCAAAGGCCGCTGCCAGGTCCAGGCCGCTGCAAAACGCCGGGCCGGCGGCCGAAATGGTAATCACTTGACAGTCAAGGGTGGCCGCACGTTGCAGGCCCGCGCTCAGGGCATTGAGCAGGGGGGCACTGAGCGCATTCCCTGTTTCAGATGCCACCAGCCGCAGTGAGACAACGCCGCCGTCAATTTCAAACTGGATCTGCTCTGTCACAAACTTGCCACTCTTGTCTGCTAAGCTGTGCCGCAATGGCAGGCGGCCGGGGGCATTGCCCAGCCATCGCGCAACGCTTACGCTAAAGGTTAACTCCAGCCATATTCCCGGTAATAGTTGTGTATTTGCTTCAGAACGAGCAGATTCTGGCCCGCGTAAACGGCCGGGTAAAGGCCGGCCGTATCATGGGCCAGCGGCTCGACATCGGCCTGATCAATTGTCGCCTCTCGCGCCAGCTCGTTCTGCTCATAGTCGTCCAGCGAAAGTGGCAGGCGCTCGTCCAAATGCCGGGCAATGTCCAGCGCGCGACCGGCGTCCCCGGCCGCCGGACCCAGGATGCCGCTATAAAACTCGCCCTGGCAACCGGAGCCGTAGGCGAAAAGCGACAGACAATCACCCGGCCGGCAATCCTCGGCCGTAGTGATCAATCCTAGCAGGCAGACGAAATTGGAAGCGCCATAGGCGCTGCCGATGCGCCGGGCGATGGTTAAACCCTGGTTAACCTTCCGCTGAAAACTGGCCGCCGCCGTCGCCTTATCCACTGGTCCATCCCACCCCAACAAGGTGCGGTGGGCCTGAACCGTCATCCCCGGAAACGGCGCATGGTAAATGTGCTTCTGGAACATAGCCTCATAATCAATCTCGCCCACCACCGCCCTGAAATGGCTATAAGCGCCCTCCAGGGCGTCCAGGTAGGCGTAGAGGCTGGTCTGGTTATCGCCCATTTCTGCCCGGCCCGTTGGGCGAAAAGTGTCGGCGATTTCCGTAGTCCAATAACCAGCCTGGCCAGGATCAATTTCCAGAATTTGCGGATCCGCGCTCACCAGCATTGCCACCGCGCAGGCGCCGCCCACGAAGTCGAAGCCCCCGGCCACGCCAGGACGGGTATAATCGGTGCTCACCACCAGCGCTTTCTTACCCGGCCGGACTCCCGAAGCCACCCACAGCGCCGCCATCTTCAGCGCCGCGGTTGCGCCATAGCAGGCGTGTTTGACCTCGAAGTTCCGGCAATTCGGCGACAGCCCGCAAAAGCGATGTACCCAGGTTGAAATCGGCTTACCGAAATCCACCGCCGATTCGGTGCCTACCACCAGCAGCTCAATCTGCTCGATGTCGGCCGGCGCCAACAGCCGTTTCACGGCGTTGACCGCGAGCGTTACCGCGTCTTCAAACGGCGGAATGACCGCGCGCGAATCCACCATAATCTGGCTGATCACCACGTCCCGGTCTTTGCCGCGCCGTTCGGCGAGCGCGACCGCGTCTGTACAAAGACGCGGTGTGTAGAGGTTAAGCTTCTCAATACCGACTTTCAAAGGCCTTATCTCCTCGCCCATCCGGCCGGATTTCATCTGGCTCAAGCCAGTGACGGCGCCGTTCATAGGGATAGTTAGGCAGTTGGACTTTGCGCCGGGCATAACCCCGGTCAAATCCGGCCCAATTAACCGGCAAGCCCTGCACGTACAGTTCGGCCAGGCTGCCGAGGAGCGTGGGCCAATCCGTGCTGTCGCGCAGCAACGACGGCAGCCAGACGCCGGCCCGGCCGGGTACACAGCGCACACCCATATCCGTAAGCACATGATGGGGGCCGATTTCTAAAAAGAGCCTATACCCCTTGGCCCAGAGCGTCTCCACCGCAGCCTGGAACAGCACCGGTTCACGGAGATGGCGCTGCCAATAAGCGGCATCCGGTATCTGCCCCGGCGCCCACACGCCTCCAGTGACGCCTGAGACCAGCGCCGTCTGTGGCGGGTGATAACTAATTGCCTGGGCTTCATCCCCGAACGCCACCAGGATCGGGTCCATCAAGGGAGAGTGGAAGGCATGTGAGGTGTTCAAGGGCTGGCTGTGGATGAACGCATCCTCGAGCCTGTCCAGCACAGCCTGCACCGCGGCCAGCTCGCCAGAAATCACCGTATTGTTAGGGCCGTTCACAGCGGCGATGGCAACTTGCTGCCGCCGGACGGCCAACGCCTCGGCTATCTCCTCGGACCCGGCCGCGACAAAGGCCATGACGCCGTTCTGGGGCAATGACTGCATCAATCGCCCCCGCGCCGCAATCAACTTCAGGCCATCTTCCAGGCTGAACACGCCGGCCACACACGCCGCCACATATTCGCCCACACTATGCCCCATGACCACATCCGGGACAATGCCCCACGAGCCCCATAAGGCGGCCAGGGCGTATTCAAAAGCGAAGAGCGCCGGCTGGCAGTAGGCGGTCTCGTCTATGGCCTGGTCATTATCGTCCACCGGGTAAAGCAGAGACAGCAGCGGTCGCGCCAGGTGGGGGCGCAGGAGTTCGTCACACTGGTCTAACGCGTCTCGAAAGACGGGCTGCGTCCGGTATAGCTCCTGACCCATCCGCGGATATTGCGCTCCCTGGCCGGTAAACAAGAAGGCGACCCGGGCGCGTTCTGTCTCATCTACATGGCCTCGCCGGATGTGTGGGGCGTTGGCTTCTTCAGCGGCGCCTGCGGCCGCCAGTTGCCCGCGCAGGTCGCCAATGTCAGCGCCGACAATGGCCAACCGCTCGTTGAAGTGGGACCGGCCGGCATTCACCGTGTAGCACACATCGGCCACCATGCCTGCGGCAGGATCGGCAAGATGGCCCACATAACGGCGTGTGAGCGCCTGTAAAGCAGAAACACTCTTGGCTGACAGGGTCAGGATATGTAGCGGCCGCTCGACTCCGGCCACTTTCGGTTGCGGCTCAGGTGGCGCGCCCAGCACCACATGCACATTCGAACCGCTAAAACTAAAGCCGCTGACGCCTGCATAGGCCCCGTCGCTGCTTTCCGGCCAGGAATGCAACGTCTTGGCGATGACAAACGGCGTGCCATCTAGAGTGATATTCGGGTTCAGCTCCCGGAAATGGACGACCGGCGGAATGGCCCGGTGTTGCAACGAAAGCACCACCTTAATCAAGCCGGCGACGCCGGCCGCGGCTTCCAAATGGCCGATATTGGATTTGACTGCGCTCAAAACACAGGCCTGATCCGGCGTGCGCCCCTCGCTCAACACAGATATCAGCGATTGTACTTCGACTGCATCTCCCAATGGCGTGCCGGTTCCGTGGGCTTCGACGTAATTAATCTGGCTCGGCCGAATCCCGGCCGTCTGCAAGGCCCGGCGAATGCAAGCGACCTGCGCCTGGCCGTTGGGCGCGGTCAGCCCGTTGCTGCGCCCGTCCTGGTTGGTGGCCGATCCCAGAATCAAGGCCAGAACGTTATCCCCGTCGCGCTGGGCATCGCTCAACCGCTTCAGCACCAGCACCCCGCAGCCCTCACCGCGCACGTAGCCGTTAGCCGCCGCATCGAACGTTTTGCAGCGGCCGTCCGGGGCCATCATGCCCACCTGGGCAAAGCCAATGGTGGTATCAGGCGTGAGAATGATATTCACCCCGCCGGCCAGCGCCAGATCACACTCGCCGTTACGCAGGCTCTGGCAGGCCAGGTGGGCGCTGAGCAATGAGGATGAACAGGCGGTATCCACGATCATGCTCGGCCCGCGTAGATCGAACGCATAGGAAAGCCGGTTCGCCACCACGCTCAGCGCGATGCCCGTGCCCCCTCGTGTGGGTGCGTCGGCGTGCAGGCGGGAATAATCCCACGTGCTGACACCCATAAATACCCCCGTCTGGCTGCCGGCCAGTTGGTCAGCAGCCAGACCCGAGTTCTCCAGGGATTCCCAGGCCACTTCCAGCAGCAGCCGCTGCTGCGGGTCCATACACGAAGCTTCCCGGGCCGAAATATCGAAGAACCGGGCGTCAAACTGGTCAATCTGCTCCAGAAACCCGCCCCAACGCGTGTTCATCGTGCCCGGTTCCAGGTCTGGGTTGTAGTAAGCCTCAACATTCCACCGGTCGGCCGGGACTTCACAAATGCCATCCCCGCGATTGCGCAACAGGTGCCAAAACGAGTCTGGATCGTGCGCTCCTCCGGGAAAGCGACAGGCCATGCCAATGATGGCCACAGACTCCGAGCGAGCCTGCTCAGCGGCGGCGAGCCTGGCCTTCGCTTCGCGCAGGGCAAACACCGCGCGTTGCAAAGGGGTCAGTTCATCTATGTAATGGGCCACATCGTTCATGTGAAGTACCATGACTTTGGTGAAGCGTTCATTATGTACCCATCAGGTCTGACAGTTCGTCGGCCAGCAATGCTTCTAGTTCTGCGTCCGAAAGCCCTTTAATTTCGGCCAGCGCTTGCATGGTCCGTGTCTGTTCCGCCGCGGCCGGCTCCGTAATGGCCACGGCCGGTCCTTCCAGCGCCAATAATTTGGCCAGATAGTCGGCCAGGGCCCGGACCGTGGAATGGCTGAAGAGCAGCGTTGGCGGCAGCGTGCGGCCCACGCCGGCGCTTAACAAGCGCGCCAGGTCGAGCGCCATTAGCGAATCGAGGCCCATCGTGTTGAGAGGTTGCCGCGGGTTTACCGGTCGGGCCGGATCGAGACCCAAGACGGCGATCACCTGTTCGCGCACGTAAGCCAGCAGCCCATCCTGTCGCTCGCCGGCGGGCAGCGCTGCCAGACGGTCGCTCAGGTTCGCCTGCTGTGGGGGCGGCAACACCGCTGTTTTAGGCCGAAACTCGTGCGCGATTTCGCTCAGCAGCGGCAACGCCCGGCCGGGTGGAAAGCCCTCAAAGAACCGGGGCCAATCAACGGCGACCACCGTCGCCTGTGCCCGATCCCCGCCAAGCAGTGCTGCCAGAATTTGCAGGCCCTGTTCCGGCTCAAGCCCAGCGAAGAGCCCGGCTGGCCGGTTGCCGGCCGCCCGCGCGGCCATACCGTCCCCGGACCACGGCCCCCAGTTGATGCTCACGGCCGGCAAGCCGCGCGCCCGCCGATAATGCGCCAGGGCATCCAGGAAGGCATTGGCCGCCCCATAGTTGGCCTGGGCCGGCGCCCCCAGCAACGCCGCCAGCGAAGAGAAGAGAACGAAGAACTCTAACGTCTCCGGGTTCGCGTGACTGTGCAGATTCCAGGCGCCCTGCATCTTAGGAGCCAGGACGGCCGCGAACCGGGCCCACGATTGTTGGATCAAGACGCCGTCGTCCAGCACGCCGGCCGCATGGAATATGCCGCGCAGAGGCTGCTCAGCCGTGGCAATAACGGCAAACAGAGCCGCGACGTCTTGTTCGTCGGCCACGTTTCCCTGGAAGGTGAGAACCTGCGCGCCGCTCTGCTCAAGCTCCTCGACGTAGTCAATGCCGTCTCCGGCCGGCAAATGGCGGCCGGTCAACAGCAAATGACACGCGCCGCTACGCACCAACCAGCGCGCCACGTGCCGCCCCAGCGCACCAAAGCCGCCGGTAACCAGGTACAGGCCATCCGCCCGCACTCCGGCCGGTTCTTGCATTGGCGCCGGGGCGCTATGGACGAGACGGGCCACGTACCGTTGCTCGCCGCGGAATGCAAGCTGATTTTCGCCGTCCGGCTGCGTAATCTCGGTAAAGAGCTGGCGGACGTCAGCGACTCCCGGCTGCGGGTCCAGATCAATCAGGCCACCCGCCAGGCCGGGGTGTTCCAGCGCCAGGGCCCGCCCCAATCCCCATACCGGGGCCTGAGCCACGGCCGGCGCAAGCGCCGCTACCGGCGTGGCCTGCGCACCGCGCGTCACAAGCCACAAGCCGGGACCGTCTCCCTCCGTCTCGGACGCCACCAGCGCCTGGACGAGGTGCAGCACACTGCCGCACCCGGCAAGCTGCGCCCACTGTAGATCGCGGCCGGCCAATCCATCCGGCTCCGGGGCGTCCAGGTTCCAGAGATGCACCACCCCACGTAACGGCCCGCCGTTTGTCTGTTGCAGCAGCGTCAGTAGACGCCGGAAGTCATCAGGGCTTGCCGGGTTCACCTGAAATTCTTGGGCCCCTATCATTTCGAACCGCTCGGCCTGAGAAACGACGGCACAGTGCGCCCCGGTTTCTTGCAACAATCGCGCCAAATCCGTTCCAACGCCGTCCCGGTCGGCAAAGACCAGCCACTGACCCTGCATCTCGGCGCCCTGCGCCTCGGCCCGCGGCCTGGCCAGCCAGGCAACTTCGTACCACAACTTTTGCCCGCCCAACCGGCGCGCAGCCAACAGAGATTCCCGTTCTCCCCGCCGTACATATAATCCCTGCGCCTCGGCCACCGGCGCCCCTTCTTCATTAAAGAGAACCAAATCGCCAGTAAACGTATCCGGGCCGGCGGAATTGTGTATTGGGGTAGCATTGTCTGTGCGTAGCGCGCCATAGGCCCACAACTGCTCGCCCCGCTGCCCATAGAAGCGGAACTGCTCCAATCCAATCGGTACGTAAGCCGCCGCTCCTCGTTTGTCCGCCGCAAACAACGCTCCAATAAGCTGAAAGAAGGAGTCAATGAGACCGGGGTGCAGTTGAAAACGGCCGGTGTGATCCCCCGGCCGGGGCAGTCGCATGCGGCATAACGCTTCCTGGCCCTCTTGCCAGACATTATCAATCCAGCAGAAAGTTGGCCCCAGGTCGAATCCCTGGGCCGACATCATCTCGTAAAAGGCCACCCCTGAAGCTGGGGTCTGTGCCAGCAGCCGGGCCTTCCGCTGCAATAGCGCCGTTGGGGAAAGCGATGCCCCCCCGGCCGGCTCTTCTCCGGCTCTCACTTTGCCCGTCACATGTAATGTCCAATCGTCCGCTGCAGCAGGGATCGCGCCCACTGCGCCAAAGACGTGGCACGTGGCCAGCCCGTCCGGATCCGGCGTGATAATCACCTGCATGGTAGTGGCCTCACCGGCCGGCACAATCAAGGCCTGGCGAAAGATGAGATCCTCCAGCACGGCCGGCCTGTCGCCGATCACCTCCCGTGCCCCGGAGAGTAACAGCGATACGTGGCCAGAGGCCGGAACGAGGACCGTACCGTATATTTTGTGCTCGCTAAACGGAAAGGTATGTGGTTGCAAGTTTGACTGAAAGACAACATCCCTGGACAGGGGGAAACGGATCTGTTGTCCTAGCGGCCCACCGGCCGCCTCGTTGGCGGCGCCGGCGCTGGCGGCCGGCGGTGACGGCCGAGCCGGCGCTTCCAGCCAATAGCGCTCACGGTGGAAGGGATAGGTGGGTAGGTCCAACCGCCGGTGGGCATAATCCCGGTCGAAGGCGGCCCAGTCAACGTCAACACCGGCCACGTAAAGAGCCGAAAGCGTCTGGAGCATCTGCGACCACTCATCCCGTCCCCGGCGCAGCGAAGGTAGCCATTCGCCGGCGCCTTTCGGCAAGAGACGCCGGCCCAGGGCGGTCAGGGTGCTACCCGGCCCAACCTCCAAAAAGTGGGTACACCCCTGCTCGTGGAGCATCTGCACACCGGCCGCGAACTGCACCGGTTCGCGTACGTGCCGTACCCAGTATTCCGGATTACTAACCTCCCCCTCTTGCGCCAGACGCCCGCTGACGTTGGAGATGAGGGGTATTGCCGGCCGGGCATAGCTGACGGTGCAGGCTACCTCTTCAAATTCGGCCAGCATCGGTTCCATCAGGGGTGAGTGGAAGGCATGGGAGACGGAAAGCCGCTGCACCGCTGTCCCGTCAGATTCCAGCCTGGCCAGGACCCGCGCCAGAGCCGCCGGCTCCCCGGAAATGACGGTACTGTCCGGCCCATTAATGGCCGCAATCGAAAGCTGATCCTGCTCTGTGGCCAGTGCGGCGGCCACCTGGGCCTGGCTCGCGCCTACGGCGGCCATTTCGCCCCGCCGGGTCAGGGCCTGCATCAGCCGGCCGCGGGCGGCAATCAATTTGAGCGCATCTTCCAGGCTGAAAACGCCGGCGATGCAGGCGGCAACATATTCCCCCACGCTATGGCCAAGCATCACGGCCGGCTTCACTCCCCACGACAGCCACAGTTCCGCCAACGCATACTCCAGAGCGAACAAAGCTGGTTGCGTGTAAGCCGTTTCGTCCAACAGCGGAGATACGCCGCGACGGGAGAAGAGAACAGAGAGCAGCGGTGTTTCCAGTTCGGCATCGAGCAGGTAGGCGCAGCGATCCAGAGCAGTGGAGAATATAGGCTGGGTCTCATAGAGCCGGCGGCCCATATTCGCGTACTGGGCTCCCTGGCCGGCAAACAGCAAGGCCACCTGTGGCGGCGACGCCGGGTCGGCCACGCCATACAGGCTACCGGTATTGGCGCCATCTGGCGCGAAGTTGTGCAATTGCTCACGTAATTGCGCCAGGGACACGGCTGGAACGGCCAGCCGAAACGGGAAGTGTGCCCGCCCTGTGTTGGCCGTGTAACAGACGTTGGCCAACTCACCCTCTGGAATCCTGGCCAGCAAGCGCTCGTACTGCTCTACCAGCGCTGGCCAGTCCGCGACTCGTCTGGCCGACAATGCCAACACGTGTTGCGGCCGTTCCACACGCGGACTACGCATCTCTGAAACCGGCGCCTCTTCTAGCAGTAGATGCACATTCGTACCGCTGAAACCGAAGGAGCTTACCCCGGCCAGGCGGCGCTTTTGCCCGGCCGGCCACGGCCGGTTATGCTGCGGGATGGTGACTGGTATGGCGTCCCATTCAATGTAGGGACTGGGCTGCACGAAATGGAGATGCGGTGGAATCATCTCGTGCTGCAGCGCCAGAATCACCTTGATCAGGCTGGCCACGCCGGCCGCGCCTTCCAGGTGGCCGATATTGGTCTTCACCGAGCCGACGACGAGGGGCGTGTCTGCCGGCCGGTTCACCCCATAAACGGCCGTCAGCGCCCGCATTTCGATCGGATCGCCCAGAGGCGTACCGGTGCCGTGCGCTTCGACATAATCCACCTGGTCGGGAGCGATCCGGGCATTGCGCGCCGCCTCGCGCAACAGTGTCTGTTGGGCCAGACCATTGGGAACGGTGAGGCCGTTGCTGCGGCCGTCGTGGTTGACGGCTGATCCGCGGATAACCGCCAGGATCCGGTCCCCGTCGGCCACGGCATCGGCCAGCCTTTTTAGCACCACCACGCCGCACCCTTCACCCCGGCCGTAGCCGTCGGCAGCAGCGGCAAAGGCTTTGCAGCGACCGTCGGCGGAAAGCGCCCGCATGCGCGATAGCAAGACGGTGGCCGCAGGCGAGAGAATCAGGTTCACCCCGCCGGCCAGGGCCATGCGGCACTCTCCCAGGCGCAGGCTCTGGCAGGCCAGATGCGTCGCCAGCAAGGACGAGGAGCAAGCGGTGTCAACGGCCATGTTCGGCCCTTGCAGCCCAAGCACGTAAGAAACCCGGCCGGCGCCCACACTGAATGCGCTACCGGTGCCGGCATAGGCGTCAATAACGGTCAGGTCGCCGGCGTGCAGGTGGACGCGTGAGTAATCGCTGCTGCAAATGCCGACAAAGACGCCGGTATTACTGCCTTCCAGTTTGTCCGGGCGCTGGCCGGCGTTCTCAAGCGCCTCCCATGAAACCTCCAACAACAGGCGTTGCTGCGGGTCCATACTCACAGCCTCGCGAGGGGCAATGCCAAAGAACGACGCATCAAACCCATCTACCTGGTTCAGAAAGCCCCCGTAGCGGGTGAAAGTCTTGCCCGGTGTGTCAGGAGTCGCGTCGTAATGGGCCTCTACATCCCACCGGTCGGGTGGTACTTCGCTGATGGCATCTACGCCTCCCTGGAGGAGTTGCCAGAACGCGGCTGGCGAGTCGGCGCCAGGGAAGCGACAGCCCATCCCAATGACGGCAATCGGCTCGGTCACGGCCGGCCGGCCGGCGAGAGATGCGCCGTCTTCATCAGGCGCTCCGGTCAAATAGCCCGTGAGCGCCTCAATCGTAGGATACTCAAATACCAGCGCGGGCGAAAGCCGGCGGCCGAGATATAGCTCCAGATCACCCAGCAGGATGACCGCCTGTTTGGAAGAGAGGCCGAAGTTCGCGAAAGGCTCGCGGATGCTGATCTGCTCCGCTTCCAGACCCAACCTTTGCGAAAGTTGTGACCGTAACCAGGTGCGAATCGCTGCGGCGGATCCGTTGTTCTCAGGCAGATCGGTGGCCGGGTTAAGCTGGTGACGGAGTTCGCTCATCTTCGCTGCTCCACACCACCAACCGGCCGGATAAGTAATGCTCCCGGCAAGTACGCCGCTGAATCTTGCCGCTTGACGTTTTGGGAATATGGCCGGCCCGGATTAAAACCACGTCATACAGTTCCAGGTCATGATGCACAGCGACCGCAGTACGCATTGCCTTGACGACCGCGTCGCGGTCAAGCTGTCGCCGTGTAGCGGAACCGTTCGTCGTCACCGCGTCTTGTTGCCTGAGGAGAGGGCGATAATGTTGATCTACTTCGGCCACAATGACCAACCGCTCTTCGTCGGCGACGTCAACAGAGAACGCAGCGCTGCAACCTGGCCGGAGCATCAGGCAATGTTGTTCCACGGTTAGCTCAATGTCCTGCGGATAATGATTGCGACCGTCAATAATGATCAGATCCTTCAACCGGCCGGTAATAACCAATTCACCCTCGTGCATGAATCCCAGGTCGCCGGTGCGCAAATAAGGCCCGGACCCATCCACCAGGTGTGCGCCAAAAGTTTGGGCGGTCTCCTCTGGTTTATTCCAATAGCCTTGGGCCACGTTGGGGCCAGACACCCAGATTTCGCCAATTCGGTCGGGAGGCGAGGGAACTCGTGAGATAGGATCCACAATAACAATCTCTTCGGCCAGCCAACTGTGGCCGCATAGGACGTGGATGGCAGCGCCAGGTTCTTCCGGCTCGCAGACCACAACCCGGTCTTGTTCAAGTTCGGCGGGAACCACAGCACAAGTCTTAGGTGGGTTCGTGTCCAGGCCTCCGGAAACGAAAAGTGTCGCCTCAGCCAACCCATAGGCTGGGTAAAATGCCTCTCGCCTAAAGCCATACGGAGCAAAGGTCGTGGCAAATCGCTCTAACGTCCCGGCGCGCACCGGTTCGGCGCCGACGAATGCTAACTGCCAGTTGCTCAGGTCCAGGCTCGCTTTCTGCGTCTCCGTTATCTTGAGAACACAAAGCTCATAGGCGAAGCTGGGGGCGCCGCTGATGTGCGCCCTGTAGCGCGAGAGCGCCTGTAGCCAGAGTGCTGGGCGCTGCAAAAAGGCCGTTGGTGACATAGTTATTACCGATGCGCCGATGTAGAGCGGTTTCAGTATCGTGCCGATGAGACCCATATCATGGTAGAGAGGCAACCAGGTCATGAATGTTGATTGTTCATCATCCGCAAGCGCACACTGCAACATGTGTAAATTGTGGGCCAGATTGCCGTGGCTCACCATTACGCCCTTTGGGGCAGAGGTGGAACCGGACGTGTATTGCAGCATGGCCAGTGTATCCCCGGCAAGCGCCGGTTTCTGCCAATCCTCGGCCAGGTCATCGGGCGCCTCGTCGGTCGTCAAATAATTCATACCGCTTAGTTCGGGCGTCTGGCTGTAACGTTCGGACATGCTTTCCAGAATTGGCGTGGTGGTCAGCACCAGCGAGGCCTGCGCGTCGGCGGCAATGGCCTTGATCCGCAAACTCGGCCGGTTGAGCCGCGGCGGAAACGCCGGTACGGCGACGACGCCCGCATAAAAGCAGCCCAAAATGGCCGTCACGTACTCCAGACCGGGGAAGAAAAGCAAGATGGCGCGCTCGCCGGCTGCATTCCGTCTTTGTAACATCGCAGCGATGGCCCGGGCCTGCCAGTCCAGTTCTTCGTACGTCAGGCTTTCCGCCCTGGATTCCCCATCTTCCAGGTAGGTAATTGCCCGGCGATAGGGCTGGTTCAGCGCTCTCCAGCGCAACGACTCCACTAAATTCGAGAACGGAGGCTTTGAATCCGTTAGCATCAAGTCTCCCGACCCCCCCCCAATACCTGATACAAGAAAACGACAGTTAACAGCAGTCTTTTGCTGAATGGGCCGGCTATAACACGGTGTATGATAGTATGATATGAGACCCCCCAAAGACTTGCCGTACTAGGTCAACACGGTCATTATAAGAATTCGCACAGGTAATGTCAACCCTGTAAATTGCTGCGGCAACACTTGACAGTTTGCCCAATATGGCTCAGAATGGTTTAGTGAAAATAGGCTTACCAGCCAGGAGAGATGCAATGAAAAAAGAAAAACAGGAAGAAAAAGCCGAGGAGGCAGCAGACACGACGGAAGTTACCGACCCGATCATTATCGAGCTTGGCAGGCACAGGAAAAAGCATATTGAGCGTTTAAAGGAAGGTAAGGGCGAACTGTGGTATGAGGTCGTTGACGTCCTGGAAGAAATCAAAGAACAATTAGGCGAGCGGGCGGCCGGCAAAATAATGGTGCCGGTGATTCTTGTCTATGAAAAGCGCCGGCGCCGCGATCCCCTTTTACCTTTCTAGCAGGTCACTGTATTGCAGTTGTTCAGCCGATGATCAGGCTGGACAGAAAAGCGTATAGTCCCGTTTTTATTATTGAAAGTTGTGGAGGACAGAGCTATGACCGAGAATCCCACTGTGGAACCGGAAGAGACGACGTCGCCAGACCCAGGTCGCCCACTTCAATTAGGTCGCCCGATCGTTCTAAATTACAGGGGGAGACGGCGAGCCAGCGAAGCGTACGACGACGACGACGATTACGACGACGACTACGACGAATATGACGACGACGATTACGACGACGATTACGACGAATATGAGGACGACGATTATCGTTACACGCGCCGCCTGGCAGATGTACAGCGCCTGGAGCGAGACCTGAGCAAAATTTTTTGGCGCACGGCGAAAGCGGCCGAGAAGGGCGCGAGGACATATGAGGAGCTGCGCGCAGAGTCGGCCCGCCGCAAACGAGACGGCGCCCTCCGTGACTACGTGCCGAACATGGGCGAGGCCTGGAGCGAGGCGCTGAGCGAAGCCAGTGAGTTGCCCAAGGATGTAGCCAGGCTCATCAACAACCGGACCATGCGGCGCATGTTGCGCCGTCGCTTGCGGAGGATGTCGGCTCCGATCCGGATCTGGCGTCTTTAAGGCAACGTTCCCGAGAAATAACCACGTTCATGGGTCACCCGGCCAGGTGACCTAGCTATAGTTGTGCCCCGGCAACCGGCTGCTCGTGGTACGTTTGCTGCCGGGGCAGAGATTGTGCCTGGGTGTGCTGTTCATAGTCGCAGCGGTGATTGGGTGACAGATTCGGCAAGTAGAAGCCGGTTAACGGGTCGTCCGGCGGAAGAGGATACGCCCCACCCGGCCGATGCTCGCGTCGCAAGCAATCGCCGGGCGCATATTCGCCGGGCGGTGCAGGAAGGCCTGTTTCAATGGCCTGGCCTGGTGGGGACCAAAGGGCCAGCCAGCAACCGCTATCGCCCAGCCCATTGGCCGCCGGCCACCCCCGACGGTGATAATCTAGACGACCTGGACCCCGCAGAAACTGCCATCCCTGTTGATCCCACCCAGCCCGGCGTGCTGAAGCCCCTATATCGCCGGCGCTTTTTGAGAGCCAGCATGGGCACTACCTCACCGCCGAAAATGCGGTTCCTGGTCTTCAGGCCGCACCTGATCCAGGTCATCAGCCGCCTATTCCTATGGCTCTGGCTTTTCCTGCGTTTTACCCTGGGCACGCTCGGGGACAAATTGAGCCGGCGCGACACACCACAGCGCCGGGCGACCAGGCTCCGCCGGACCTTCGAAAAGGTGGGGGGCACATTTGTGAAAATCGGGTTGCACATGGCCGTGCGTCTCGATTTCTTGCCGTGGGCCTACAGCATCGCCCTGTCGCAAATGGTTGACAGAGTGCCACCAATGCCTATCCAGCAGGCGCTGGAAATCATTGAGCGTGACACGGGGATACCGGCGCACCGTTCCTTTGCCCGTTTTGATCCGGAACCCATCATTTCAACCACCGTCGCCTGCATCTATCAGGCCATCGCGCACAACGGCCAGAAGATGGTCGTCAAGGTGCGCCGTCCGGGAATTGGCGAACGGTTCATGGCCCACATGCAGGCACTCGATTGGCTGTTGGCCACGCTGGAATGGCTGACCATCCTCCGGCCGGGCGCCACCTACGATGTGCGCCGCGAAATGCGCCAGACTTTGCTAGAGGAACTCAATTTTGTCCAGGAAGCGCGGTACCAGGATCTCTTTCAACGCGCGGCCCGGAAATCGGGCAAGACGTTCTTTACCGCGCCGCGCATCCATTTTGACCTTTCCGGGGAAGAGGTCGTTGTCGAGGAGTTTGTGAGCGGACTGTGGTTGTGGGAGCTGTTGGCCGCCGTAGAAAACAAGGATGTGGAGGCGCTGGCGGAGGCCCAAAAGATGGACATTGACCCAGGCGTCGTGGCCCGGCGCCTGGCCTGGGTCAGCTTCTGGGGCTGGGACGAGAGCCTCTTCTTCTATGCCAATCCGCGCCCCGAAAACATTATCATCGGCCACGGTAGCCAACTCATCTTCACCGATTTTAGCACCGTCGGCGCCATTGACCGCAGCAAGCGCCGGGCGTTACAGCGCAACATGGATAGCATCTGGAAGCAGGATGCGCTGGGCATGGCCCGTGCCTCCCTGACTTTGCTCGAACCGCTGCCGCCTATAGACTTAATTGAGTTCACCAAAGAGCTGGAAGGGCATAACTGGCAAATGTTATATGCCCTGGAGAACAAGAACCCCTTTGCCCATTGGACCGAGCAAACGACGGCGATTCAATGGATCGGCCTGATCAACGTTGCCAGCAAATACGGCGTGGTTATTGACCTGCATATCTTACACCTGTTGCGAGCGATGATGATGTACGAGGCCTTGTCCGCCCGATTGGACAACCAGATTGACATCATCAAGGAATACCGCGAATTCAACGCCTTCCGGGCGGACCAGGCTTATCTACGAGTTAATAAGAATCTCCGCCAGCAGTTGCGCCGTGGCGGCGATGACAAGATTTATCTGCGCCTGGAGCGCATGACAAAGGTCGGCGAAGGGCTTTACTATCGTGTGCGCCAGTTGGCGGCCCAACCTGCAGTCAGCTTTCATACGCTCTTGGGCAAGTGGTCGTTTGCTTTCATCATTTTGTTCCGTTTCCTTTATCAGGCGCTTTTGGTGACCGGTATGGCACTGACGCTGGCGATCTTGCCGGTGTTGTTAACCGGTACCACTGCAATCAACTGGCCAGGCATCTGGGCGCAAACGATTACAAACCGCGTTTATCAGTTCGTCATTATTCTGCTGGTTTTTGTAAATGGACGAAATGTGCTCTTCCGCATGGATGACAAGGATGTATAGGCAGAGGAGGTGGTTGTGTCCACACCGGCGCAAGCACGATTGATTGTCGAAGAAGGACCGAATCCTGGACAGGAGTTCATTCTTATCGAATTCCCCGTTGTGGTTGGCCGGGCCTCCTCGGCCGATGTCGCTATAGCAGACCAACGTATTTCGCGCGAACACGCGCGCCTTAGTTATGTAAACGGACATTATCAGATTGAAGACCTGGGCAGCAGCAACGGAACGTTTGTCAATGATGTCCGCCTCGACACGCGGCAGCCGCTCCAAGACGGCGACCGTATCTCTTTGGGCCTTGTGCTGCGCTTCCGGTTTAAGATCGACGCCAAAGCGCAACTGGTTGAAGCAGATCCCCCACCGACGATAGTTTTCGATCTGAAAGGATTGGAGACGATCGCCGGCGCGCCGGTGGTGCCGGGTTACGAGCCCGGGCAACCCAGGCCGCCACAATTGACTGTTATCATGCCGGATGGGACCGAGTTTACGCACGAACTGACGGCCGCAGAGATCACTATCGGCCGGGCCCCAGACAGCGACATCACCATAAAATTACCCTTTGTATCCCGCAACCATATGCAGCTTAAACGAGAGGGACACGGCTATAAACTGCACGTGTTAGCCGGGGCGGCCAACCCCGTCGTTTTGCAACAACAGCCAGTGACCTCACCAACATCTTTACGCGATGGCCAGGAAATGACTATCGGCAAGGTCGGCTCCGACCAGGTGGTGCGGATACGCTATACGGAACCGGAACTGGCGACGCCGCCAGACACCGAGACCATGATCGCGGCTAGCCCGCACCCGGCGCTGGCTACAATGGTCTCCGGCGACCAAACCAGTTTATACAGCCAGGTCACCGTCATCGGCGAAACCCCGCAGGCGACCACCCCGCCGCCGCAACTCGTCGTGACTATTGCCGGCCGGGAACCACAGATCTACACGCTGCAAAGTGCGGAGCTTACCGTGGGACGGGCGCCACAAAACGACATCGTCATCGCCGATAACCTCGTGTCCCGCGAGCAGGCGCGCCTGCGGCGCGTGGGCGCTGGCTATGAACTCCTGCCCCTGACGACGGCTACCAATGCTCTCTACATGGACGGCAAGGTGATCAAGGAACCCACCCTGCTTAAACATGGCGCGATTTTGCGCATCGGCGGTGGCCGGCCGGGCGAGATAGTCTCGATGGTCTACCTATCGCCCGTTGAAGGGCCAGGTGCCCAAGCGGAGCAAACTATCCTCTTTGAGGATAACAACCTTATCACCATTGGGCGGGATAAGAGCAACGATATTGTCCTGGATGCCCCGACTATTTCCCGGTTTCACGCTCAGGTAGAGCGGGTAGGCCGTCGCTATCGTGTGCGTGATCTGCGCAGCGCCAACGGCACTTTTGTTGACGACCGGCCGGTTGTGGGCGAAGCCTGGCTTCAGCAAGATACCACCCTCCGTATCGGTCCCTACCGTTTCGTCATGGGCCAGGACGAACTGATTGGATACGATGACAGCCAGGGGATGAGAGTCGAAGCCGTTGGGCTGAAAAAGTGGGTCCGCAAAGAGTTGAATGTTCTTCAAGACATCTCCCTGGTCTTGGAACGGCGCGAATTTGTCGTCGTGGTCGGGCAGAGCGGCGGCGGTAAATCCAGCCTGGTGGACGCGATTGCCGGGTACCGGCCGGCGACACACGGCAAGGTCCACGTGAACGGCATTGACGTTTATAAGAACTTTGACGCCATCCGCGACAGTATCGGCTACGTGCCCCAACGCGACATCATCCACATGGAATTGACCACTTACCAGGCGCTCGACTACGCCGCGCGCCTGCGCATGCCGCCCGACACGACCGAAGAGGAACGCCGCCAACGGGTATTGGAGGTCCTGGAGGAGCTGGACCTGGCCGAACGCCAGGATGTCCAGATTAGTGGCCTGAGCGGCGGACAGCAGAAGCGCGTTTCCATCGGGGTCGAGTTGCTCACCAAACCGGGCCTCTTCTTTCTGGACGAGGCCACCTCCGGACTGGACCCAGGCACAGAAACTGCCCTCATGCAGCTTCTGCGCCTGCTGGCCGACCAGGGCCGCACTATTGTGCTGATTACCCACGCCACTAAGAACGTGATGCTCGCTGACAAAGTCGTATTTCTGGCGCGTGGTGGCCATCTGGCCTGGTTTGGTCCGCCAGAGGAAGCGCTGACCTACTTCGAGAGCTATCGCTCTGAACGGGACCGGCGTACGCGGGAAATTGAGTTTGATGAGATTTACAATCTGCTCGACAACCCTGAGCACGGCAGTCCGGCCGATTGGGCCGAGCGTTACCGCCAGCACGCGGCCTATGAAAAGTACGTTGCCCAACCCTTGAAGAGCAACGTGCTGAAGAAAGCAGCGGCGACGCCGGCCGCCGTCCCGGAAACAAAGCCACGGCAGCGCCGCCGAAAAGTATCTGCCCTACGGCAATTGCTGATCCTTTCGGCCCGCAACCTGCGCATCCTGACCCGCGACCGGGCCAGCCTGGTGCTCATGCTGCTCACTGCGCCCATCATCGCCGTCCTCGACTTCGTCTTGGCCTCCGGCATCGGGCGCAACCCGTTCAGCTTCGCCGACGGTGACATGAATGGGGTGGTCATTTCGGCCATTGCTATTATCAACAGCGTCATCATGGTTGGCGGTCTGTCACAAATGCGCGAGCTGGTGAAAGAACGTGATATCTATCGCCGCGAGCGCATGGTCATGCTGCGCCTCATTCCCTATATATTGTCTAAAGTCTGGTTGGCGGCTATCCTGGCAGTTTACCAGGCTTTTTTCTTTACCCTGATGCGTTACCTGGCCTTTGATATGCCAGGCGGCGTCGAGGAGGCAATCTTTATCTCCGTCACGATTTTCTTGCTGACGATGGCGGGCAGCATGCTGGGCCTGTTTGCCTCGGCTGTCGCGCCGAACAACAACACCGCGCCGCTTATTCTGATCCTACTGATTATTCCGCAAATGGTTCTGAGTGGCGGTTTGGTGCCGCTTCCTTCGGTCGCCACGACTCCTGCCTCCAGCCGGTGGGCATTCCAGGGGTTGATGGTGATCACCGGCGGCGGTTCGGACGTTGACGCCGATGTCTGCTGGGAATTACCAACCGAGCAACAAGAACTACTGACAGCAGCACAAAAGGAAGAGAGTTGCAACTGCATGGGCGTAAACGCCTTGCGGCAGGAGAGTTGTGACTTCCCCGGCCTGGGCCAACACTATGAGCCGGCGATTGATGAGCCTGATCCAGAAGAGCCACCGCCACTAGGCGACGAACCGGCTCCGCCAGAATTACCGGCCGAACCGATCCCGCCGGCCGACCAGACTGACGCCATAGCCATGAACCAGTACTTCGAGCAACTGGCCGCATTCAATCGTGAAGTGGCGGAGGCCCAGGCAGTATATGAGGCAGATGTGGCCGCCTATCGCGTCGAACAGGAGCTTCATGAGGTTCAGCAAACTGCCTATCAGGCCGAGAAGGCCGAATTAGAAATTGCGCGCGCCGCCGCCACCAGCTCCGCCGAGGCCCAGATTCGGATATTCTACGAAGACTTTAGTTGGACGTTCGTCAACAAGGAAAATAGGGCCGACTATTACGGCACTGTTCTGACAGTCTGGGTTGCCCAGATAGTGATCATCTTCCTGCTCCTGGCAGGCACAGTATTCGTACAAAAGCGAAGAGATGTGACCTGAGATGAAATCGCCCGTTCGTGCCCTCCTATTCTGCGGCGTGCTCGCCTGGTTAACGGCGTGTACGATCGGCAGTGACTCGGCGGCGAACCGCGAAGCCACCGTCGAAGCGTTGGGGCGGGCTGTGGTACAAACGGCGACGGCGACAACCGGGGAAGAATTGTCCCCGGAAGATGGATTGGCGACGGCCGAGGCCGCGGCCACGGAAGCAGTGGCCACCATTGAGAGCCACGGCACTGAGGTGGCCGCTACTGTCACCGCAGCAGTTGCCAATGGGGCGCCATCTCCACCAGCCCCGACCAGCCCGATAATAACCACAACTAGCCCCCCGACCAATCCCCTGGCCACGCCTGACGCCGAGTTAGCCGGCATCCAGGCCGAACTGGCTGCCTACGGCATTGACCCGGCCGGGGGTACGCTTGGCGCCATTCATCCCCCGGTCACACTCCAGGCCGAGGGCTTTCAGCAGTTTGATGCCAGCGATGGCTTTGCGACGCTGTCTGTAGAGAACTTTGTTTTGGCTGCCGATATGACCTGGAACACCACTTATGGAGATGCCGGCTGCGGCTTTATCTTGCGCTCGACGAGCGCGGATCCGGCCGGTTCGAGCCAATACCTGGTCGCCGCCATCCGGCGAGACGAAGGGCGGGTCATCTTTCAAACCCGGTTGGAGGGTGAACCGCTCCTAAGCGACCGATTTGAACTAATGCCCAACCTGCTGGATCCTTCGTTCCAGTGGCAAAACAACCAAACAAATCGGATGGTGATTGTCGCCCGGGGCAACGAGTTCACCATTTATACCAATGGCGCACTGTTGGGCACAATCACGCCGCAGAGCAGACTCGGCCCAGGGCTGGCTGCGTTCGTGGCGGTAAATGATTCGGGGAACACGAACTGCTACTTCGATAACGGCTGGCTCTGGCTGCTGCCCTAACTCTGTCTCCCGGCCGCGGCCGCGCCGGACCTTCCTAAATCTTATGCTGCCTTCGCCTGGTTTCTATGCGTTGTTTTCCAGCCTGCGTCACTCACAGACTGAAGACAAAGAACCGCCGTATCAGCGCATTTTTGAAGCCATTAGCGAGGGACTGATCGTCCATGATGCGGCGACCTGGCTCGTGGTCGAGGCCAATCCCGCGGCCGCGGCGATGCACGGCTATGCCCGCGAGGAATTTATTGGCCTACACCCCACCACTTTTACGCACCCCGGCAGCCATCACTTGCTGGTTGAGTATATCCAGGCGGTTCAAGCTGGCGGCCGGTTCGAAGCCGTGGCTGTTCATGTGCGCCGGGACGGCTCACCGTTCTCTGTCGAGGTGCGCGGGACGGCCTTTACCTATCAGCACCGGCCGTGCCTCTTGAGCGTCATCCGCGACGTCAGTGAGCGGGTCAGGGCAGAGCAGCAGCTTCAGCAACAGGTGGCGGCCCAGATGCGGGAACAGGCTACATTGCTAACGATCTCGCAAACCTTGGCCTCTGCCCTGGAACTCCAGCCCGGTCTAATCCTCGACCAAATAGGGGTGATTATCGAGTATACGCATGCGGCCCTGTTTGCGCTGGAAGGGTTAACCCTGGTTGCCCTGGCTGTACGCGGACCACAGCGGCTGGAAGAGGCGATGCCCTTTCGCATCCAGCTAGACGAGCCGGCAACCCTGGCGGCGCTGTTGAATGGACACCGGCCGCAACGAATCGCCAACGTCTGGAGCGCCGACCCGGCGGCGCACTTTCTCCGGTCACTCCTGAATAGACAGGCGGCTGTGTTGTTAGAAGGGGTGCGGGCGTGGATGTGGGTGCCGCTGGCCGTAGCGGGCCGCGTCGTTGGTGCGGTGGTGGTGGCCCACGCCGAACCGGATAGCTTCACGGCCCACCACGCCGACCTGGCCCTGACCATGGCCAATCAGGCGGCCATTACCCTGGTCAATGCCCAACTGTACGAACAGGCCCAGACGCTCGCCACGCTACAGGAACGGCAACGCCTAGCGCAAAACCTGCACGATGCCGTCAACCAGTCGCTCTTCTCGGCCGGCCTGATCGCCGAAGTGTTGCCGCGGCTGTGGGAACAAAACCCGGCTGAGGGGCGGCGGTCGCTAGAAGACCTGCGCCGCTTGACGCGGGGCGCGCTGGCCGAAATGCGTGGGCTATTGGCCGAGCTGCGGCCCCAGGTCCTGATTGACAGCGAATTGGGCGACCTGCTGCGCCAGTTGGGCAACGCCTTCACCGGCCGGACGAACATCCCGGTTGCCGTGACCGTGGTGGGGGCAGGCGCCTTGCCGGCCGACGTGCAGGTGGCCTTCTACCGCCTGTGCCAGGAAGCATTCAACAATATCGCCAAACATGCCAGGGCCAGCCAGGTGGCGATCCAGCTAGAGTATGATGCCGGCGCCGTCGAATTACATATCCGCGACGACGGCCGGGGCTTCGACCCTGAGCAAATACCGTCTGGCCATTATGGCTTGAGTATGATGCGCGAGCGCGCTGAAGCCGTGGGCGCACGGCTAATCGTTACGAGCCGGCCAGCTCACGGTACGGAAATTGCCATCCACTGGACGGCAACTGGGGAGCAGAAAGCCCTATGACCCCCTCTGCGCCTATTCGTGTGCTGCTCGTGGATGATCATACGATGGTTCGCCGGGGACTGGCGACCTTTTTGATGGTCTTTGACGACCTGGAACTGGCCGGCGAGGCAGCCAACGGCGACGAAGCCATCGAACTGTGTGCCCGCCTCCTGCCCGACGTCGTTCTCATGGATATGGTTATGCCAGATATGGATGGGGCGACGGTGACGCGCCTCATCCGCCAGCGATTTCCAACCGTGCGGGTAATTGCCCTGACGAGTTATAAAGAAGAGGGGCTGGTTCAGAGCGCGCTACAGGCGGGGGCCATCGGCTATTTGCTCAAGGACGTGTCGGCTGACGAACTGGCCCAGGCCATTCGCGCCGCCCACACCGGCCAGGCCACCCTCTCCCCAGAGGCCGCCCAGGCGCTGGTCCATGCGGCCGCCCAGCCGCCAACGCCCGGCCACGGCCTGACGGAGCGCGAACGGGCCGTGCTGGCCCTGATGGTCGAAGGGTTGAACAACACCGAGATCGCCGCCAGGCTGGTCGTCAGTCCATCCACCATCAAATCCCACGTCAGCCACATCCTCCGCAAGCTGGGCGTCACCAGCCGCACGGAAGCCGTGGCCCTGGCTGTCCGCCACCGGCTCATCGCCTGACCCACCCCCTTCGTTATCTCCCCCAACTGGCGGAGCTAAATACCCCCTGACCGGCCGATGTCGCCGGGGCTTGTCCATGTTAGCATCAGTAATGAGAGGACCTAAACTGATAACAACATAGGCACTATGGTCGCGCAGCGGCCTGGACGGAGGAAACTCGCAGTCAAAGGGTACCAGCTATTCGCCCGGTGAAAGTTAGAGCTAAAAGGCGTCCTCTCATCCAACCTCTTCGCCGCCGGCATCGGTTAATGCCGGCGGCTTTTTTCACAGCATGGAGGGTTTTATGAGCATCAAGAAACTTGACCAGGTTTACACCAAAGACAATAGGCATCTTGGAAAAGCGCATCGCTTATACCATCGGACCACTGAAATCCGGCCGAAATGGGAACATTACGCAACTTATGTGCATGTGGAGTCGTTTGAACTGGGCGATGACTTTTACGTCCCAACTGACTTCGTTGCCGGCCGCGACCCACAGACCGGCTATATCATCTTGACCGTCACCGGAAAGAAAGTAGAAAACAAAACCTGGACACGTCTTCCCGATTTTATCTTACGTGGCGAAGCCAGGAAGGAAGAACTGGCAGAGCGCGAGGAGTATGAAGCACCCCCTCGTTATCTCCCCCAACTGGCGGAGCTAAAAACCCCCTGACCGGCCGATGTCGCCGGGGTGTGTCAAAGGTACGATTGAATCATGACTCGTGTGTTATTAGCCGCTCCCCAGCCTGACGTACGCACAGCCCTCCGGTTGATGCTGCGGGATTTAAACATGCAGGTCGTCGGCGAGGCGGCCGATTGGTCTACCACCTTAGCCCTGACTCCAGAAACCCGGCCAGATATGTTGTTGGTAGATTGGGAGTTAATCCCCATCGGCTCCGGCAACACCCTGCCCCAACTGCGGGTAGTCTGCCCGGCGGCCGTCGTCATCGTCCTCATCAGCCACCTGGATGCCCGCCAGCAGGCCGCCCTCGCCACCGGGGCCGATGCCTTTATCAGCAAAGGCGAGATGCCGGACCGGGTGGCCGAACGCCTGCAGGCCGCGGCCGAGAGCGTTCGCTCTCGATGACACCCCATTTATCTTAAGTTTTGCGCGCCGCCGCGCTGATTCTTTCCAAAGGAGAAAAATCATGAGTAAAGGTCAGAACAACAAAAAGAATTCCAAGAAAAAGCCGTTAAAAACCAGGAAGGAAAAAAAGCAAGCTAAAAGAGAAAAGAAAAATAAGAACAATATTGGGGAGATCCTCAACCAATAATACAGTTGGCAAAAGAGATACTGTTTCTAAAGGAAGGAAAGATGGCAGAGACAGAGATAACATTCCACAACAAGGCAGAAATAAGAGTACAGGCGCAGATATTTACGGGACGCACTCTTGTCAGCACCTGTGTAGCCGGCCCTGGTGAAATTCGTGTCTTACTGGCCGAGTCGGTGCGATATGATATCTATCTCAAAAGCGGCGCCACCGGTTGGGTACTTGCGCGCAAACTGGACAGTGAGGCCAAAACCATTACGCTGAGTCAACGCGAGGGGCGGTACGTCATTACCGGAGGCTAAAGAAGAGAAGATGATTCTAAGATTTGAGGAGTGGCTGATTGGTCAGCAATATCGAGAAGATCTCATCGGTGATTTTGCACGTATTCTAGACACACAGGATATTAGTCATAAATTCTCAAGGCGCCAACTGGACGAACACAAAAGCTGGGCTGATATCGTCATTAGAATCGGTGAACCAGGCCACGTTGTCACTTTCAACGAGGCCTGGCAAGAATTTCTACTGGCAAAGCAAGCAGCAGCAGACACCCTGGATTAATCTAATCTATGGTAATGGCGCCCGACGAGATCATTGAGGCAATTAGCGCAGAAATAAAAAAGGGTGCAAACACATCGGAGGATGCTTGCACCCGGAGCGGGAGCGACGGGTCTTGCTCACTGACGTGTACAAGATTGGTCTTGATATTTCTCCCCTTTCATATCGCCCGACAATACTTTTCGATGCACCTTACTCTTGCTCAGGGCAACTGAATAAAAGTCAAAGTGGAAAACGTCCACCGAACCATAACGGCCGATGAATTGGTGGCGCTCTTGATAACCACGCGGTAGAGGGATGAACTGGTCTGGTGAAGCTTGCTCAATGGCTACTTTGTGTTGCCGACTAATGTCGCGCAGACAACGAATGAACTCATCATGATGTTCTGGAGGCACCTCGAACTGTATATCAACATCCAATGTGCTGACCTTAGCAGCGACGAGTATCAGCGAAGAGCCGCCAACCAGATAAACCCGGCCGGGATGATGATAACATCGTCCCAATAGTGCCAGAAACTCCTGGAGCGTCTGTGCCGTAACGTCAATCATCGGCTTCCAAACGCAGGTGGATTAAGAATAAAGAAATAGCTGCCTGGTAGGTACTCAACCAATTATCGCCGGTTTTTGTCTGGAAATGTTCAGCCAGCGCCCGTAACCCCGCTTCGCCATAATGTTCTGTAGGGGCTGGCAAACCCCATTCAGACTGACCAAAATAATCAGGCAACAGGGGTAATGGGCCTAAATACATCTCTAATTTTCCCCGCCAAAGCCGCTGCAGGTAAACGGCAGCCGTATACAAATGACGCAACGTCATACTTGCCACCGGAGGCAATGCAGTGATTAAGTCCGGTACATATCTGGCAAACTCTGGATAGCGCAGGAAAAGAGGGATAAGCGCTTCACGCACACGTGGCGAATCGTATTGGGCCAGTACAGCAATAAGATAGCTTGGTTCCAGTGGTAAGGGTTCGGCCGACGTCGGCGTTCGTAAATAATGTATATCTAGTTGCGCCATTGTGGCTGCCAAAGCCTCCACATCTATTGGTTTGTCTTGCAACACGAATAACATTTTACCATAAACGACTACTCACCGAACGAAAAGCTACGTAACGAAGGAAGAGTCAGGAGAGTGGTGTTGGGTGCAAGGCTCCTAAAGCGAAAAAGCTCTCGCGTACTCGAGGGCTTTTCTTGAATGAGAGTCGGGCATTACATATAACAGTGGTTGTTGGTTTGTTCATTACCCGGTTAGGCCCCACTCAACATCCTGGCGTATAAACTGCTCCACCAATTCGGCTCGATGAGAGGCCAGGAAGCGGCGAAGCGCGTCCAACACAACTTCGTCAAGATTACGGAACCAACCGGCGTTAATCAGGTCTTGGACTTGCGACAGCAAAGCTGTGGGAATTTCCGTTTGAACAGTGGTTGTCTGTGCTCCATTCATGCCATATTTCCTCGTAAATGTCACTTGTGTTTGTACCTTCACCTATTATACAACACTCCGACAACTGCCTTTGCCTTTGGGTTAGTCGCTCCCGCGATCCAAATCCTGAAAACAAAAAAGCCCGCCATATCCTGACGGGCTTTCTTAACTGAATACATTTTAGTTTAAGTATGTTTATTAAAAAAACAGTAGGTGAAAAATTCACATACACACTCCTGGGATAGAATAGGAGGCAAGTCAATGCCCAGCTAAACCAGGAAAAGTGACAACGTGGCGAACC
>JAKEFB010000274.1 GCA_022616275.1 Chloroflexota bacterium
ACCCGGTCCCATCCCGAACCCGGCCGTTAAGCTCGTCAGCGCCGATGGTACTTGGGGGGCGACTCCCTGGGAGAGTAGGTCATTGCCTGGAGACCTTTTTTTTGGCTAACGGCTAAATTTTATGTCAACACTTGGGGATTAGCGCAATGCGGCAACGGCCGGCCCGCCAGCCCGGCCAGCAAATTCTGGCAGGCCAGCTCGGCCATTCGCCGGCGGGTGTTATGCGTAGCCGAGCCAATGTGGGGCAGGATCAGGCAGTTGTCCAGCGTGTAGAGAGGGTGATCGGCCGGCAGCGGCTCCGGGTCGGTCACGTCCAGCCCGGCCGCCGCAATCCAGCCCTCGCGCAGCGCCCGGTAGAGGGCCCCGCTGTCTACCACCGGTCCCCGGGCCGTGTTAAGGAGCACCGCCGTTCGTTTCATCGTCCGCAGTGCTGCCTCGCCAATCAGGCCACGCGTCTCGGCCGTCAGCGGCACGTGCAGCGTAACGAAATCGCTCTGGTGAAGCAGCTCCGGCAGTGGCAGGCGCACGGCTCCCAGTGTCTCTTCTAGCTCCGGCCGGGACTGGCGGCTGGTGTAGACCAGGCGCAGCCCAAAGACGCCGGCCCTCTCGGCTACCGCCGTCCCAATTTTCCCCATCCCCACAATCCCTAACGTCGCTCCGGCCAGGTCAGCCCCCAGCCAGCCGGCCGGCCGCCAGGTCGTCCAGCGGCCCAGCCGGGCGTCGCGGCTGGCTTCCGGCAGCCGCCGGGCGACGGCCAGCAAAAGGGCCAGCGCCAGGTCGGCCGTCGCCTCCGTCAACACCCCCGGCGTGTGGCCCACGGGGATGCCGCGCCGGGTGCAGGCCGCCAGGTCAACGTTGTCTACCCCCACGGCCATATTGCTGACCACGCGCAGGCGTGGCGCCTGGTCCAATAAGGCGTCATTCACCGGCACGGTCAAGAGGGTGAACAGACCCTCGGCTTCGCCCAGCCTGGCCTGCAGCGCTGGCGCCAGCCCGCTGGTCACCGTGGTTTCCGGCCCGACCAGGAGCCGGCAACGGCCATCTAACAACCCCAGCCACTCAGCCGGCAGGGCGTGGCTGACGATGACCAGGGGCAATAACGCGCCGGCCGTTTTTTCCGGTGTTTCTGGCATCGCCTCGTCAGCTTTTTTCGACTTCAATCGGGCAACGGGCAATGAGACGCGTGCCCCGGCCGGGCTGGCTCTCGATGATTAACTCGCCCCCCAGCAAATTGAGCCGTTCTTTCAGCCCCAACAACCCCAGACCACCCACATCTCTCGCCCCATCACCATGAAAGCCGATACCGTCGTCCTCGACCGCCAGTTGCAGGATGGAGCCATCAAAGGTAAGGGCCACCCGAACCGTTGTCGCCTGGGCGTGTTTGGCCACGTTGGCCAGCGCCTCCTGTAAAAAGCGATAGAAACTGATGCTAATGCTGTCCGGCAGGAGCGGGGCAGTCGCGCCGTGATAATCAACCTTCAACTGCGTTTGCCGGGCAAACTCTGAGCACAGTAGTTCCAGGGTGGCGCTCAGGCCGGCCGTTTCCAGCGCCGGCGGCCGCAGCGCGTGTGATACGCCCCGGATCTCGTCGTAAGCCGCTGCCGTAATTTGCTCGGCTTCGGCAATTTGCTGGCTGATGTGAGCCAGCTCTTGAGGGACCTGTTTTTCCAATAGATTCAGGCTGATGCGCAGCGCTGTCAACATTTGGGCGGCCGAATCGTGCAGTTCACGGGACAGCCGTTGCCGCTCTTCCTCCTGGGCCAAAACGACCTTGTGGCTCAGTTCGCGCAATCGCTCGTTATTGAGCCGTATCTGCTCTTCGACCTGTTTGCGCCCGGTCACGTCGCGCACGGCAGCAATGACCAGCGCTCTTTCCTCGGTTGTAAGCGGGCTAAGGCTGATCTCCACCGGAAAGAGCGTGCCGTCCTTGCGCCGGCCGCGCAGCTCCAGGCCGGCGCCCATCGGCCGCAGGCGCGGCTCGGCCTGGAAGCGCTGTCGGTGGTCAACGTGCCGGTCGTGCAGCATTTCAGGCGTCAAAACTTCAACCGGCCGGCCAACCAATTCCTCGCGGTTGTAGCCAAACAATCTCTCGGTTTGCGAATTGACCAGTTGGATAACGCCATCCTGGTCCACGATGACCATTGCGTCCGGGGCCGATTCCAGCAGACCGCGAAACCTGTTTTCCGCCTGGCGGTGTTGCCGGATGTTGCTTTCAAGCTGCTGGTTAGCTTCCTGGAGTTGCTGAGTCCGCTGGACGACGCGCTGTTCCAGTTCCTGGTTCAGGCGGGTGGCCTGATCGTACAGGCGGGCGTTGTCTATGGCCAGGGCGGCCCGGGCGGCCAGTTCTCTGGCCAGCGTCACGTCTTCTTCCTCAAACAGCCGGCCGGATTCCGCGTTGACAAAGGTCAAAGCCCCCAGGATCCGGTCTTGCCCCTTCAAAGGGATGATAATGGCCGACGTCAGCCCAAGCTGGCGGATCAATCGCAGATGTTCGGCGTCGCGGGCCGCCTGCTCCAGCAACTGCTTGGGGATCTCGTGATAAAATTCCGTCTGGCCGGTGCGAATGACGTGATAAATACCCCGTGGCGCGTCGGGATCGGGCGGGTAGCGGCGCTGCATCTCGTGGACCAGCTCAATCTTGGTCGGGTCTACGTGGGTCACGGCTACCCGTTCCACCGTCTCGTCCTCACCCAGCACGTCCACGGTGCACCAATCGGCGAAGTGGGGGACAGCCAGTTGAGCAACGCGGTGCAGCGTTTGGGTGTAGTCAAGCGATGTAGCCAGGACGGCGCTGGCCTCGGCCAGAAATTGCAGGTTGTGCTGCATCACCTCGGCCGACAGGCGGGCGCTTTTTTCCTTTTCAAACAGGCGAGCCCGTTCCAGGGCCTGGGCGCACTGCTGGGCCAGGACGATCATAAAGGCCTGTTCTCCGAGCGTGAAGATACGCGCCCGGTCAAAGCTCAATCCCATGCTGCCGATGGTGCGCCCGCTGATCGTCAGGGGGACAGTGGCCCAGGCGTAGTACTGTTGAGTGCGTTGCCTCACGAGATCAGGATAACGGGTCGCCAGCTCCTCGACTGACTCGATCAGGATCATTTCGCCAGTCCGGATAGCCTCGGCCAGGGGGGTCGGCGTGTTGACGGAGAAACGCCGCCACCGGGCCAGGAGTTCCGGCGAATAACCAACCGCGTCCAGGATTTCGATCTCTTCGCCTGTTTCATTCAGGATGGCCACGGAGCCGGCCTGGGCCCCCAAGGCGGCCAGTCCCTGGCGCATGACTACTTTGCCAACCTGGGCCGGGGTCAGGGCCTCCGATAAGGCAGCAGTGATGGCCTGGAGAGCGGCCGTTCGCCGGGCTGCTTCTTTCAGCTCTGTTTCCCGCGCTATTCGCTCAATGGCCAGGGCCACGTGGCTGGCAATATTCTCGGCGATTCCCACTTCGTCCGGGGTGAAGTGGTGCGGCGCGCGGTAGTAGAGCATGAACTTACCCAGCAGCCGGCCGGGCACGACCAGAGGAACAAAGGCCAGGGCCCGGATCTGCTCGGCCTCAAAAATCGCCTGGAGGGCGGCCAATTCGGCCGCTTCGGCCACATCCGGCACGAGCACAGGTTGAGCGTTTTGCTCGGAGGGCTGCCAGGGGGAATGGCCTTCGACGGCCTGGCGGTAGGCGTCGGATAGGCCGCGCCAGGCGCGAAAGCGCATGACGCCGTCCTCGTCAAGGGTCAAGATGGAGGCCCGTTCGACCCGCAGCGCCGTTTGCAAGGCGGCCATGGCCGCTTCGTAGATCTGGGCCAGCTCCGGAGCGCGGCTAACGGCAACGGTCAACTGGTGGAGAGTTTCCAGTTGGTCCAGCCGCTGTTGCAGCCTTTGGCTATCGTCCAGGGCGTATAGGTGTTGCTCCTCCATAGTTTG
>JAKEFB010000275.1 GCA_022616275.1 Chloroflexota bacterium
TACCGTCGCCCGCCCCAGCTCCCGCAGCCGCCCAATATCCTCGGCCGACAACGGCCGGCCCTTCCGCAAAGCCCGCCGGCCGTCCGGCCCGGCAATATTATGGCCCAGGATTTTGCCTTCAGCCTGCTCTATCGGAATAGGGCCGAATTTCATAGCTAACACTTAACATAAGTTTGCTTTTCACGAGAAACTGCATTCTATAAGTTGGTTTTGGCCTGGACACTCTCTTCATCGTTCCACTTGTTTATCCTCATTCTACAGAATTAATCTCGCAAAACCAATCCACCCAACCCGGTAAAAAATTGGCTCTACTGACTCTCATAGATTTGACGTAAAATAAGACGACAAGAACGGCCGGTGAGCAAACGACCACCTAACCTACGGCCGGCCATCAATGAAAAAGCTTATAGCTTAAAGCTGACAGCTTATAGCTCAAAAGAAGGAGGACACCCATGGAGCGCATCAAGCAGGATTTCAATACATTGACCATCGTCATGATCCCCGTCGCCATCGCCATCAACATTGCCATCGGGCAACTCATTTTTGCCTTAAAGATACCGCTCTACCTGGACTCCATCGGCACCGTCCTGGTCGCCGTCCTGGCCGGTCCCTGGGTCGGCGCTCTAACCGGCCTGCTCTCTAACCTGGTCTGGGGCCTGAGCGGCTTGAACGTCACCTACGCCCCCTTTGCCACCGTCGCCGCCATCATCGGCCTGGTAGCTGGTCTCTTTGCCGAAATCGGTTGGTTTCGTCGCTGGTGGCGCGTGGCCATTGCCGGCCTCATCACCGGCTTGATTGCCGCCATCGTTTCCGCTCCCATTTCCGCCTACGTCTTCGGCGGTGTCACCGGCGCCGGGACAGACGCCGTAGTGGCCATCTTTCGCGGCATGGGCTTTGGCATCCTGCCGGCCGCTTTTGCCCAGGGCGTCACCTCAGACCCGCTCGACAAGCTCGTCACCTTTCTCGTGGTCTGGCTCATCGTTCGCGGCCTGCCCGCTCGATTCCGCGATCGCTTCCCCAGGTCCGAGAACGTAGCCGAGGAACAAATGTAAAGCGGCCGCCCCTTGCTCAACACGATACTCATCACGGTCATAAAGTGACACCTTGTCAGCCTGTCACCTTGTCTCCTTGTCTCCTTGTCCCCTTGTCATCAATAACGCCCAATGACCACGGCCGTCAGCCTCTACGTCGCCCGTGACAGCAGCCTGCACCGTTTGCACCCGCTGACAAAGGTTGCCCTGGCCACCTTTTGCCTGGTTAGTGGGCTTGTCTTGCCTGGCCTGGCCTCCGCTTACGTTGTTTTTGCTCTCTTAGTGCTGCCGCTGGCTGCCTGGGGCAAGATTATAAAATCGCTGTTGCCGGCCGCCTGGCGGACCGTTCTGCCCTTTGCCGTTTCACTTTTTTTGATCCAGGGCTTCTTGTGGACCGGCGGCACGCCGCTCCTCAAAGTAGGGCCGCTCTCCCTCAAGCGCGAAGGGTTGCTCTTTGCCACCGCCAGCACCGGCCGCATCCTGCTCATCGTCAGCACTTTCCTTCTACTCACCCTGAGCACGCGCCCCGATGCCCTGATGATCGCCCTGACCCAGCGCGGCGTGCCCAAAAACATCGCCTACATTCTGCTCACCACCCTTCAAATTGTGCCTCGTTTCCAGGCCAAGGCGGCGACGATCCTGGATGCCCAGCAGGCCCGTGGCCTGGAAACAAAAGGCAACCTGTGGCGGCGACTCAAGGCCCTGTTGCCCCTCGTCCAGCCCCTTATCCTGGGCAGTCTCATTGACATTGAAGAGCGAGCCATTGCCCTGGAAGCCCGGGCTTTCGGCCGCCGTGGCCTCAAGACCAACCTCCTCATCATCGCCGACTCGACGGCGCAGCTCGTTATTCGCTGGCTACTCCTGGCGGCCTCCCTGGCCCTGCTGGCCATTCGACTTCTGGGAATTTTGTGAATGGCCGTTGTCGTCGAGAATCTGACCTACACCTACCCACGGGCAGCCCGGCCGGCCCTCGACAACCTGACCCTCCACATCCCCGAAGGCCAGTTTTGCGCCATCGTCGGCGCCAATGGCGCCGGCAAAACAACATTGTGTCACGCCCTGACTGGCTTTATTCCCCACTTTTACCGGGGAACGCTGGCCGGCGACGTGCAGGTCGTCGGCAAAGCCATAGCACAGACCCCCCTCGCCGATTTAGCCGGCGAAATTGGTCTCGTTTTCGCCAACCCCTTCAACCAGATTACCGGCGCTCGCTTCACCGTCCGCGAGGAGATCGCCTTTGGCCTGGAGAACCTGGGCCTTCCTCGCGACGAAATGGTCGCCCGGATTGCCGAGGTGCTGGCCCTCACCGGCCTGGAAGCCCTGGCCGACCGCTCTCCTTACGCCCTGTCCGGCGGCCAGCAGCAGCGGCTGGCCATTGCCTCCGTCATTGCCATGCGGCCGCGGTTGTTGGTCCTTGACGAGCCCACTTCCCAGCTCGACCCGGTTGGCGCCAGGGAAGTCTTCACCGTGCTGCGCGACCTGGCCGCCGAAGGTAGCGCCACCGTGGTCCTGGCCGAGCACAAACTTGAGTGGGTAGCCGCTTTTACCGACCGCGTTCTGGCCCTGGCCGGCGGCCGGCTCGTGGCCGATGGCCCACCTCGCGAAGTGCTGGCTGCGCCCGAGATAGCCCAGGCCGGTATCGGCCAGACCCGCTACACCATCGCCGCCCGCCACGCCAGCGAACGCCGCCTCGCCCCGGCCGGCAAGCCCTTACCCGTCACCCTGGACCAGGCGGTGGAATTCTTTCAATGATAACGACTCCACCCTCTCTCGCTGTGGCCGGTCCCACGACCGCGCTACCCTCTCTTGCTGTGGCCGGTCTCACGACCGTGCCACCTGGTGGGACTTCTTTCAATGAACCTCTCCTTAACCAACGTATCCTTCACCTATCCTTCCAGCGTCGTTGCCCTGCGCGGCGTCAGCCTGGCCATCACCGCTGGCGAGTCGGTCGCCCTCGTCGGCCAGAACGGCGCCGGCAAAACCACGTTGGCCAGACATCTCAACGGCCTGCTAAAGCCAACGACTGGCCAGGTTTCGGTTGGCGATTGGGACACCCGCCAGCGTACCGTTGCTCAACTGGCCCGGCGGGTGGGCTACGTCTTTCAGAACCCGGACGAGCAACTCTTTGCCCAGACCGTCCAGGACGAGGTCGCCTTTGGGCCGCGTAACCTGGGCCGCTTAGAAGAAGAAGTAAAAGCCCAGGTCAACAGGGCTCTGGAACAGGTTGGCCTGGCGGCCGAGGCCCGGCATCATCCCTACGACTTACAGCCCTCCCAGCGCAAGCTGGTCGCCCTGGCCGCCGTGCTGGCCATGCAGACGCCGGTGGTTATCCTGGATGAGCCGACGACCGGGCAGGACGCGCCTGGCGTGGCCCGCCTTGGCGAGCTTGTCGAGACCCTGAAGGGCGAAGGTCGAACCGTGCTGGCCATTTCCCACGACCTGGATTTTTGCGCCGAGCATTTTGCCCGCGTAGTCGTCATGTCCCAGGGCCAGGTCCTGGCCGACGGCCCGGCCGGACAGGTGTTGGCCCAGGAAAATTTACTGGCTGAAACAGACGTAGAACCACCCCAACTAATCCGCCTCGCGGCCGCCCTCAAGCTGCCGGACAGCCCCCTGACCGTTGAGGCGTTCCTCGCCACCCTCGCCCTACAACGTGGCCAGGAAGCTTATACGGAGCCATAGCCTACTGCCATAAATCAAAATCAATTCGTATAATTCGTGTAATTCGTGGCTATTTCACGGGAGATGACGAATGGTCTTAGTCCTGGGCGATCTCATAGCCGACCTGGTCTTGCATATTCCCTCTTTCCCGGTCAGCGCTCAAGATTTGCAGCGGGTCACCTACCTGGAACTTGGGCCAGGCGGGGCAACCAACGTCGCTATCACCGCCGCCCACTTCGGCCTGGCCGTCGGTTGCCTGGGCGAGGTCGGGGATGATCCTTTCGGGGCAGTCATCCTGGACGGCTTGCGCCGGGAGGGTGTGGACGTCTCCGGCATCCTCGTGAATCCCCAGGCCAGGACGCCGTTGGCCGCCGTCATCGTAGATGAAAGCGGCGAGCCGGCTTACCTCGGCTTTCGGGGCAGCCTGCAACTGGCCGCCCTGCCACCGGCCTGGCCCGAACCAATCCGGGCTTCCCAGGCCTTGTTTGCCGATGGCTGGGTTGAATACGCCGTCGGGGCAACGATTATTCTGGAAGGACTGCAACTGGCCCATAATGCCGGCGTTCCTACTTTTTTCGATCCTGGCCCCGGCAACCCCACCCTAGATAATAATTGGCACTTGGCCGCGGCCGCCGTAGCCACCATCCTCCTGGCCACCGAAGAAGAAGCCCACCGCCTGACCGGGCTGGCCGACCCGGCCGCCTCGGCGCGAGCCTTGCTGGACAACGGCTCTGAATTAGTCGTCGTCAAGCGAGGAGCGGCCGGCTGCCTGCTTGTAACCAGGACAGCCCTCGAGGTTGCGCTCGCTTTCCCGGTCCAGGCCGTGGACGCCACTGGGGCGGGCGACAGCCTGGCCGGGGCTGTGATCTATGGCTATCTCCAGGGATTGTCCCTACCGGCATTAGGCCTGCTCGCCAACGCCACCGGCGCCGCCAAAGTGCAAAAGCGCGGCACCGGCCACAACATGCCCACCCGGGACGAAGTGCAGACGATCTTAGAGCAATATTCCTGATACCTGCCCCTTGCCCCCTGCCCCAATCCGTAAATCCCGCCAATCCGTGTCCCCCTACCCACTCGCCCACTCGCAAACTCGCCTACTTGCAAACTTGCCCCTTGCCCCCTGCCCCCCTCCCACTTGACACCTGGCACCTGACACCTGATACTTGACACCAATCAACATTCACCCCAAAGGAGGTTTTATGTCAACCGCATCAGCTATCGTTCTCTATCCTCAGCCCACCGACCGGGCCGAATTCGACCGCCGCTACCAGGAAGAACATGTACCCCTGGTCCAGAAAATGGAAAACCTTTCCTCGTTCAGAGTCCTCAACGTTCGCGGCTCCAAAGCGCCCTACTACCGGGTGGTAGAGCTGGTTTTCCCCTCTATGGAGACGTTGCAGGCCGCTTTTGGCTCCGCGGCCGGCCAGGCCACCGCCGCCCACGCCAACGAAATTTCCACCGGCGGCCCCATTACCGTGCTGCTTTGCCACAGCGA
>JAKEFB010000276.1 GCA_022616275.1 Chloroflexota bacterium
ATAATCGTTTTAACCAACTCCAATAGGTCTGTTTCTGATTTTAAGGTCTCTAGAACTTCTACAACTTGAGCAACATCATTAATCACATTATCGAGTTCATCAGCAGGAATCTCTCCCTCCATTATGAGTTCATGTCCCGTAGGGTCTTTGAAGAAGAGTGGATTATTCAGTACATAAGTGTAACGATTGAGAAGTTGTGGAATACCTGGGCCGTCTCCATGATTTTCGCCCGGCTTGAAGAAGCCAAAGGCTACGGTTAAAGCAGTGTGTTTTGTAATACCAGGTACCACAGTGTCTGGGCTAATAAAACGCCCAATGCTGGGGTCGTAGTACCTGGCGTTGTAGTCGTGCAGCCCCAGCGTCCCGTCCCAGCGCTGGCCGGTGTAGCGGTAGCCGGTGGGCGTTGTCGCGTAGTTCCAGCGCTCCTCGCCCCAGGGGTCGTAGCGCAGGTCGGCCTCCTTCGTGCCGTCGGCCTTCAGCGTCGTCGTCGTGCTGCCCAGGTGGTCGGTCAGGAAGAAGCGCACCTGGCTGTTAACCTGCCGAGCGACGAGCTGGCCGTTGAAGACGTAGTGCTTTACCTGGTTGTAACCGCCAAACAACTCGTGCTGGTACAGCTTGCCGACGTAAATCGTCTCGTTGATGGTCTCAGACCCGGCGGTGTCCTCAACCCGGCTGACCAGCATCCCGTCGGCGTCGTAGACGAACTCGATGGTCGTGCCGCCGCCGGTGATGGCGGCCGACTGCAACTGGTTTTCCGTCGTCCAGCCCAGCGTCCAGTCGCCGGTGTCGTCAATGCGATGGGTCATGTTGCCGTTGCCGTCGTACCAGAATTTCTGCACGCCGCCCAGGTGCGTTACGGCGTGTGGTTTGGCGCCAGGAGCAATGCCGCTGGCCTGGCCGTAGCCCATCTCCCCTACCCCGGTCTTGTTGCGCAAATTCCCCAGGGCATCGTAGACGTAAGTATCGTCATAACTGCCCTGGCCGCTGCCGCTGGTATCAGCCCAGGTCAGCCGGTTGAGTGAATCGTAGCTAAAGTCATGCCGCTGCAGGCCGCCGGCCATCACCGCGTCCGTAATGCGGGTGATGTTGCCCACCTTGTCGTAGTTGAAGGTCAGGTTCTGGAAGCCGGAATCGTTAACAGTCGTCTCCACCCGGAAGGCCAGGTCATAGGTGTAGCTGGTTGTCTTGCCGTTGCCTAATAACAGGCTATTAAGCTGGCCGTTGGCGTTGTAGGTTGCTCCAGTCGGGTTACTGTTTGTGCCCACGTACCAGCTCGTGCCTGACAGCGATTTGGGCGCGCCGGTCTGCCACCAGTAATCGGTCGTGACACTTTCGCCTGGTTGTCCGGCATCGCCACCCGGATAGACGAGACTCGACATCAAATCCCCTTCCGTGTAAGCAAATTGGAAGGTGTAGGTCTTGTTGCCTTGTTCGGCCGTGCTGATGATCCGTTGTTCCTGGGTGACCCGGCCGCGGGCGTCATAGGTCCAACTGGCCGAGTTGCTAAACGTTGCCGGCCAATTACTATAATCAAGGGCCGTCATACTCGTTCGCCGGCCGCGGCCGTATGTCCCGCTGTCGTATTGGTAAGTGGCTATATTCCTGGAGTAGGGACCCAGCTCCCACCATTTCCTGGTCAGGCGATTCAGCTCATCATACTCAAAACCAATGGTCTGGTTCTTGTTGTCTGTTTGGCTGGTCAGGTTGCTGGCGTTGTCGTAGGTGTAGTTCCAGGCGCCCATATCCGGGTCGGTCATACTCGTCTTGCGGCTGAGGCCATCGTAAGTCATGCTGGTGGTGTAGCCTAGCGGGTCAACAACGGCCGTCAGGTTCCCCAAGGAGTCGTAGCTGTAACGAGTGCGATTGAAGTTTAATTCATTGTAGTTATCTACATCCAGCGCTGCGCCGCTACTATACATGTTAATCTGGAAGCGCCAGTTGTTGTTATACCAGGCGCTATCCTTGGGCAGGCGAATCTCGGCCATCACGGCCGGATTGTTATCTTCCCAAACGACCAGGCTGAAGTCGCGGTTGGAAGATTTGCTGTTCACTAACATCACCCGGTACCAGGTGTTAGCCTTGAAAGGCATCAGGGTGGTATAGGTTGGGTTGCCGCTGCCCACCCGCTCATACAACTTCAGTTGGCCGCCTTGCACGTATAGCCCCCAGCCGCGGAAGGTAGATCCAGTGCCATAGAGCAGGCTGAACAAAGCCTCCAGGTTAGCATCGGTCGAGTGGAAGGAGAGAATCGTTCCCCTGTCCTGGGTATCATTCAGGTCCCGCCACATGTAGGCGCCATTGCCGGAGAGGTGGGCCATCCCGCTGGAAACAGTAACGGTTCCGGCTACTGTCCAGTTGTTCAGGCTGCCGCTGTTATTGAAGGGATCGGAAAAAGTAACCAGGGTCTCGTCTACGGCCGCTAACTGGCCGAAGGCGTTGAAGAAGGATGCCCTTATGTCTTTTCGGTCGTCTTGGGTGTAGGCGCTCCAGCGGCCGTAGACCTGGCTGGTTACTGCTCCGTCCAGCCCGACCGAGCGCACCACTTGCCCGGCCGCGTCATATTGGTTGGTAACCCGGTTCTGGCTGAGGTCTGGCGACAGGTAAGGGTTGGTAGGCAGGCTATAGGGATTGGATGGCTTAAGATAAGGAACGCTCTGCCAGACCAGTTGGCCGGCCGCATTGTAGCTCATGTCGGTGATGATCCGCTGGCCGGTGCTGCCGCCGGTCCAGTCGTTATATTGCTGCTGTGTCTGGATGAGCCGGCCGAGGCCATCGTAGAATTCCCGCTTGTAGATACCACCGGCGCTATCAACTGGCGCATCGTTCTGTGTTTTCTTCCAGGAAGTAATCATAAAAGGGCCGCTAGTCAGAACCAAAGGGCCGTGGTCATAGTAGACGTAAAGTTCGGAGGAGTCTGTAAAGCTGTCGTCAGTGCGAATTACCCGCTGCAGGCGGCTGAAGGATTCGTAGTTGTACTCCGTCGCCACGTTGTTGGGATCAATCACCTTCGACAACAGGCCCGCCTGGACGCCGGCCGGGAGGGCAATGCCGTTGAAGCCATAGTATTGAAACGTTTGCACGTGAGAGGAAGGAGCAGGGCCGGTCACCGTAACCGGCAGCAGGCTATAGGTGCTATCGTACGTCGTGACCGTGTCGTGGTTTAAGCCGTCCAGGGTGTGGGTCACGTTGCCGTAGCTATTATATTGGAATCGCTGGACGGGGATGGCGTTGGTAGCGCCTGCGTCAATAGATCGCTCGACCAAGGTAAGATTGCCTTCTGTGCCCGGTGGGCAAACGTAACAGGTGTTGTCGTCGTAGTAATACAGGGCCGCGGTCTGAGGGGCGTCAAACTGGTCGAATGTCGTTTCCCAGGCTACCAGGCCAACAATCCAGTTTGTCGTATTGGGATAATAACCGCGCCGGACATGCCGGTCGTCGCTGGTCGTAGCCATATCGCCGCGGTCGAAGATGTGGGTCAGGTTGCCGTATTGGACAGGGGGCGTTCCCTGCCGGCCGTATTCGTAATCAACGCGGTGCTCGCTGCTTTGCCCGCCCTGGGCATACGTGAACGTGCTCTCGGAGTTAACGTAACTGAAGTCATAATCAGTCTCGTCCGTATAGCTGAAATTTCGCTGTTGCAGCAAGGCCCCATTGCCATCTTTAAGTTGTTCCTGGATCGGCCGGCCCATCTTGCGGGCGTCTTGATGAAACTTATGGATAACCTGGTTGAGAACCTGGCCGTTATAATCTTTATAAGTGATAGTGGCGTCGGCGAAACCCATCAGCGAGCCATGCGGATAATAGTCACTGACATCCAGCATCGCCGGGCAGTGGATAGCCGTGCCTGGCCAGTTACCCAACACGCCATCTATCTGGTCATAGCAGGCGTTGGTGAAGGTATAGTCGGTAATAGCCGGCAAAGCCGAGGGGTCCCAGGTTCTATCCCAGGTTTTTGTCTGGACGACAGGGTAGGAATAACCGTATTCGGGAACGCACTCGCACGTAAAATCATGTGATTTGCGACCGTCGCCGTTACCAGGAGCATAGACAAATTCCACTTTGCCACCGTAGCCATTGTCCACAGTGCTTAAATAGCGATAGCGGTAGCAGTTCTGCCCACTTTCATCAGGCCAGGCGTGGCCGTAATCTATATAGCTCATAACTGTTTTCGGCAGGTAGAGAATCGAACTATCAGGCATCTGCTTTTTGACCTGAATCCAATTCACGTAGTTGGTCTGAGTCGGCGGTTGCCCGCAGCCGTCCAGGTAGCTCCACGAACCCAGGTCTATGTCAACCACGCGATAGGGCGTGCCAAAGGGGGCCGTGTTGCCGCGCTGGTAGAGTTGGATTTCGGTAACCCGGTTATCGTTGGCGGCATCGAGGACAAAGACGATCTTGCTGGCGGGGTTGTTGGCGATGTCAAAGTTGTAGCGGATTTCGGTGATCCGGCCGCTCTCGGTATGGAGATAGCTCCCGTTCCATTCCTGTGTTAATTCCGATTTAAAGTAGCTATACTCAATACGGTTGCCGTGAACGTCTATCACCGAGTCAACCAGCCAATTCATAACGCCATAGGATTGATCCTGGCCGAGAAGCTGCTGGCCCGAGTTGAGATACAAGACGCCTGTCCCTGTAACCCATTGCCCGCGTTCTGAGTGCTGACTTGACCCCAGTTTGTAGGTTGTGCCGTCGGGGGTCTTGACGATCCAGTAGAGCTTATCCCGAGTCAGCAGGGTTGCGTCGTACTTTTGCTGGACGAATATACCCGGCCCATTAATGGCGCGATATTGCGCTTCGGTAGCGCCCAGGGAAACAAGCTCTAACTCATAGTTTTGTCCGTTGATCGAAAGGGAAAAGTTGCCAAAGTGTTCCAGCCCGAAGACCTGCCCATTATTCTGGCCAGGGCAGCAAACGGGAAATATTCTCGATTTACTTCGCGTGATGCTAATGTTGGCAATCGTCCAGCCCAGCCCCAGTTCACCCTGGTCGTCGGGGGCAAGGATCAGGGAGTCGAGGGAGCGGCTGCTATAAAAAATATCAATGTTAGGTGTCAGGCCGGCCCTGCCCTGTGGTACCCCGATAGGATAATGGTAGGTGGCTGCGCCGCTGAAAGCAGAAACGGTCGGCGCGATCCAGTTAAAACGCCAGGACACAGGCACGTCCTCGGAGCCGCCGGTCAATACGGAGAATTGCTCAATGCTGGTGCTCAGAAGGCCAGCTTCATTATGGACGACGATGCCATTTGATTGCCAGGCGACCAGGTTGTTTTCGTCTTGGGAAGCCAGGAACCAGTGATGGCCGGCCGGCAACTCCCCAAAACCACGCAGGTCTACCACGATGTGAACCCGTTTCTGGAAGGCGTCAATCATTTGCTCGCTACCGGCGCTAACAGCTTCTAGTTCAAAACGAAGCAGTTCATTGCGCTCACCGGCCAGGCCAATAACCTCACCAGCTTCATTGAGGTATGCGCCGTCAACTTCGTTGCCGAAAGAAACTTTTTCGACTTGAGTGGTAGGTAACTGCCTTAAGCTCACGATAACATCTTCGGCAAAAGTGCCGGCATCGGCAATCACAGCTACCTGGCCGTCCAGGAAAGAAACGGCTCCACCCGCCGGGGTGACAACCGCTACTTCCTTCTCTTCTAACTCGCTACGAGTGGCGTTGGTCAAAACCAGGTGCGCCGGGACCAGCTCGGCAATGCTCTCAGCCTTCTCGGGCAATTCGAGGGGTGGCTCCTCGCCAGTTATCTGATCAATAGGCAGGGGTGGCTGCTGACCATTACTTTGATAAGAATCATCCCCCAGAGCGTCTGGATCGGCCGGAGGTAGCGCGTAGGGGTCTTTGGCAAAGGCCTGTCCGACAAGCTGTAAGGCAATGCAAACCACGACAAAAACACGAATCATTGTCCATGCTAATCCACGACGCTTCATTTTAATAAACCTCCTGGGAGACCGGCGATGCCGGTCTTAGCCGGCTTGATAGCGCCACAATGGTGTGGCTCTCACAATAAACAACATGGCTGGCAAAGCGTAACCCATTCGCCGCCTGGCGCCATGAGTCTTGACGGCAAACTTTCTTGCCGGTTAGTACTACTCAGCTTCTGTAGTTATTATTCTCCGACCAGCCCGCCCCACCACTCCTTGTTATCTGGAGGTTAAAGGAGTTCGCTGATTTCTGGCGCTACCACCACCCCCAATTGGAAGGCGTATGCGGCCGCCTCGACCCGCGACCTGGCCCCCAACTTGCGATAGGTTGCCCGAAGGTGGTAACGGACCGTCCGCTCGGCCAGATGCAATCTGTGCCCTATCTCGCGGTCTGACTTGCCGGCCGCCACCAGTTGCAGCAGTTGCCGCTCCTGAGGGGTCAGGTGGGTGGTCGGTACGGCTGGTGGTTGCCCAATGCCCTGTTGGAGCAGGCTAATCACAATACCGCCACTAAACCACAGCCTCCCGCCGGCCACGGCCCGGATAGCCCCGACCAATGTTTCCACCGGTTCGTTCTTATAAACGCACCCCTCGACGCCGGCTTCTACCCACTGGGGTAGACGCTCATCATCGCAATGCGCCACCCAAAGTATGACCCTGGCGGCCGGCAATCCCTCCCGCAGAAAGGCAATCGTCTCGCTGGAGGATCTACCAGTTTCATCTGGCGCCAGCAGGATGACGTCGGGCGGCCGTTCCTGGCCCAGTCGCAGCGCCTCCTGGCTGGTAGCCACCTCCCCCACCAATACCAGACCTTCGATACCGGCTAACACGGAACGAACACCAACTCGCACGATCGGCCGCTCATCAATAACTAATACTGCAATCTTATCTGGCATCCCTGCTGCCGCCTCCCTCCAACATCGCACCTTCGTTATATTCAATGCTTTCTAAAATTTAAAGTCCAATTTTACCAGGTGGATGATGGCCAACCAGGCGACAATCCCTGGCCGTCAGGTAATCGCCGGGCAGCCGTCTACGAATCGTCTGGTTTCACCTGATTTTCCACCAGCTCTTTTCTTGCCCTCCACTACAGAGTTCTCTGGCCAAAATAAAATACGCGAGTCACGGGTCAAAGGTTGCGCAAAATCAGTTTTTCGACAGTACAAATATCCTCGACTCAATATACTTCCCGTCATCCTGGTGCTGTTTAAGCAATTGGCTATACTTTTTCTTTTCAAAAAGTAACCCCCGATTCAAATAGCCGCTGATTTTATAGGCTTTTGATAGTGTCTCCGAGGCCACATCCCGCCAGTTCATAGCGCTCTGTAGCGAACGATTACCTGGTTTAAGGCACTCTTCTATCAGAAAGCTCTGTACCTGAAAGCCGTGACGCCGGAATATTTCATGCCAATCATCTACGCTCCAGGCCGCTTCAGAGGCTTGCAGTAGACCAAAGTCCTCGAGGCAAGCCCTATTGATCACCTGAACCTGTTCAGGAGAAATTGATTTTTTCCAAATGGCATCATTCAGGACGAAACACCCTTGTCCACCCAGCACCCGGTACACTTCGTCCAACACTGCCTCTATGTCCCTACTGCTCAAAATACCAATAACCGATTCAGCATAGACGCGATCAAAAGTGGCGCCCCCAAAGGGTAAAGCGGATAAATTTCCCTTAAACAGGCATACCCTTCTGGGCAATCCGGTTATCCTTATCCTCTGCCTGGCCATCGCTAACATTTCATCTAGTTTATCTACACCATACATTTTTACTTTGAACCGGCCGGCAATCCTGACGATTGTTCCACCGGTTCCGCAGCCTAGCTCCAGGACTTTCTGACCGTGCTTTAGCTTCAATTCCTGGATAAGAATGTCAGTGGCCTTTTTTTCATGGGGATGGATGTATGCTGCGCCAACTTTGGCCAGGAATCTTAAATAGTCGAAATCCATATTTTCTGAACCGCGATAAGGCGCACCACTATAGGCGCCAGAAGTGTTGCTGGGGTTGCTATATTACGGGTATGCTACCGGCGTTTTCAGTTCGCGCAAGATTGAAAAGGTTATAATTGGGACCATGTCCACACCCCAACTCCGCGCAACCCGCGGCCGTGGCCTCCTGGAGCCACTGCTGGCCCGGCTGCGCGCCCACCAGGCCAACCGGCTCATTCCCAACGCCCTGCGCCACGGCCGCATCCTCGACATTGGCTGCGGCTCCTTCCCCTACTTCCTGGCCCACACCTCCTTCCAAGAAAAGTTCGCCATTGACCAGCTCTCCCCGGCCGTAGCCGTCCCCCAGCTCCACTGGCACTGCCTCGACCTCAACAGCAACCCGGCCCTGCCCTTTGCCGACGGCTTCTTCAGCGTGGTGACCATGCTGGCCGTGGTCGAACACCTCAACCCCGACAGCCTCATCCGGCTACTGCAGGAAGTCTACCGCGTAACCCAGCCTGGCGGCCGGGTCATTCTGACCACCCCGGCCGCCTGGAGCGATGGGCTGCTGCGGTTGATGGCCCGCCTCAGCCTGGTCAGCGCCGAGGAAATCAACGAGCACGCCTTCAGCTACACCCTCCCCTTATTGGGCTGGTGCTTCGGCCGGGCTGGTTTTGCCATGCGCCAGGTCCGCTTCGGCTACTTCGAGTTCTTCCTCAACCTCTGGGCCACGGCCGAGCGGTAAATGTTGCTGTGTCATGTGTCACGTGTCACGTACCAGGTGATCCCCTTCACCTGACACTTCACACTTAGCACCTGACACTTGACACTTGGCACTTGACACTTGGCACTTGACACTTAACAAACGTCGCCGTTCGTCCCGGCCGCGCCGGTAAGCCAGGGGATCGCTGAACGGCCGCTCTCGCAGCCCATAAAAAACACCGGCCGGCCACTGTTCCGGCGCTGAACAGTGCAGATGAATGTACTGCCCGGCCGTCACCTGCCAGAACGCCTCGGCCAGTTGGGGATAGCCATAGAAGCGGGCGGCGTAACGGCGCTGCCGCCAGGCCCGGCCCATATTAGCCGCCTGGGTCACGTAAGCGGCCAGGGTGGCCCGGAGGCCGTCCGCTACCCCGGATACATCGGCCACCACGTTAGCCAGAATGCCCGTCAGCGGGACCTGGATGGCGTAAACCCGCACGGCCGGGGAAACCTCGGCCGCTTCCAGGGCCAGGGCCAGGGCGTGGGCCACCCGGTAATGTTCGGGATGGAAGTCCACCCGCGAAGGGGCATAGACAATGTCTGGAGCAAATGATTCCAGCACTTCGCCCAACTGCCCGGCCAGCGCCGCCACCGTCCCTTCCCCTTCCGGCCAGCCCAGCCAGCTCAGCCCGGTCGTGCCCATTGCCCGGGCGCTGGCCACTGCCTCCTGCTGCCGCCGGGCAGCCATCTCCTCCGGCCCCAGGCCCAGCGCCCGCGAGCGCCGGCCGTCGCTGACAATGACCGGCCGTACCGCGTCGCCACTTTGAACGTGGCGGATAAGCGTCCCGGCGCAGCCAATCGCTTCGTCGTCCGGGTGAGGCGCAACCACCAGCACCCGCTGGCCGCCGGGAGAAGACCAGCCCGTCACCGGGGCGCGCCGCCGGCCGGCCAGGGCAAAGCCGGCCACCCATGCCTCCTCCACCACCCGGCCCAGGGCCTCCTTCACCCGGCCACTGGCCGGCTTGGCCAGACTAGATGACGTCAAAATCGCCCCCAGCCAGAAACCATTGGCCCCGGTCGTGCAGCGCTTCCAGGGGCAGACCCGCCGCCAGCGGCACCAGTTGCACACTAAACTCGCCCCAGCTCCAGCGAAAGCCAGCCTGGCGGAAAAACGTATGCAGCGGCGTCTCAGGCACAGCCAGGGTGGCCACGGCTTCGGCCCCGGCGCTCCGCAGCCGTTGGATGGCCTGGTGGAGTAAGCTGGCCTGGGCCCGGCTATCGGCCGGGGCGGTAAAAAGCTCGGCCACAAATCCCAGGCGGTGGTCGCCACTCTCCAGCCGGTAGGTCAGGTAGCCCACCGGCCGGCCGGCGCGCTCGGCCAGCAGAACGTGATAAGTCAGGGAAGGTGGCTGCAAGTAGCGCCAGTTGACCCAGGCGCTATCTCGCACCACGGAAAAGGCCACACCGGCTGAACTTTGCTGCCACAGAACGTCAAATTCTGGCCCGGCGTGGTCCACTTCCTGCACCTGGACGGTCGGGTCGGGCCGGGCGCGGCTGTCCCACCAGCGGTTCCACAGCCCGCCAGCGATTGCCAGCCGGCCCAACGGCGGCCATCGCAGGCGGCGGGCCAGGGTTTGCTCAGGGTAGAGCGGCCGGATCAGCCACCGTAAGGGAAACAACATCTCCCAACCCAGGGCCTGGGCCCGCGACCCCCATTGCTCATTGGGCAGGCCGATGATAAAAGGCACGCCCGCTTCCCGCCAGCGGTCGTAAGTGAAACGGCCGACCTTGGTCAGCAATCCCTGGCGGCGGTAGTCGGGCGAGGCCATCGTGTCCACCGAGACTAGGGCTGTTTGCCGGCCGCCCGGCAACTGGTAGCGAACGGGGATCCCGGCGTACTGGAAGATGGGCTTGTCGCCGTCCACAGCCAGCCAGACGTTCTCCACCGGCGATGGCTGCTGCTTTAGCTTCCAGCGCCAGTGGTCTTCGCTGGTGGAGCGGCCGAAAACACGGGCAAACAGCGCCACCAGCTCACGCTCGTCGCCGGGTTGGTAAGCACGGATGGTCCAGGAAACAGTTGGTTTTTCTTCTGAGATGCTCATTTGGCGCGGCCGGTATTGTGTCTATAATTTCTATGATGATGAACAGAACCATAGGTCCTGAAGCCGTCAAACGCTACATTACCCTAAAAACGGGTAAAATTCACGCTCTGCCCATTGCCATTTTGATGCCTCATAGCAGTTGCAATTGCCGTTGCGTGATGTGCGACATCTGGAAGGGCAACGGTAACTTGCAGCAGCTCAGTGAAGCCGACGTGCGTGGCCTGCTGGCTTCCTTCCGGGAGCTGGGCACGCGCTGGGTGGTGCTGTCCGGCGGCGAAGCGCTGATGAACCCTAACCTGTTCCGGCTGTGTACGATTCTGAAAGAGCACGGCATTCAAAAGATTACCATCCTCTCCACCGGGCTGCTGCTGAAAAAGTACGCCCGGCCGGTGGTGGACCAGGTAGACGAAGTGATTGTCTCCCTGGACGGCTCGGAGCCGGTCCACAACGCCATTCGCCGCGTACACAACGCTTACCAAAAGTTAAAAGAAGGCGTCCAGGCTGTCAAGGAATTAAAGCCCGACTTTCGGCTGACCGGCCGCTGCGTCATCCAGCGCCTCAACTTTGCCGACTGGCCTCACATTGTGGATGCGGCCCGCGACGTGGGGCTGGACCAGATCAGCTTCCTGCCCGCCGACGTCTCCACCGAAGCCTTCAACCGGCCGGAGCTGTGGGACGAAGAGCGGACAGAAGAGGTCAAGCTGGAAGCCGGCCAGTTGCCGCAACTGAAAGCGGTGCTGGAACAGATGATCGCCGCTTACGCCGCCGACTTCGCCAGCGGCTTTATTGCCGAGTCGCCGGATAAGCTGCGCCGGATTTACGACTATTACGCCGCTTTTTACGGCCTGAGCGATTTCCCGCCCGTCCGCTGCAACGCCCCCTGGGTCTCGGCCGTCGTCGAGGCCGACGGCGCCGTCCGGCCATGCTACTTCCACCGGCCGATGGGCAACATCCGGGAACATTCGCTGCTGGAGTTGCTCAACAGCCCGGCCGAGATCGCCTTCCGCCAGAACCTGGATATGGACCAAGACCCCATTTGCCGCAAGTGTGTCTGTACCTTGAATTTGCGGCCGACCATTAAAGTGGTGTGACTGTGCGCTCTGATGCCTTGTTTTACGAACTATTCCAAGCGGTGCCTGGCACCTTCTTTGAATTATTGCAAGTCACGCCACCCTGCCCCTACCGTTTTGAAAGTCTCACCATCAAAAGTGGCGAAAGTTGAGTAAGATGTTACGACTAACACCCCTGGAAGAAACTATTGACGGTAAAGAACTGCTGCAAAATCAGGCAATTGAATTGCTAACCGAGCAAATTGCCTTGAAATTTGCCCCATCGTCCACAAAAATGGACGAAATTCTTGAAGATTTAAAAGGATTTGACCTTGCTGTCGTAAAAACGCTGTTCAAGAAAATCCTCCAGGTTGATACGGTTGAAGAACTTGAAGCCTGGATTGACGAGTATAAAACCCAGAGCAATACCGGAAATTTGAGCTGATCGGCAGCCTTTAGCTTATCTGTTTATGGCGCGCCACAAAGTCGTCCTCTACAACCCCAAAGCCGTCTTCTGGACCATGCCCCTGGCCCTCATGGCCGTCGGCTCGGCGCTGGACCGGGAGAAGTACGAGGTGGTCATCGTGGACGGCCGCCTCGACTCCCTCGACACCCTCTTCCATCACCTGGAAGACGCCCTCTGCCTGGGCGTCACCGTCCTCACCGGCGCGCCGCTGCGCGACGCCCTGGAAGTGACCCGCGCCGCCCGCCAGCGCCGGCCGGAACTACCCATCGTCTGGGGCGGCTGGCATCCCTCCCTCTTCCCGGAAATGTGCGCCGGCGAGCCGGCTGTCACCGCGGCCGTCACCGGCCAGGGCGAAGAGACGTTCGCCGAAATCCTCGACTGCCTGGCCAACAGCCGGTCGCTGGGCGGCGTCCAGGGCTGCGCCTTCAACCACCAGGGCCAGGTCATGGCCAACTTCCCCCGGCCGGTGCGGGACATCAACGCTTTTCCTGCCCACGATTATTCCTTGATTCCAGTGGAACGGTACTTCCAGTTGAAAGGCCAGCGCCAGTTGGACTACATCTCCTCCCAGGGCTGCCGCTTCCGCTGCAACTTCTGCGCCGACCCGGCCGTCTTCAACCGGGGCTGGTACGGCTATACGCCGGAGCGAATGGTCGGCGAAATTGCCGCCCTCTGGCGGCGCCACCACTTTACCGACCTCTCCCTCCAGGATGAAACCTACTTCACCCACCAGAAGCGGGTGGCGGCCATCGCCGAGGGCTTCCTTCAGGAAGGGCTGAAATTTACCTGGTTTGGCACGATGCGCGCCGACCAGGGCCGCCGGCTGGACGACGAGGTCCTGGCTCTGTGCAAACAATCGGGGCTGCGCCGGGTGATGATTGGCCTGGAAGCCGGCGCGCAAGAGACGATTGATTGGATTCAGAAGGACATCAAGGTCGAAGACATGTGGTTGTCGGCCGAAAAGCTGGTCCGCCATCAGATTGGGGCCATCATCAACGTCATCGTTGGCTTCCCCGGCGAGCCGCCGGAAAGCGTGGTCGAAACGTTGCGCGTCGCCCGGGAGCTGCGGGCCATGAGCAGCGACTTCGAGTTGGCCGTCTTCTACTTCAAGCCCTACCCCGGCAACCCCATCGCCGAGCGGTTGAAAGCGCAAAATTACCAGTTCCCGGCCAGCCTGGAAGAGTGGGCCGGCTTTGATTACATCGGCCGCAGCAACGAGTGGCTGACCGGGGAGCAGAAACGGGAAATTGAGCACTTCAAGTTTTACCAGCGCCTGGCCTACAGCGGCAACCGCAGCCTCCTGCGCCGGCCGCTGCAACTGCTCTCTCGCTGGCGGGTAGAACGCAAATTTTATGCCTTCCCCATCGAGCGCAGCCTGATCGAACGTCTCCGCCCCGCCCAGGCCCTCTCCTGACGGCTTCCCTCCAACCGGCTGTCGTCCATCGTCCGTAGTCCATCGTCCGTCAGCTTATCGTCCGGCAAACGGTGCACTTGCGCCCGGTAAGCCGGCCACTCTTGTGGCAAGATCAGGCTGGAGGTATTGACCATGCTCAAGCGTGCTTATTTTCCCCTGCTTCTGGCCCTGTTACTGCTCGCCAACTGTACACCCCCGGTGGTTGCGCCCGTTCCCACCGGCCGCCCCAGCCCGGCCGCCACCAGCTCACCCCCGGCCACTATGACCCCGACGCCGGCTGGCGAGGCTACCAAAACCAACGCCACACCTACCCTGCCGCCCCCACCCTGGCCCAGCGATACCCCTTACTTCACGCCGACCTTCGGGCCAAGCCCCACGCCCACCACCGGCCCCAGCCCAACGGCGACGTTACCCCCTATTGAGCTACCGGTCCCGGCCGGAACGCCCAATAGCACAGCGCCGTTTATCCAGGGCAACTACGCCTACCTGGGTTATGGGCAAACCATAACCATCCTTGATCTGGCCAACCCGGCTCTACCGCTCCTGGCCGGCCGCGTCACGCTGCCGGAAAACAACTTCATTAACGACTTACAGGTTGCCGGCCAATACCTTTACCTGGCCACTGGCGGCTACGACCAGGGCGGGCTGGACATCTTTTACCTGCTCACGCCGGCCCAGCCGGTATGGGTCGGCCGCTACCCTGTGCCCTACGGCTCCGGCCGGGTCATCGTGCAGGACCAGATTGCTTACCTCAACCGCTACACCACCCTGGACGTGGTAGACATCAGCAACCCGGCCGCGCCCAGGCTGGTGGCTTCCCTGGCCGCCCAAATAGGCGGCACTCTGGTCCGAATCGGCGACCACCTCTTCGGCGTCTACGGCGCCTGCGCCAGGATGTCGCCCTGCGGCAGCCACGTCGAGGTCATCAACGTCGCCAACCCGGCCACGCCTACCCTGGTGACTCATTACCAGCCGGAGCCGATCGCCAACGTCTACGCCAGCCTGGCCGGCTTCGACGGCAACACCCTTTACCTGGGAGTTTACGAGCGATTATTGGCGGTGGACGTGTCCAATCCGGCCGCCCCGGCTATTGTCGCTGAACACCAGATTGCCGGCTGGATTCCCTACGCGACCAACGACTACGCCCTGGCTTATCCGAGCGCGGCTTTGCAGGTTTTTGATTTCTCGGCCGGCGCGCCTGTTCTCGGCGGCCTGATCCTGGTCCTACAAACATCACTTTATCAGATCGGCCGGCTGGACCGGACGTTATACCTGCTCTACCTGGACTACCTGTCCCAGTTCTCGTTGCAAATTGTCAACCTGGACGATCCTGACAACCCGGTGGTCATTGGTGTTTATCAGCCATAAAAGTTGATGGGACGCATAAGGTGGTTGCTGCTTCTTTTAGCTCTCCTCCTGGCTGCCTGCAAGCGCAACCAGGCGCCGGAGCCGGCTACTTTTCTTTACGGCCATTACGCTTACGTCGGCTACGGCACTCACCTCTGGGTGGTAGACGTGACCGACCCGACTGGCCCCGTTCTGGTCAGGCAAATCGGCCAGCCCAACCAGCGCTTTGGCCAGGTCCAGGTCGTTGGCGACACGCTCTACGCCATGGCCATTGACCGGCAAAGCTTCCTGGGCGAGCTGGCCATCTTCGATCTGGCCGACCCGGCCGATCCCTCGCCGCTCGGCCGCCTGCCCCTGGAGGCCTCCGGCTGGCCGCTCCTGGTGGCCGGCCGCTACGCCTACGTATCCGCTTTTCCTGGGCTGAAAGTTGTAGACGTGAGCGATCAAGCTACGCCTGCCCTGGTCGGCCAGGTAGAAGTAACCCTGGGCAGCCGGCTACTCCAGTCGGGCGACCGGCTCTACACCGCTTTTGGTTACTGCGGGCGTTCAACCGCCTGCGTTAGCCAACTACTGACCATCTCCGTGGCTGACCCCGCCCGGCCGGCAGTGGAAAAGCCCTACGATTTCCCCGAACCGGCTTTTAATTTCACCGTGCTTCCGGCTCCCGCCGAAAACCAGGTCTACGTGTCGGCCGCGCCTGGCGTGACTCTCTCCGATCCCACGGCCCTCTATCCCCTATGGCTGTTCGACGCCAGCAACCCGGCCAACCCGATCGTGACCCAGACCTACCAGACCCCCGGCGTCGTGCAGGCCCTGGCCGCCGATTATGCCCTGGCGCTCCCCTATGGCCGCCCCGGCAATTTGCTAGTGGCTCGCCGGGCAGCCGGTGGCCATTTTGAAACGGCCGTTACCCTGGCCACGCCTGAAAACGGCTTTCTGGCCGACCTGAACCTGGCCGGCGGCTACGCTTATCTCGTCCACAGCCTCAATTTATACGACGACACCTCCCCGAACGTCATGCTGCAAATCCTCGACCTGCGCGACCCGGCCCGGGCCACCGAAGCAGCCCGGCTCCCTCTGGGAGGACCCTAACGGTGGCCAGCAGACACGGGGACAAGGAGACAAGGGGAGGGGGGACAAGGAGACTGCTCTGCATCTCCCCCTCTCCCCACTCATTGAGCGACCCTCTCCTTGTCGTCCTCATTATCTTCCTGATCGCTTGCCGGACCAATGACGCCCCGCCGGCGACGTCTACGCCCCCACCGGCCGGCTGCGGCCGCTTTTTGCCTCTGCCGGCCGGGAATGCGCCCGCTCGCCACGAACCGCCTGATCCCCGGCTGCCCTCGCCCGCGGCCCGCCGGCCACTCCCTTTTCGCCACGCCGTCCACACCCTCATCCTGGACGAGACGACGGCCCAACTGGCGGCCGGCGCCGG
>JAKEFB010000277.1 GCA_022616275.1 Chloroflexota bacterium
CCTATTTTATTGGCCCGGATTCTTGACCGGATTTCCAGGCTCGGCAGTGTTCATAACGCTCAACCCTGCCTCAATTCGCCTTAATTGACGAAGGTATTGCTTATTGATAACCTTTTGTCATTATAGCACGTTTGCCTTTTGAGAAGCTGTAGTGGAATCTAACCAACTCGCTCTGGCCCATAGCCGAACATACACGCTTTTTAGTGGTCTGTATCTTAATGGCCTGACTGGGGAGTTGCTGCCTATTATTCAGGCCGTGCCCGAATTGGCGGCCGCTCTCCCCAACCCTTTCAACCCCGACCAGGCCGCCGCCGACCACCAGCACCTCTTCGGTTTCAATGTCTTCCCCTACGCCAGCCTCTTTCTCGACCCGACCGGCCTCCTGGGCGGCCCGGTGGTGGAGGCGGTTCAGGAGGCTTACCGGGCGGCCAGTTTTGCCGCCCCCGCGACCGGCGAGAGCGCCGACCACGTCGGCCACGAGCTGGGGCTGCTGGCCTTCCTGGCCGCGGCCGAAGCGCGCGCCTGGGAAGAAGACCGGCCGGCCGCGGCCGCCCAATGGCAGACCCGCCAGCGCCGCTTCCTGGACCACCACCTGTTGCCCTGGCTGCCGCCCCTCGTCGTGGCCATTCGCCAGCAGGGCCACCCCTTCTATACCGCCCTGGTTACCCTGACACTGGAGTTAGTCCACGCCCACCGCGCTGGCCTGGGAGAAACGGCCGCCCTTACTTTCTCCTTGCCGCCAGCCCCCAACCTCCTGGACGAGCCGGCGACGGGTCTAAAAGAGATTGCCGCTTACCTGCTGTCACCCCCCACCAGCGGCCTCTACCTCGGCCGCGACGATCTCGGCCGCCTGGCCCGCCACCTCGACTTGCCCGCCGGCTTTGGCGACCGGCGGCCGATGTTGCTGGCTCTCTTTCACTCGGCCGCCAGCCACGACCGCCTGGCTGCGCTCCTGCAGGCCCTACAAACGCTGGCTACAGAGTGGGAACGGGCCTATAAAGAAATGGAGCTGGCCGGAGCCTGGCAGGCACGGGCGGCCCAAACACACCAGTTTCTAGCAGATCTCCAAGGACAAATTCTTTCAAAGAGCTTATAATTCATAGCAAGGAGAAAATTAAGGTGGGACAAACAGGTGATAGAGTATGGCAAATGTAACGGAAGAACAGATTCTTGAGGAGTTACGTGAACTTGAGCCGGAAAAATGGTTTGAGGTGAGTGACTTTATCGGCTATTTAAAGTATCGGGAGAGTCGGAAGCCTGCAGCCGACGAGTTGCACCCTTTTACTGCTCTTGACTTGTTACAGTCGGAGTTGGTAGGTCTCTGGGCTGACCGGGATGATATGGATGATAGCCTGACTTTTGCCCGGCAGCTCCGGCAGCGTGCCGAGCGTAGATCATAAATGTTACTGCTTGATACCGATGCCATGATAGACATCATGCGTGGTTATCCAGCAGCCGTAGCGTGGCTGAGGTTGTTAGGCTCAAGCCTTGTTGGTTTGGGGGTTGAACTGGCAACTTTTAATGAGAAACACTACCGCGCCATAAGCACGCTTCGAACCATTCAACCATACTCGCGTACAGCTTAGGGATGCCCTTGAGCACGAACTCCACTAATTTTTCGTGAAATTCGTGCAATTCGTGTCAGAAAATTTTAGTAGGCCGCCAACTCCCGCCCGGCCGCCGCGATCTTCTCCGCATTAGGTAAATGAAACTCCGCCAGGGGTAGCGTGGCCGGAACCGGAGCATCTGGCGCCGTCACCCGGACGATGGGGCCGTCCAGGTAATCGAATGCCTTCTCCGCCACCAGCGCCGCCAACTCCGCCCCAAAGCCGGCCAGCCGGGTTGCCTCGTGGGCGATAAGTACCTTGCCTGTTTTGCGCGCCGTGGCCAGCACCGCCTCTTCGTCTAGCGGCACCAACGTCCGCAGGTCTAGCACCTCCACCGAAACGTCTTCGGCCGCCAGCAGCCCGGCCGCCAGCAGCGCCTGGGGGACCATCGCCCCGTAAGTGATAATTGACAGATCGCTCCCCTCACGAGCCAGCCGCGCCTGCCCCAATGGAACCAGGTACTCCCCCGCCGGAACCGGCCCCTTGTCGTTATACAGCCCCTTTTGTTCCAGGAACAACACCGGGTCGGGGTCGGCAATGGCTGCCAGTAGCAACCCTTTGGCGTCGTAGGGCGTGGCCGGGACGACGATTTTCAGCCCCGGCGACTGGGCGAACCACGCCTCTGGGTTTTGCGAGTGGAACGGGCCAGTGCTGCCGTGCGGCGTAAGGATCGCTCCGGCCGGGGCGCGAATGACCAGCGGGACCGGCGTCTCCGTCCGGTAGTGGTACCTGGCCGTCATATTGACCAGTAAATCCATTGCCGGGGCAATAAAGTCAGCGAACTGGATTTCAGCCACCGGCCGCAACCCCGCCAGTGCCGCCCCGGTCGCCGCGCCGATAATGGCAATCTCGGCAATCGGCGTGTCCAGAATGCGCTCCGGGCCCAAGCGTTCCAGGAACTCGCGGGTAATGCCGTACACCCCGCCGTACTCTACGTCCTCGCCCAAAATGAAGACCCGCTCGTCCCGCTCCATCACCTCCAGCAACGCCTCGCGCACCGCCGCCCGGTAAGTCAACTCGCGCGTTGGTCCGGCCGGCGGGGGTGGGGGAGTGGCGGTGGGCGTTTCCACTTTATAGACGCCGCGCACCGCCTCTCCGGCCGGCAGAAACGGCTGGCTCTCGGCGTAGGCCACCGCCTCGTCAATCTCCTCGGCCAACTGCCGGCCGATGTCTTCCTCCTGCTCGTCGTCCAGTGCCCCCTGTTCGCGCAGGAAGCGGCCGAAACGGTCAATCGGATCGCGGGCCTGCCATTCGGCCAGCATCTCCTTGGGCACGTACTGGGCCGGGTCGGTCACCGAATGGCCCTGCATCCGCATGGTCACTGCCTCGATAAAGGCCGGACCATCTCCCCGGCGGGCCTGCTCGACGGCCTCCTTTGTCTTCGCATAGACATCAAGAACATCGTTGCCATCTACCTGCACACCGGCAATGCCGTAGCCCAGCGCCCGGTCGGCCAGTCGCTCCAGGGCAAACTGCTTGTGGTTGGGCGTCGAGAGTGCCCACTGGTTGTTCTCGCAGACAAAGACGACGGGCAGGCGGCGGGTAGCGGCAAAGTTAACCCCTTCGTGGAAACTGCCCGTACTGGTCGAACCGTCGCCAAAATAAGTGATGGCCACCCGTGGCTCCTGCCGCAATTGGAAAGCCAGCGCCAGCCCGACCGCCACGGGCAGGGAGGCGGTCAGGTTGCTGATCATGCTCACGGCAATGCCCCGCTCCGGGGCGATCAGATGCAGCCCCGAATCCTTACCCCGGTTAGAGGATTCGGCCCGGCCCAGGTACTGGCTGAAAATTTCCCGGGCCGTCACCCCGCGCACCAGGTGGGCGCCCATATCGCGGTACAGCGGGGCCAGCGCGTCGGCCGGCCCCAGGGCGTAGGCGCTGCCAACCGAAATCGCTTCCTGTCCCCGGCCGGTATAAATCCGGCCGACCGTCTTCTCCGCGCGATACAGTTCCTCCGCCCGCTCCTCCATCGCCCGCATCCGCCGCATCTGCACGTACAGCTCCAGCCAATCCGCTGGTGTTAACTCATTTGGCATAAAACTTCATTAAGGGTTTGGACACGAATTACCCAATTACTCAATTACCTCTTCACCAATTCCAGATCTGGTCCCAGGCCGCCATCCACTCGTCGGCCCGGCTGATAACCTTCAGGTCGTCAATGATCTCTACCCCCGGCCGGCCGCGGTATTCCGCGGCGTGGTCCACCGCCGCCAGTTCGATGGTCAGGGTGGTCGGCCGGGCCGGCACGTAGGGCCTAACCGCTTTCAGGTTCTGCAGGGCTTTTTTAGCCCCTTCTTCAATCATCTGGCGCGCCCTCACAGGTGGAATCTGGCGGGCGGAGTAGCGGGTCAGCCCACGCTTGACTGCCACCGTCGTCAGCCCCTCGCCTAACAACTCGCGCGCCTCGCGGCAGGTGGCGTCGTCGCCGGTCACCAGCAGCACCGGGCAACCGTAGTGGCCGCACAGCGCCGCGTTAATCCCCGTCTCGCCCACCAGCGTGTCGTTGAACCACAGATCGCGCCACTGCGTCGAGGAGACCGTGTGGCACAGCACTCCATCCGGCGTGCCGGCCCGGGCGTGCATGCCGACGAATAGGGCGGCGTCGCAACCCTGCTCTAAAAGCTCCACATACCTGCTCCAGGGATGGTGGGCCACCCAGGTACAATCCCCGTCCAGCAGTTCGGGAACAAAGGAATTGAAGTTCCAGTTCTTGCCAGCCCCGTGGCAGTCCACGGCGACGATCTCCGTTGCTCCGGCAGCCTTCGCCCCGCGCACGGCCGCGTTAATCTCCTCGGTATACAACCTCCGCCCCTCCTCATACATCGGCGCGCCTCCATTGACCTGCTCCCAAACGACAATGCCGCTCACCCCTTCCATATCTGACATGATCAGAACACGCATGAATCTCTCCTTATAACGACTACTTCTGCTCCCACAACTGCCGCGTCATTTGAACGTGGCCGACGTGTTGGCCGGTGTGCTCCAGGGCGTGCAGCAGCGCCCAGCCGGCCGTGGTCGGCTGCTCCCACATAGACGTGGTCCGCGCCGCCTCCAGGTCGTCCGGCGCCAGCCGGGTCAGGACGCCCTGGCTGTGCGCCAGCGCCTCATCCAGCCGGGCCACCAGCGCCGCCTCGTCCAGGCCCCGCGTCTCGAACTCCGCCGGCCGGTGGCGGTGCGCCGGATCCTGGCCGGCCACTTCCCCAATCCAATAGCGCTCCGACCCGGCCGTGTGGGCTACCAGCACCGCAATTGAGTTCATCCCCGGCCCTGGCTCCCAGTCCAGCGCCGCCTGCGGCAACCCGGCCATCGCCGCCTTCATGTCATGATGCAACCTCGCCAGCCGCTCAAAGTACGCTTCAAATATGGGTAACATGGGTTTCTCCTGATAAAGTGTCAAGTGTCAGACTTTGGCAAGGCCAAAGTTCTCTCAAGTGTCAAGTAAAAGGGGACAGGAACAGGGAATAGGGAACAGGTGAAATGAGCTACCTGACACCTGACATCTCTACACAACCACACAACTACACCTCTACGCCCCCACACTGCTACACCCCTACATCCCCACAGCCTCCTGTAAGCCAAACACGTAGACTCGCTCCCCGCCGAACTTCTTCTTCTCCGGGTCCCAGGGGAAGAGGATGATCACGTCAAACTCAATTTCCCGGCCGGTCGCCGGGTAATGCAGCCACTGGCCCTTGTGCGTGCCGGTCACGTGCGCTTCTTCAAAGACGCCCTGCGGCCCGATGACGATGTTTTGCAGGTCAAAGTGGATGTCGGGGAAAGCGGTCAGCAGCTCGGTGTAGAAGCGGGCCGCCCCTTCGTGGCCGTGCCACTTCTCGCCCGTCTGGGCCAGCTCGTAGACACAGTCGTCGGTCAGCGTCGAGAGCAGGCCGGCAATGTCCCGCTGGTCTTCGGCAATGGAATGCGTCTTCCACTCCTGGCGGATTTGCCTGTACTCGTCGGCCGAGACCCGGCGGCGGAGTTGTTCGATAATGGCTTCGTGACTCATAGGACCTCCAAAAAGCGATGAGCAATGAGCAATGAGCAATGAGTGATGAGTGATGAGTTTAGAGTGGAATTATAAACGGTTTTGGCTGGTTTAGCTCTTGTCGTGGATTATCCGCTGGCGGCTGCCGGGAAAGATGACATCGTTATCCTAACAACTCCATCAACTGGCTCAGGTGGCTGATTTCGTAAGTCAACGGCAGGTGGGGCGGCCGGGGGTGGCCGGCCGGGTTGTACCAGCAGGTGTCCAGCCCATAGTCGCAGCCGCCTTGCATGTCGGAGGTCAGGCTGTCGCCGATCATCAAGACCTCGCTTTTGGCCGGGTGACCCAGCCGGGCCAGCGCCGCGTCGAAGATGGCCTGGTGCGGCTTGGCGTAGCCGACCTCTTCAGAAATGATCAGTTCGGCAATGTATTCCCCGATGGCCGAGCAGGCCAGCCGGCTGCGCTGGACGTCCTGCAAGCCGTTGGTGATGATGGCCAGGCGATATTTTCCCTGCAAGCCGTGCAGCAGTTCCACAGCCCCCTCCATCAGCTCGGCGCAGGCGCCAAAATGTTGCAGGTAGGAGGCGCTGAAAGCGGCCGGCGGCAATTCTACCTGCAGCGCCTCAAACAGCAACTCGAAGCGACGCACCCGGAGCACGGCCGGGCTCATCTCCCGCCGTTCCAGGGCCTGCCATAGTTGGTGGTTGATTTGCCGGTAAAGGGCCAGGTAGCGCGGCTCAAAGGGCGCGCCGGCCTGGCGGAAACTCTGTTCCAGGGCCGTCGCCTCCGCCCGGTCGTAGTCGAACAGCGTGCCGTCGGCGTCAAACAACAGCCATTGGTAACGTTTATTCATATTACGTTCCCATTGCCAGGAACTCTTGCATCAGGCCCGGCACCGCCGCCAGGTAGGGCTGGCGAAGCGATTTTTCAACAGAAGACAGGGCGCGATGCCAGCCCAGGGCCGAGAGGATGGGCGCCAGCCGGCGGGCCAGTTGAGAGGCCGCCTGCAGCTTCCGGCGCGGTTCGTAGCGCGTCCATGGCTCCAGGTAAGCGTCAAGCAGCCGCTCCGTTTCCGGGCTGCCCTCCAGCAGTCCCAGGCTGTTTTCAATACTCACGAAGGTCGTCCGCAGCGTAAAGAAGGGGTGGGCCAGGGAGCTATCGCCCCAGTCGAAAAAGGTGTACCGGCCGTCGCGGACAAAGATGTTGCCGTCGTGGAAGTCGCCGTGGTTCAACGACTCCGGGACCTGGTAGCCGGCCAGCTCCTGGCTCCAGGCGACTACCTGGGGCGACAGGTCGCGCAGCCGTTGGTACTCCTCGGCGGTGACGGCCTCGGCTATAGGGGGGCGCACCATTTCCGCATCGGCCAATAACTGCTCGTATAGGGCAGGCAAGACGGCCAGGCGGCGGTCAGGCACACCAAGAGCTGCCAGCTCCGGCAGGCGGCCGGCCAGCTCAATTTGCAGCCCGGCGTAGAATGGTAGCAGCTTTTCCCAGTGGCCAATGTCGCGGTCGGCCCGGATAACCTCGCGCAGCCGCGTCCCGCCGTCGGCCATCAGCATCCAGCCTCGCGCTACGTCAACCGCCAAAAGCTGGGGCATACAGTCCGGCCGCCAATGGGCCAGCGCCTCGATCAATGCTGGCTCGTGGACCAGCGCCGGCGCGGCCGCCTTAAAGTAGACGTCGCCAACTCTGGTCGGCGCCCGCAGCACCGTAGACCATGGCCGGACGTGCGGCTGCTCAATCGGACCGCTAACCCGGATCCCCTGCCCTTCTAGCTCCGTGAGAATCCAGGCGCTGGCCTCCTCCAGCCAGCCCGGTTGTGTCCAGGGTGGTAGCGCGATCGGGCTATGAAGGCTATTCATGAGGCTAGTTTATCCTCTTAATCTTTGGCAAGCGTGACTTCGGCCGAAGCGCAGCCGCGATAGGGAGCCAGCCCCTCTGCCACGGCCGCAATTTCACCCTGGACCGGCCGGGACAGTCGGGTGAACGGCGTCACTGTCAGTAGCAAGCGCTTGCCTTTCTTTTGCGGCCGCCACACCGCCACGATCTCGCCATTCGCCAGGACCACACCCGGGTTGCCGCTGGTCCGCCAGACCTGGCGCTGCAACGCTTTATCAGGCAGCAACGTCTCCCGGTCGCGCTGGTGCAGGTACGGCTCGTGCGGCGGCAGCAGGCGTATGCCGGTGGCAGCCGACGGCGCGTTGAAACGCGGCAGGTCATCGCGGTGCAGCCAGGTCTGTTGGCCCGCGAAACTAACCTCGACTAGGTCGTCTGCCAGCCGCTGCCAGGCGTGTTCGGCCTGGTGCGGGGCGATGCCGGCCCATTCGGCAAAGTGGGCGGCCGTGGACGGCCCGTAGCAGCGCAGGTAGCGCCGGACTAGCTCGGCCTGTGCCTGGGGCGGCTCCATGGTTGGCGGCGGCCGGCCCAGCCACTGGTCGGTACGGACAAACGAAGCCTCGTTGCCTTCGCGCGGAGCCAAGCAGAACAGCCCCTGCAGGCCAATCGGCCGGACGAGCACGGCGCCGAAGTTGCTGAACTCGTCCGGCTCCATCCAGGGGCGGAGCTTCTTGGGCAGCCGTTTGCCCAATTCAGCCCCCATCTCTCGCTTGGTCAGCACCCGGCCGTCGAGGGCTTCATGCAGCGCCGCGGCCGCCAGTTCAACCGCTTCGGTGGCGCTCATTTCCACCTGCTTGAGGATGTTGGTGAAACCCTGGACGACAAACAGCCAGCCCTCCTCGTCTTCCGGCAGCAGGCCGGTCGTGAACACGGGCGCATCCTGCGTGGGGAAATAGTGCGGCGGGATACTCCAGAGCTGGAGCAGCGTCTTGTCTTCTTCGAGGGCGCGCTGGATGCCGGCCGGGGCCAAGTCGCCGACGCGGGCGTGAAGGGCCAGCTCGGCCGAGCCGGGAGGCGAATTCTGGACGGCGCAGGCCCCGGCCGCCTCCAGCAACGAACCAGACGGGAGCGGCCGGGCCAGGTGGTGGCCGTCCAGGCGAAAAGCAAGGGCCTGATCGCGATAGGCCAGGTTACTCAATGGGCGCCACCTGGGTCACGAATATCTCAGCTTGCTTAATCACTATTGCCCTTCAACGAGCTTTTGATGTTGTCGGCGTACAGCCTGCCGGTATTCTTGTTCTTCAGGATCGGGTAAGTGGTCATAGGCGGCGTTGAGCGCCTCTAGAATGGCCTGGTTTTGACGCTGCTGGATGAACTCTGCAACAGCCAACGTGAACAACTGGCTGCGGGAGATTTGCAGCTCACGCGCTAAGGCGTCAACCTGTTTGAATAGAGATTCTTCCAGAGAAATAGTCACTTTTATACGAGGCATCGTTATATTGCTCTTCCTCCAGAGAGGATAACAAGTTGGTCTAAGGCCGTCAATACTGGAACTCGGCCGGGGTGTCCGTCAACCAATATAGTTGAACAAATCATCCGGCAATGATACAAATCAGTTAAACCTCCCGGAGGTTCGCAACCTCCGGGAGGTTCAGCACTGAGATGAAGCGCCGTCCCTTCTCCACCTACCTGTACCACGCCTAGTGGCCAAAGCTCATTGATCCGCTGGCCTGGCCGCTCTCCCGGCGCAAGATCCGCCGCCTGTTCCACCTTCAGCAGGTCGAGGAAGTTGTGGCCGCCACCTTTGCCTATCATGGGCATGGCTACTACGCTGGCATCCGGCCGCTGCAAAGCCAGGCAGAAATCACCACCCTGGTAAAAACGGTCCGGGACAGGCAACCGCAAGGCGTGCTTGAGCTGCGGGCTGATTGCCTTTCACGATATTACGCCAGGCCAGTCCAACCCCGGCGTACCGCTACACCTTGATTTTGAATGACGACGTGCTCATCGAAGCGGCCGATTGGATTGAACAAATGGTGATGGTCCTGGAAAGCGAACCGAAGATTGCCTGCGTCGGCGAATTGCGCCGCTACCCGCATTGCCCGCCCTTTGGCGGTTGGGTAGATGGCTGGTGCATGTTATTCAGGACACAGGCCCTGGCCAGGGTCTTTTTCCCGCCGGGCGTGAACTACCGCAAGTTGCTGCGCCGGCATGGTCTGGTACAGGAGTTTCTCCAAGCCCAGATGAGCGCCTGCCAGGAATGGCTGGCCAGGAGAGCCGGCCGAGGTGTGCGGCCGGCCGATGAAAACATTCCACCATGAACCAGGATAAGTTCGTATAATTTGGGTAACTTGTGGCTATTTTTAGGAGGAAGTATGATCGCGAGAATCTGGCACGGCGTCACGCCGGCCGCCAAAGCAGACGAGTACGTTGAGTTTCTGTACCGGACGGGCATCCCCGACTACCTGGCCACCAAAGGCAATCAGGGCGCTTACATCCTGCGCCGGATTGAGGGCGACCAGGCCCACTTTCTGACGTTGACCTTCTGGGAATCGGCCGAGGCCGTCCGCCGCTTTTCCGGCCCGGACATGGAAAAGGCCTACTACTACCCTGAGGACGACGAATTCCTGTTGGAAAAAGAGCCAACCGTGATGCACTACGAGGTGTTTAAGTGAATGGAAGCATTACCAACATTTACCTGAAGAAAAAGCACGGCTTGCCCATGCAAACTGTTGTGGAGGCCACGGCCGTCGGCGGTAAGGGACTGTCGGGCGACGTGAGCTACGGGCGTGGCAAGCGGCAGGTGTTGTTTATCGAAAAAGAGACACTGGACGAATTTGAGCTGGCGCCGGGGCAGGTGCGGGAGAACGTCACCGTGACCGGCATCCGGCTGGCCAGCCTGCCGGCCGGGACGCGGCTGCAAGTGGGCGAGGCGCTCCTGGAAGTGGTTGGCGACTGCGCGCCGTGCCAGTTCATCGAAGACATTCGCCCCGGCTTGCAGGCGGCCATGACCGGCCGGCGGGGCACCCTCTGCCGCGTTCTGTCTGGTGGAACACTACGGGTGCAGGATGCTGTTACCGTCGTCGAGTAGGCTACCGGCCGTCGTCGCCTTGGGCAGGGTGAGTTCTTCTGCCACCGGTTGCGAGGAGAAACGCTTCGCCAATGAGTGGTGCCGCCTCGGATTGGCTGAAGGCCCGGCCGGCCAGGATCATCAGTCCAATCACCAACCCGCCGCAGAACAGAAAAAGTAATATCGCCATTTTACAACTCCTATACAAGGTCCCGAGCGCTGGAATCGGCATCGTTCAGGTTCGCTTTACAATGTCCTGGAATCATTCCTGTTCAGGCCCTTATTCCCCAGGTTAATGGCCAGGCTGGTGTTGTCCCGGATTTGGTTCTGGACTGGAAGCCGTATAACGTTCGTTTCAACCCTTCCGTTGTGGATGCCATTGTTGGCAATCACGTTGGCTTCGCCAGCGGCCGGGCCGCCAACGATACGACCACTGTCGTTATAATTCCCGATGTGACACATAGATGCCTCCGTCATTGCGTGGCGCGATCATGAGACCGGCCACAGCTAGACAGTTATTGGCGATGCGACTTACCAATATAAATTGTTAGTAGACAGGATAGGCTGAAGCTTCGTGAGGCGCATCGGGAGGCGCACCCTATATTGGGTTGGGGAGTTCCCTATTTTAGGGGTTTGAGGAGGGGGTGTTGGCGGGCGAGTTCGGCGGCCGCCTCGCGGGAGTGGACGTCCAGCCTGGCCAGCACGGCCGAGACGTGATGGTCCACTGTCTTAGGCGAGAGGTGCAACTGGGCGGCAATCTCGGCGTTGGTCAGGTTTTCAGCCAGCAGCACCAGGATCTCCATCTGGCGGGCGGTGAGGCCGAAGGGGTTCTCGCGGGTGGCCGGCCGCGGCCCGCGCGGAATGATCCGCACGCCGGCCGCTCGCATCTGCTGCCGTAACCCTTCGGCCGCCGGCCGGGCGCCCAGCCGGTCAAAGATTTCCAGTGCAGCGATTTGCGCCGCCTGGTCGCCATCGGCCAGGGCGCGGGCCTGCTCGTAGGGACAGCCCAGCCGTTGCCATTCGCCGGCCGCCGCGCGCCAATTCCCGGCGATGTGTAGAGCAAACGGCCTGGCCAACCATTCCGGCGCGGCCACTTCGTCGCCGGCGCGCCAGCGCCAGAAAGCCAGTTCGCCGGCAAACCAGGGGTGTTGCTTGCTTACGGCCAGGTCGTAGGCCGCACGGGCTTCTCTCCGGGTACGTTCGCGGTCGCCGGCCAGCCAGGCTGCTTCGGCCCGCGCGGCGTGGACCGGCCCCAGGCGCTGCAGGGACTCTGCCTGCCGGGCGAGTTCCAGGGCTTCGTCGAGCGTAGCCGGCGCGCCAGGGTCGCCCCGGCGGGCGTGCAGGCGGCCCAGCGCCACAAGTCCGACGATGCGGCTGATGGCCGATAAATCGGGGCACTGCAGCACTTCGGTGGCGGCGCGGCCGGCTTCATCCCAATAGCCCAGGTAAAGGCGGGTGAGCGCCAGCCAGGCGACCATGTAGAGGCGGTGATAGTCCAGGTCGCGCTCGCCAGTATAGGCGATCCCTTCGGCCAGGTAATGCCTGGCCTGGGCAAATTGGTAGAGTTCGCCGGAACCGGAGGCCAGGTTGGAATAGGCGGTGGCCGCGCGCGCTTCCAGACCGGCCGCGCGCGCGCTGGCGATTCTTTGTTCCAGGTATTCGCAGCCACGCGGGTAGTCTACAAACAGCCAGGCTGTGCCAATGACGTTGTGAGCGGTGGCCTCGACGACCGCGTCGCCAAAACGCCGGGCCAGGCTGAGGGCCTTCTCGGCCCAGTAGATGGCCTGGCGGCAGTCCCGGTTGACGAGGTGGAGGGTGGCGCGAACGCGATAGGCCAGGGCCAGTTCGCGGCCGGGGGGCAGTTGCTCAAGCAACTCGATGGCTGCCTGGCTGGCCTGCTCCGCTTCGGCGTTCTGGCCGGCGATGACCAACAGCGTCGCCAGGTGGGCAAAGGTTTCGCCTTGCTTCAAGACGTTACCGGCCTGGCGCCACAGTTCGAGCAGTTTGCGCCGGGTGGCAAGGCCCTCAGCTTGCTGGTCAATCAGGAAACATTCGGTAGCGTAGGATTCGAGCAAGGGCGCGCGGCCGGCGGCCGGCAGGTCGGCGGCGAAGCGGAGGGCCAGGGCGTATAAGGCCGCCGCCTGGCGATGGGCGCTGGCCGTGGCCGCCTGCCTGGCGGCCGCGGGGGCGAATTCCAGCACAGCCTCCCGGTCACCGGCGGCCTCGGCGTGGTGGGCCAGGCGGGCCAGGTCGCGGCGGGCCGACGGCGCGGCCTTCAGCGCGTCGAGCACTAACTGGTTCAATACCAGCCGGTGATGGGGCGACAGGGCGTCCAGGATCGTTTGCCGGGCCAGCTCGTGGCGGAAGGCCAATACCTCGCCCTGGGCGACGAGCATGCCAATAGCCAGGCACTCCCCGGCCGCGCCTGCCTCCGCCCCGGTCACTTCCGCCAGCAGCCACGGCTCCACGCGCGCGCCAATGACGGCGGCAGCGTCGAGGACGGCCCGCGCCGACGGTGAAAGGCGCGCCGCCCGGGCCAGCACGGCGTCACGCACGGTCAAGGGGATGCCGCTGCTCTCGGCCGCCAGCACTTCGGTGACAAAGAAGGGATTGCCCCCCGTCTGGCGGTGGAGCGCCACCGGGTCGAAAGCCCGCCGGCCGGCAAGCGTTCGGACGGCCTGCGCGGAGAGCGGCGAGAGCGTCAGGCGGCGGGTGGCCGTAGAGGTGGCCAGGTCGCCCAGCACGATGCGGACCGGGTGTTGCGGGCCCAATTC
>JAKEFB010000041.1 GCA_022616275.1 Chloroflexota bacterium
GCCCCTCACCTGTTATAATCTGTCTGTCCAAGGAGGTTAGCATGAACAACCTGTTACGTAATGGTGACTTTGAGGCTGACTGGTCAGAAGAGCGTTCCCATCAAACTCTGAGGATCCCCGTCGGCGGCCAGCCGGAAACGATAGAAGTAGGTAATATCTTCACCCCGCCCGGCTGGCTGGTCTGGTTCAAACACCAGGAAGGGGAGTGGGCCCAACCGGAAGCCCGCGATGCGCGGGATACCAGCCCGGCTCGGATGCACGGCGGGGAAAAGGGCTACCTGATTTTCACCTTTTCTCGTCGCCAGGATGCCGGGTTGTTACAGCAAGCCAATGTTACTCCTGGGACGCGAGTGCGCTTTTCTATTTGGGCGCATGCCTGGTCCAACCACAAGGATCCGGCCAAGCCCGACCGCTTTCCCCATCCTGACGATCCCACCTGGTCAGAAGGGGCCGGCTTTGACCCTTTCTTTGGCTTGGAGGGGACGTTAAGCGGCAATCCCAATGAGTCTGACCTGAGTAACTTCACCTTCTGGGTAGGAATTGACCCGGCCGGCGGGCGCAATCCCTTTGCCGAGAGTGTGGTCTGGGGGCAGGGCGCTCACATTTACAACGCCTTTGCCCAGGTGCCGGCCGTGGAGACCAGGGCCGAAGCAGGCACGATTACCCTCTTTACCCGCGCCCTGACGCAGTTCCCGTTCAAGCACAACGACGCCTACTGGGACGACGCCGAGCTGATTACCGTCGGCGAGACGCCGCCACCTCCGCCCCCTCCGCCGGCCGACCGGGGCAAGCCGCGCATCCAATACGAGCGGCTGTACGTGCTCCTGCCGCCGGGAGCTAACAAGGAGTGGGCCAGGGCGGTCGTGGAGAGCACCTGGGATGATCACCGCTACACCGTGGGCGGCAGCGCCGACGATGCCGGCATTGGCGACCTGGACAGCCGTATCGTCCTGGCGGTGAACCCGGAGCAGTGGGGCGGGCCGGACGTGCTGCGCGGCTTCTTTGCCGAGCATTACCCGGGCGTTCGCTACCGGACCGTCAAGGCCGCCACGCCAGCCGAGCTGGCAGAGCTGCTGAAGAACCAGTAATTTGGTAATTGAGTAATTGGGTAGTTGGTGGAGGTCAATTACTTAATTACTCAATTACCAATTCTTACAACCCCCTTACACCCCCTTACAGCCCGGTTACAGTTTCATCCCCGGCCGTCTCTTTCTTGCTATACTGTCCGCTATGAAATCAGAACGCCTGGCTTTACTCCTGGCCTGCCTGGCCTGCTTGTGGCTGGCCGGGTGCGGCGCTGATACGGTTGAGGTGACGGAAGGCCCCACTGCTCCGGCCGCCACGCCGGAACCTGCTCAAATGGAGAATACGCCGGAACTGGTCCCAACTGAAGAGGCCAGCGAACCGTTAGCCATCCCGGAGCCGATTATCGCCGGGCCGGCCGCCACGATCCCTCCGGCCACGCCGTTGTCGCTGCCGGCCGGCAACCCTCTGCCAGACGAGCTGGCGACGCAATTAATGTTCGACCTTTCCGCTTCCGGCGAACCGGCAGCGGCCGGGGAGGCCCGGCAGACAATCCTGGAGGCCGGCGATACTCGCTTCGTGGCCGTTTTCCTGGAGCTAATGCGGGCGCGCCAGATTGGCATCGTCAGCAGCAGTTACGCTGACACCATCGAGGCCCTGGAGATGCTCAGCGGCCACTCCTTTGGCGACGACTGGCCGGCCTGGGTGGAATGGTACGGCAAGACAGATTTGGTCCCGCCGCCGGGCTTCACCGGCTGGAAGGGGCTGCTGCTCGGCCGGATTGACCCCGGTTTTGACGATTTCCTGAAGGACGAATATCCCAGCCGCATCCGCGTTGAGGAAATCCAGTGGGGCGGCGTACGCATTGACGGCATTCCCCCGCTGGAACAGCCGCCGACCATTGCCGGCGCAGCGGCCGATTACCTGCTGCCGGAAGAACCGGTCTTTGGCCTGGTGGTCAACGGCGAGGCGCGGGCCTACCCATTGCGGATCGTGGACAACCACGAAATGGTCAACGACGTCATTGGCGGCGTGCCCGTTTCTATCGCCTACTGCACCCTGTGCGGCGCGGCTATTGCCTACGACGGCCGGGGGGCGGACGGCCAGACGTATACCTTTGGCACCTCCGGTTTCCTGTACCGCAGCAACAAGCTGATGTATGACCGGCCGACGCGCACCCTGTGGAACCAGTTGACCGGCCAGCCGGTGCTGGGCGAGCTGGCCGGCGGCGACATCCGGTTAAACATTCTGCCTATTGTCCTGTCGGCCTGGGGAGATTGGCTGGCCCTTCACCCGGAGACGCTGGTGCTGGACCGCAACACGGGGGTCTACCCGGCCGACTTTTACCAGTCGGGCATTCTCTACGGCGACTACTTTGCTTCCGGCGAGACGATGTTCCCGGTCTGGCAACGGGCCGGCGCGCTGCCGGCCAAGGATTTTGTCTATGCCCTCTTTGTGGACGGCGTGCCCAAGGCTTACCACGTCATCACCCTGGCTGAACAACAAGTGGTCAACGACACCATTGGCCAGACGCCGGTCGTCCTGGTGGCCACACGCGGCGTGATTACCGTCAACGGCCAGGACCGCTTTTTTAGCGAGATAACCTACACCAACGGTGGCGAAGTGCGGGCCTTTAACCGGGGCGAGGAGTTGTTTAGTCCGGGGCCAGACCCGGACACGCTGCTGGACTCGGCCGGGCGGGCCTGGCAGGTCACTGAGGAGGGGCTGGTGGGCCCCGATGGCGAAACAGCCCCCCGCATTCCCGGCCACCTGGCCTATTGGTTCGGCTGGTACGCCTTCTTCCCGGATACGCTCGTCTATGGGATCGAGTGATTGGTTGGCTAAGTTTTTATCGCCAATGCCTTGAATGGGCGAAGCGCAAATACTTATTGTTTGCGCTTGTAGTCGGCCAGGAAATCATCCATCTCTTCTAGCTTTTTAACCTGGGTCTGGGCGGCTTGCTCCCGTCTGGCCCGGCCGGGGCGATAGGAGCGGAAGTAGTAGATGAGGCCACCGGCCAGAAACAGAAAGGCAAGCTGCCCGTAGCAGGCAGTGGCGAAAGCGCTTTCGTTGCCGGTAATGGTGTCTGGGGCAATGCCGATTCGGAATTTGTCGTCTGGCCGGGTCTCCGGGATGGGCGGGAAGGAAACGGTGTAGCGGCCGGGCTGTTTGATCTCGAACCGGTAGGCAGGATTGCCCCGGACGGCTGTGGTGTCGTAGGGGCGCGTTCCCCGGCCAACCGGAGCTACAGGGACGTGGCCTTCGGTGCTCGCCTCAGCCCCAGCCACTCGGATAGAAGGGCCGTTCCGCCAGTCGTGGTACGTAGAAACGAACATATAGTAATGGCCCGGCCGGGTGAAACTGATCTCATGGGCGTCATCCGGCAAAACGACCGCTTCCCAGGCGTCCTCTTCCCGCACCCGCTCTACCAGGCCGAGTGCGTCGGGCAACAGCCAGAACGGCGCTCCGGCCCATTTAACCACGTCGGTGAAATAGAGGAAGCTGTAAAGCAGAATCCAGGTGACAATGCCGGCCGCCATAAGATGCAGGAGACTCGACGGCCGGGACAGCTTGATTTCCGGCCGGGTAGATGATTTTCTTTTTAACCACATAACTCCCTCAGTGCTTCTATGCCCACCACCTGGCCCGTTAACTATACCAGGCGCGCCGGTTTTGCAAAGGTTTGGTTTTCGGCCGGGCCTACCTTATACTTTTGTAGTTGTGTGGGCGACCGAGGGTCGCTTGGTGGTTGTGTCGTTATAAAAAGCTTATAGCTTATAGCTAACAGCTATTGACTCAGGAGGTTTTTGTGACAGGAGAAGAGCGCCAGCGAAAGATTGAGTCGTACGGCCGGGCCTACGAGACGTTGGTGGCGGCGCTGCAGGAGTTCCCCCGCGAGATATGGCAGTTCCGGCCGGCCCCGGATCGCTGGACCATTCACGAGATCGTCATTCACATTACCGACAGCGAAGCCAACAGCTTCATCCGCTGCCGCCGCCTTATCGCCGAGCCGGGCAGCACGGTAATGGCTTACGACGAGAACCAGTGGGCCAGGGGCCTGGACTACCACAGCCGGAGCACGGAGGAGGCGGTGGAGCTGTTCAGGTGGCTGCGGCAGAGCAGTTACTCCCTGGTCCGGTCGCTGCCCGAGCCGGTTTGGGCCAACACTATTTACCACCCCGAAAACGGGCAGATGACAATGGACGACTGGCTGGACACGTACGACCGGCACATTCCCGACCACGTGGCCCAGATGCGGCTGGTCTACGCCGACTGGCTGGCCCAATAGCTTAACGCAAAGACGCAAAGGCACTAAGAGGCAAAGAAAAAATTAAACTTTGCGACTTTGCGACTTTGCGTCTAACTTTTAGGAGGAGCAAGCCTTGACGATTGGACGATTTCTGGCCGGGATTGGTGCGCTGGTGTGGGACCCGGCGGCCGATAAATATCTGCTGTTGAAACGGTCGGCCGAGAAGGATTTCGGAGCCGGGAGCTGGGAGTGTGTCACCGGCCGGCTGGACCAGGGGGAGGGGTTTGAAGAGGCGCTGCATCGCGAAGTGCAGGAGGAAATCGGCGTGGCCGTGCAACCGTTGTTTATTCTGGGTACGACTCACTTCTACCGGGGGGCGGCCCGGCCGGAAAACGAGCTGATCGGCGTGGTCTATCTGTGTACCATTGCCGACCCGGCGGCCGTGCGCCTGGGGCCGGAGCACAGCGAATACCGCTGGCTGGCGGCCGGGAAGGCCGAGGCGTTGCTCTCCGGCGACATTCCGGCCGAATATTGGCTGGCCCGGCTCATCCGGCGGGCAGAATACGCCAGACCCTTGCTGCCGGCCGGTCTGCTAGAGTTCCACCGGCAACACGGCTTTGAGCTAAACTCGTAGAGCCTGGTAACTGGTAATTGGAGTCATTCTCTTGGGTACATGTTATAATCCCGCCGTTACTCATTGCTCATTACTCATCGCTCATCACTTTCAAGGAGATGTCCATGTCAAAACAACAGTGGAGCCAATCCCCGGCGATGCAGATTGACCCCAAAAAGTCGTACCGGGCGACTATTGAGACCAACCGGGGCACGATTGAGCTGGACCTTTACGCTCAGCACGCGCCTAAGACAGTCAACAACTTTGTTTTCCTGGCCCAGCAGGGTTTTTACGACGGTGTAACCTTTCACCGGGTAATCAGCAACTTCATGATCCAGGGCGGCGACCCAACCGGCAGCGGCCGGGGTGGCCCCGGCTACAACTTTGAAGACGAAGTCCGAAACAACCCCCTCAAGCATGAGACAGGGGTCATTTCGATGGCCAACGCCGGGCCGAACACCAACGGCAGCCAGTTCTTTATCACCCACTCGCCCCAGCCCCACCTGAACGGCAAGCACACCGTTTTCGGCAAAGTGACCAAAGGCCAGGACGTGGTCAACGCCATCCGCCAGGGTGACGTGATGACTCGCGTTACTGTTCAAGAGAGTTAAAAAATAAAATTTGACGCAAAGGCGCAGACTTTGGCAGGGCCAAAGTTCACGCCAAGAAAATAATTAAACTTGGCGTCTTAGCGTCTTGGCGTCTAAGGTCAAACATGGATTTTGATCCTCGCCACCCGGAGTTCCGGGCCAACCCTTATCCCTTTTATGACCTGTTGCGCAGTTACGCCCCGGTGTTTTACTGGGAGGCGTGGGGTATCTGGTTTCTCACCCGCTACGACGACTGTAGCGCCCTGCTACGTGATGACCGCCTGGGGCACGCCGAACTCATTGCTCCCCCGGAACACCAGCGGCCGCTGTGGGAGATGCAGTTCCGCTGGATGTTGCTGCGCAACCCGCCAGACCACACCCGGCTGCGCAGCCTGGTCCACAAAGCCTTTACGCCGCGCATGGTCGAGCAAATGCGGCAGCGCATCCAGGCCATTACCGACGACTTGCTGGACCAAGTGCAGGCGGCCGGGCGGATGGACCTGATCGGCGCCCTGGCCTACCCGCTACCGGTGACGGTGATTGCCCAGATGTTGGGCGTGCCGGCCGCCGACCAGGACAAGTTCCACGGCTGGTCCAACGCTCTGGCCCGCAGCCTGGACCTGACCGAGGACGAGGCCGTCTACAATCGGGCGTCCGACGCCACCGTGGAGTTCCGTGATTATCTGAAACACCTGGTGGACAGGCGGCGGGCCGACCCTCAGGACGACCTGTTGAGCGCCCTGGTATTTGCCGAGGAAGCGGGAGACCGGCTGACGGAAGAGGAGCTATACGCCAACTGTATGCTGTTGCTGACGGCCGGCCACGAGACGACCATTAACCTCATTGGCAACGGCACTCTGGCCTTGCTGCGGCAGCCAGAGCAACTGGACCGGCTGAAGCAGGAACCCGCCCTGGTTAGAACGGCCGTCGAGGAGCTGCTGCGATACGATAGCCCGGTGCAGATGACCAGCCGTTTTGCCTCTGAAGATATGGAAGTAGGGGGACAGTTGATCCATGAGGGCCAGACAGTCGCTTTCCTGTTGGGCGCAGCCAACCGCGACCCGGAGCGGTTTGAAAGCCCGAACAAGGTGGACGTCGGCCGCCAGCCTAACCCGCATCTGGCTTTTGGCGGCGGGATTCATTACTGCCTGGGTGCGCCTTTGGCCCGCCTGGAAGCTCAGATTGCCTTCAGCACGCTGTTGCGGCGGATGCCCAACCTGAAGCTGGAAACCGACGCGCCCCCGTACCGCGACAATTACATCTTGCGCGGGCTGGAATCGCTGCCCGTGTCTTTCTGAGGTGACTGTCACTTACGTAAGTGACAGTCACCTCACGGCCGGCTCATGGAGAACAGGGTAAGCATCACTAATAATAACCCCATTACTCCATTTTTGGAGCGGCAGGGGGCGCTGATTCTGGATGGAGGGCTGGCGACTGAGCTGGAGGCGCGGGGGTACAACCTGGGCGACGAGCTGTGGTCGGCGCGGCTGTTGCAGGACGCGCCGGAGGCCATTCGCCAGGTCCACGCCGATTACCTAGCGGCCGGAGCCGATTGCGTGATCAGCGCCAGTTACCAGGCTACCATTGGGGGCTTCGTGCGGCGCGGCCTGAGCGAGGCGGAAGCCATCGCGCTGCTGCGCCTGTCGGTCCAACTGGCGCTGGAGGCCCGGGACGACTTTTGGGCCGCCCCGGCTAACCGCCCCGGCCGGCTGCGGCCGCTGGTGGCAGCCAGCGTCGGCCCCTATGGCGCCGCCCTGGCCGACGGCTCAGAGTACACCGGCGCTTATGACCTGGACGAAGCCGGGCTGCTGGCCTTTCACCGGCGGCGCTGGCACATCCTGGCCGAGACGCCGGCCGACTTGCTGGCCTGCGAGACTATTCCCTCTTACCCGGAGTCGCGTGCCCTGGCCCGCCTGCTGGCCGAAACTCCCGGCCGTTACGCCTGGTTCAGCTTTAGCTGCCGGGACGGCCAGCGCATCAGCGACGGCACGCCGCTGGTAGAATGTATTCGGCCGCTGAACGAGCTGCCCCAGGTAGCGGCCGTGGGCGTGAATTGCACTGCGCCGCGCTTTATTCCCAGCCTGATTGCCCGGGCGCGCCAGGCGACGGACAAACCGATTGTCGTTTACCCTAATTCGGGCGAGACTTACGATGCGAAAAATAACCGCTGGCTGGGCGAGTCGGTACCGGCCGAGTTTGGCACTTACAGCCGCGAGTGGCGCAAAGAGGGAGCGGCCCTGATCGGCGGCTGCTGCCGCACCGGCCCGGAGCACATCCGGCAGATTAGTGACCGGTTCAGGCGGTAAAGAGAAACACAGAGAACACAGAGGAGGGCAACCAAAGGTTGCGCAGAGATTCACAGAGAGGACACAAAGATTATGACGCAGGTTTTGGGTGTGGCGGAGGCAGTCTTGTACGTGACGGATTTAGCGCGGGCAGCGCGCTTTTATACGGAGGTGTTGGGCCTGCCGCTGACGGCCGCTTTTGACGAGGCGCGCTTTTTACAGACTGGGCCCAACTCGACGCTGATTCTCTTTAACGTCGAGGGCATTGAGAAGCGGGTGAGCGTGATTCCCAGCCACGGGGCGCGGGGGCGGGGCCACGTGGCTCTGGCTGTGCCGGCCGAAGAAATGGACGCCTGGCGGGGGCGACTCCTGGCCCACGGCGTGGCCATTGAGCACGAGCAGGAGTGGCCTCAGGGCACGCACTCCATTTACTTCCGCGACCCGGATGACAACAGCCTGGAGCTGATTGACGCCGGGCACTACCCGGCTGTGTGGGCCAGGCTCCAGAAGTAGATAAAGAATGCCTTCAAGTTTGCTGGGCCAGTTGGCTGCCTTGGGCACGGCCGTGTGCTGGTCGTTCACTGCCATTTTCTTCAGCTACAGCGGCCGGCAGGTCGGTTCCCAGGTGGTCAACCGCAGCCGGCTCCTCTTTGCCCTGGGTTTCCTGACCGTCACCCACCTTATCCTGGAAGGCACGCTCTTTCCGCCGGACGCCGAGCCGTTCCGCTGGGGCTGGCTGGCGTTGTCCAGCCTGCTAGGGCTGGTTCTGGGCGATAGCTTCCTCTTGCGGGCTTACGTCCTGGTGGGGCCGCGCCTGGCCATGCTGATGATGTCCTCGGCGCCTATTTGGAGCACACTCCTGGCCTGGCTGTTCCTGGGTGAAAAGATGACCACTCCGGAGCTGGCCGGCATTTTCCTTACGGTGGCCGCTATTGGCTGGGTGGTAACGGAAAAACAAGCCGGCCGGACGGTGGTGGAGAACAAGCAATATAGCCGGGGTCTGCTCTTTGGCCTGGGCGGGGCCCTGGGGCAGGCAACCAACCTGATTACGGCCAAGTTTGGCCTGGTCGGAGGGTTTCCCACTATTTCGGCGACCTGGATTCGTATCCTGGTGGCCCTGGTGGTCTTGTGGGCTGTGGCCGCCGTCCAGGGGCAGGTAACCCATACCATCCAGATGTGGCGCAACCGGAAGGCATTTCCGGCCATCGTCGGGGGAACAGTGGCCGGGCCATTCCTGGGTATCTGGCTGTCGTTGGTGGCCATCCAACTGGCCCGCGTCGGTATTGCTTCTACGCTGATGGCTTTGCCCCCGGTGTTGTTAATTCCGCTTGGCTACCTCATTTACCGGGAGCGGGTGACCCGCCGGGCGGTGGCCGGCACGGTGGTGGCGTTTGTCGGAGTGGCGCTTATTTTCCTCTAAGCCTTTATTCGACAGTCAAATTATTCTTAATTTCCATCAAAATCGTTGTACAATGGGGGCATGGCAACACTATTAGTGCAGCCTGTTATCTGCCCGGTCTTGGTTGGCCGGACAGCCTTCCTGGAAACGCTTCTCCACCTTCTGGAACAGGTCAAGGATAACGGCAGATTGTTTGGTACGGCCGTAATCTCCGGTGAAGCTGGCATCGGTAAATCAAGACTGGTAGCCGAAGTGAAAGCCTGGGCTGCCAGACGCGGCTTTCATGTTTTACAAGGCGACTGCTTTGAGCCGGACCAGGCTTTGCCTTATGCTCCCTTGCTGGATCTGTTGCGTTTCTTTTGCACCACTCGTTCGCCGGAAGAGATTGCCCAAGAATTCGGTCCGGCAGCGCCGGGACTGGCCCGGCTGCTGCCGGAGTTGTCTACCTGGCTGCCGGGACTGGCCCCGGTGGCCGCACTTCCCAACCCGGAGCAGGAGAAGCACCGTCTTTTTCAAGCCTTGAGCCACTTCTTTAGCCGACTGGCTGCCCGGCAGCCGCACCTGCTCGTTTTCGAAGATCTGCACTGGAGCGATGATACCAGTCTGGAATTCCTGTTGCACCTGGCCCGTCACGCCCGGCCGCTGCCCCTCTTTTTGCTCTTAACCTGTCGCAGCGACCAATCGTTGCCGGCGTTAGACCGCTTCCTGGCCGAACTGGCCCGCCGGCGGTTAGCTACCGAACTGGCCTTACTTCCCCTGTCACGGAGTGAAGTCAACCGAATGATTGCCGCCATCTTCGACCTACCCCGGCCGGTGCAGGCTGAGTTTCTGGAGGCGCTTTACGCCCTGACCGAAGGTAATCCCTTCTTTGTGGAAGAGGTTTTGAAAGCGCTGCTCGTCACAGGACAAATCTTTTACACTGACGGCCGCTGGGAGCGCAAATCGGCGGGTGAGCTGCAGATTCCGCGGACGGTCCAGGTGGCTGTCGAGCGACGGGTGGAGCAACTCAGCCCGGCGGCCAGGGAGGCGCTGGCGCTGGCGGCCGTCGCCGGGCGGCGCTTCAACTTTTCTTTACTGCAAGGGTTGCTGCAGCGGGATGAGCGGGAATTATTGGCCCTGCTGAAAGAGATGATCGCCGCCCAACTGGTGGTTGAAGAGTCGGCCGATCAATTTGCTTTTCGCCACGCCCTCACGCGCGAAGCCGTTTATGCCAGCCTGCTGGCGCGGGAGCGCCAGGCGCTGCACGGGTTGGTAGCGGAGACAGTGGAGCGGCTTTACGCCAATTCGCCGGAGATGGTCGTAGCCGACCTGGCCGGCCATTATTACGAAGCTGGCGTCTGGCAGAAAGCCCTGGAATACGCCCGGCGGGCCGGCGAGAAAGCCCAGGCTCTCCACACGCCGCGAGCGACTGTCACCCAATTTACGCGCGCCCTGGAAGCAGCCCATGTTCTGAACATCTCGCCCCCCGCCTCTCTCTACCAGGGGCGCGGCCAGGCTTACGAAACCCTGGGCGACTTTGAGGCCGCCCAGGCCGATTACACCGCAGCCTTACAGATAGCTCAAGATGAGGGCCAGGCGCGGGATGAATGGCAGGCCCACTTAAGCCTGGGGCTGTTGTGGGCGTCGCGCGATTACCGGTTGGCCGACGACTACTTTCAGCGGGCTCTGGTGCTGGCCCAACATATGGAAGAGCCGGCTATGGTGGCCCATACGTTGAACCGGCTGGGCAACTGGCAGTTGAACGTGGGACGGCCGTTGGCCGCTATCAACCATCACCAGGAAGCCCTGGCCGGCTTTGAACAATTAGACGAGCAGCAAGGCCTGGCCGATACGCTCGATCTGCTGGGCATAGCCACTACGCTGTCTGGCAACCTGATAAAGGCCCGCTCTTACTTTGAGCAGGCAGTGTCATTGCAGCGCAAGCTGGGCGACAGGCAAGGCCTGGCCTCTACCCTCAGTTCGCTGTCTGCTCACGGCGGCATTTACGAAAGTGACACCCTGGTAGCAGCCATCTCCCTGCCTGAAGCGGCTGCTTACGCTGAAAGTGGGCTGCAAATAGCACGGGAAATCGGCTGGCGCGCCGGAGAAGCGTACGCTTTGGGTTGCCTAGTATGCTCGCTTGGCCCGCAGGGAGAGTATGGGCGTACCCTGGAACTGGCTCAGGAGGCTCTTCACGTGGCGGTGGAAATTAAGCACCGGCAGTGGATGGTGTCCGCCCATTGCAACCTCGGCCTGCTTCATCTCGACTTGCTTGCCGGCGCGGCCGCCCAGGCTCATCTGGAAGAGGCGTTTTCGCTGGCCAGGGAAACCGGTTCTTTCCTCTGGATTCACGAAACGGCCGCTATGCTGGCCGTCGCTCATCTGCGTCAAAAACAGTTTGCCCAAGCTGAAACCCTCTTGAACGACTACCTGGAGCCGGCGGCCGTCATTCAGCCGGACCTTGAGCCGCCTATACTGATACCGATGCGCATGCTCTGGGCAGCGCGCGCTGAACTGGCCCTGGCTCAACGCCAGCCGCGAGCGGCGCTGGATATTGTCGAGCAATTGATTGCCCTGGCGCCCAACGCCAGTAAAAAACGCCAGGGAACAATTCCCCGGCTAGAGATATTGCAAGGAAAAGCGCTGGCGGCGCTCAATCGCCTGAAAGAGGCCGAAGCCGCTCTCCTGGCGGCGCAGGCGGCGGCCTCGTACCGGAACTCCCGCGCCCTGCTGTGGCGCATCCACGCCCACCTGGGCCATCTGTATCGCCGGCAGCGACATAAGGACGCAGCGGGTGAACAGTTTGCCGCTGCGCGCGCCCTTATTAAATCACTGGCGGCCGCCATACCCAATGAATCATTACGCCGTCACTTTCAACAGAAGGCGCTGGCTACCATACCGGACGCATCTCCTCTTACGCCGCGCCAGGCGGCCAGGAAACAGTTTGAAGGACTAACTCCCAGGGAATGTGACGTGGCCGCCCTGATTAGCCAGGGACTGACCAACCAGGAAATCGCCGAGCAACTGGTATTAAGCCAGCGCACTGTTGAGAAGCACGTCAGCCATATTCTCTCCAAGCTCCACTTCACCTCGCGTGCCCAAATTGCCGCCTGGGCGGTGCAAAAGAGGCTGAAAAGCAGGGATTACGCGAATTAGGGGAGCAAAATTCGCTTAATCCTGCTAGGCGATGACGGCTCCACGTAAACGATTGAGCCAACCTCCCAGAGGTTCTAAACCGATGGGAGGTAAAAATACGTACTGCCTCCTCCAAGACCTTCGTACTTTCACCCATTACAATCTCCCCTTTCAGGCTTAAACTGAAAATGAAGCCGCCAATTGGAAACAGCGGCTATAGCAGAAGACCCGTTGAAACGGGTTGGTAGCAGGCCGGCTCAACGTAGACAAGGAGGTACATATGGGAAGCGCAACGGTACAAGGTGAACTCTGGGGGAGGCAGGCCCAAGACTTTGCGGCCTACCTGGAGCAGGTAGCCTTGCCGCTCTATGGCGCGGTGCTCGATGCCGCCCGCGTGACGCCCGGCACACGCCTGTTCGACGCTGGGTGTGGCGCTGGCCTTCTAGCCCTACTGGCCAGCTTCCGCGGCGCGCGGGTGACCGCCCTCGACGCCTCGGCGGCCCTGCTGGCCATCGCGCGGGAGCGTCTGCCGGCGGCCGACGTGCGGGAGGGCGACCTGGAGGCGCTCCCCTTCGCCGACGCCAGCTTCGACGTGGTCACGGCGGTGAACAGCGTTTTCTACGCGGCGGACATGGCGGCCGCCATGCGCGAGCTGATCCGCGTTGTCCAGCCTGGCGGGCGGGTTGTGGTGACCGCCTGGGGGCCGCTGGAGCGCTGCGAGTTTCTAACCGCCGTGATGCCGGCCATCGGGCCGCTCATGCCACCCCCGCCGCCCGGCGCTACACCGGCAAAGCCGGGGGCCTTGTCCGAGCCGGGAGCGTTAGCCGCCGTTTTGGAGCAGGCGGGGCTGTGCGTCGTGGAGGAGGGAGAGGTCGCTTGCCCCTTCGTCTTCCCCAGTGTCGAGGTATCGTGGTGTGCAAATGCCAGTGCGGGCCCCAACCAGTTGGCCATCGCGCACAGTGGAGAGGCAGCGGTTCGCGCCGCCTTCGCGAAGGCCGACCGCGCCCACATGCGCCCGGATGGGAGTATCCGCTACGAGAATGTCTTCCTCTGGGTGGCGGGGGAACATCCATAGCTACTACACGTCGAAAGCAGGCTAAGTGCAAACAAAGAAGTTTTGTTGGATGAACAAAGGGGCGATTTGCCAAATCGCCCCACAGAACTTGTGTGCATATACTTAGCGGACGGCCTGCAAGGCGCTTCTATACTTCTCAGGTAATTTCTCCCTGTTGCGGTAGAAGCGTACATTCCGGGCATCCTCTGGAACTTCCACCACCTGTGTGAACTTCTGGGAGGCGCTGGCAACGGTTGCCGGTTTAACCTTGTAGGTGGTCTGGTCTCGTTTTGGAAAGCCAAAGTGCCTGGCGTTGGGGGGTCCAGGCACTTTGTGACAACAGGTTGGCAGTTGTGTCGCCGGCTTAAAAAAGCCAGATGAGCAGGAGAATAATTACAATTTCACTTATTCAACTCGGTGGCCGGCCGCGACCAGGAATCTCTCACGTTTGCGATCAAGGGAAGGATCTGAAAGTGGGTTTCGTTTCATGCGGTTGCTAGCGGTCAGACTTTTGATTTTAGAGAGAACCCTTGGGGGTGGCCACGGCCGGCCACCGCTTAGTTGTTGCCGGAAGTACGTTAGAGAGGAAACCCGCCGGGAATGAAAATTGTTGGAATGAACCTGGGAGAGCAAATTGGCAATGTTCGATCCAGCGGGCTTCCTGAACTCCATGTACTACCGGATTCAACCCTTCTTAATTTGTCTACATCATGCCACACTTTCAAGCGGATTGGTATGGGGACTAACCCTACTTTTTACTGGCTAAATGCCCCATCTAGTAGGCAAAAACCGAGGTCCGGCCGTTATTGTGTTGCAGCCAATAGACGGCGGCCGCTTCCTGGCGGTTGGTCGCGTTCAATTTCTTGAGAATGCTGTGGACATGATTTTTAACAGTGCCGTATTCAATGATCAGGCGTTCGGCAATACCCTGGTTGCTCAGGCCCTCGCCCAGCAGACTCAATATTTCTCGCTCACGCGGCGTCAGCTCGACCAGGGCATCTACTTTGTCTCGGGGATAAGACCACAGCGTTTCCCGCATCGTGGCCAGCTCGGCCAGGCGCGACATGAGCGTGGCAGCGATGCGCGGCGAGACCAGGGCTTCGTCATTGTAGGCAGCCCGGATTTTACTGAGCAGGTCTTCTACCGAATCTTCTTGCAGAACGTAACCGGCCGCGCCGGCTTCGACGTAGCAAAGAATGATTTCCGAGACCTCGCCGACGCCGACGACCAGGACCTTCACTTCTGGGGCCTGGTTGGCAATATCCTGAATAAGCGAGAGAGTATCTTCGTGGGTCATGGTGGTGTTCACCAGAACCACGTCGCAGGTACATATATGGGCCAGCGCCTCTTCTACTGTACTGGCGCAACTGACGACCGTCATATCGGGTTGCTTTTGCAAAACAGCGCGCATAGTCTGGCATAGCAGACGAGGTTTATCAACAATCAACACGCGTATCATTTTCGTCAATTTCTCCTTCTTTATAGAGAATTGTTGTGGTTGTAACCGGCTTGCTGGTGGGAAGCCGGCCGGTCTACCATCCGAAGTTGGGTGACTTATCGCCCTTATATCATTGCATAAATACAACAGCCGGTGTATGGGGTTTTGCCCTACTAGAATCAGGGGAAACACCCCCATTCCTGGGGGTTTTTAACTGCATTGGGGTTTCTAGGGGCACAAACTATCGTGCCCTTACTTAATTTTCGTTCTCAACCACCATCTGGCTCAGGTAGACCTCGCCGTTGACGACCTTTTGAACGGCCAACAGCAGTTCTTCGGTGGCTGAACGCTTGAGGAGGTAGGC
>JAKEFB010000278.1 GCA_022616275.1 Chloroflexota bacterium
GCCACCGAGTCTACCCGGCTGGCCCATCACTGGTCGGCGGCTGGCAACCGGCTGAAGGAGGCCCACTATGCCGCCCTGGCCGGCGACCAGGCCCTCAGCGTCGGTGCCAACGTCGAGGCCAAAGCCTTCTTTGAACAGGCCCTGGCTGCCCTGGCTGAATTGTCAATCACCACTGAACGCCAGCAGCAATTTATAGATGTGACCATTAAGCTGGCTCGCGTTGGTGCCTACTTGCCCAGTGAAAGCATTGCCAACCGGCTTCAACAAGCCCTGGAAAAGGCCGCCACCCTGAAAGACGAAGAACGGCGAGCCCGTGTCCTCGGCAGCACCGGGGCGTTTAACTTTATGATCGGCCGCTATAGCGATGCCTTTAACTACTTCGACCAGTGCGTCATCCTGGCTGAGAAGTTAGGGCTAGAAGAGTTATTGCTCCTCCCCTTTAACTTAATCGGCCGCGCCTTAGTCATGGCTGGCGATTATCCCAGGGCGGCCGCTACCCTGGCCCGAGGCTTGCCCCTGGCCGAGAAATTTAACGACCTTGAATTGCTGGCTGGCTCGCTGGCCATGTATGCGACAGCTCTTTTCTTCCAGGGCCAGCACACCCAGGCCACGCCGTACGCCGAGCGGGCTCTCCGCCTGGCCGAAGCGCTGGGCTACCCCAGCCGGATTGCCGGCAACCTGATGATATTGGGCACAGCTTATTTTTTCTGTGGTCAGCTTGAACAGGCCCGGGAAGCTCTGACCCGTTGTCTTCAAATTGCCGAGGAGACCCAGGATTTGCACCCGCTCTACGTGTCGTACGGTGTTTTGGGCTACGACTATCTGCGGCAAGGCAACACGGCCAGGGCCACTGAGTATATTGACAAAAGCCTGCAACTGGCCGAGGCTGGCCAGGCCCTGGGGCGTGTGCCTATGTACCAGGCCTTTCGCGCTGAACTCGACCTGGTCAACGGCCACTGGGAGGAGGCCCGCCAGCGTGCTGAAGCAGCCGTGGCCCTGGCCGAACGCACTCAACAGCAGACTGACCGGGGTGAAGCCTGCCGCATTTTGGGCCGCATTTATCGCCACGCACCCCAATCGGAGTGGGAAAAAGCCGAACAATACTTCAAAGAGAGCATCACCATTCACCAACGCTGCAACATGCGGCCGATGCTCGCCGCCACCACGTTTGAACTGGCCAAGCTGTATCTCGACCGGGGTCTTCTTGAGCAGGCCCGCGCTACCCTCGTCGAGTCTCTCTCACTGTTTAAAGAGCTAAACATGTCCTGGCACCTGGAACAGGCCAGGCAGGTAGAGGCTAATTTAATCAAATTATCACAAGGAGGTATAGAGCCATGACAACCCTCGAGCCCAGGGTCATCCAGCCCCCACCCGTACCAACAGGTGGCAACCGCTTTTACCAGGAGTTTGACATTGAGGAAGACACCGAACGGACAGCCTTCCACTACGAACAGGACCCTGAATTTTATACCACCATGACAGGTGGTGAGTGGAACGTTTATTCCTCTCTCTTATGGGAAGATCATTTCACCGACGTTACCCAGGCCCAGACCTGCAAACTCGACAAATTTGCCGAGCTAATGGAACTTAAGCCGGGCATGCACATCATGGACGTGGGTTGCGGCTGGGGTGGCCCCCTGGTTTACCTGTGCCACAAATACGGCGTCACCGGAACCGGCATCACTATTGTGCCCGAACAATTGCCCACCGCTAGGGCTCGCGCCGCTAAATATGGCGTCAATGCCCAGTTTATTGAGTGCCACTGGAAAAACCTGCCTGAGGTCGAAACGTACGACGCCATCTTCTCCGACGAGGTCATCGTCCACTTCTACGACCTGGGTGGCTTCTTCGCCAGGTGCCACAAGATTTTGACCCCCGGCGGCCGGATGGCCCACAAAGAGCTACACCTGGCCCACAGTAGCTACAGCAAGCTGGGGCCGGCCAGCGAGTTCGTCCACAAGATGTTCGGCTACACCGGCAACTATCTGACCCTGTTCCAGGAGTTGCAGTTGCTGGACGAAAACGGTTTTAAGCTCCGGCAGGTATTCGACATGCCCATGACCAACTACCACCGGACACTGGACGCCTGGCTGCAAAATATGTTTGAAAACCGGGAGCGGCTCAAGGAAGTTACCACCCCCGACTTCTACGCCAACTTCCGGGCTATGTTGAAGGCCTGTCGCCTCATCTTTACCCGGACCGATTACATGGGTATGCACATCGTCGCCACGACGAAGATGGATTGAACGCCCGCGCCCGGTTAAATCTCAACCGCTTGTTACCCCACGTTCCCGGTTCGGGGTAGTAGTAACTGTCTACCATCAGGTATAATAAGCGTCACCCTCTAAAACCCCGTAGGTCTTTGAGACCTACGGGGTTTGGTGGCGCTTTATTATGCGTGCTAGTTCGCCAGCCCTTTTTTCAGGACCGGTGCTCATCGGCGGCCGTTACCGCCTGCATAATTCCCTGGGCAAGGGCGGCATGGGCAGAGTCTACCGGGCCAGCGACCGCCTGACCGGGCAGCAGTTAGCCCTCAAGCGCGTCTTAGCCTCCGATGAACTACTGGCCACCAGCTACGGTGACTCCAGCTATGATCCTCGCCTGGCCCTGGCCCAGGAGTTTCAGGCCCTGGCTTCCCTGCGCCACCCCAACATTATCGGCGTTCTCGACTACGGTTTCGACGCCGAACGCCAGCCGTACTTTACCATGGACCTGCTGGAAAATGCCAGGACCATCGTCGAAGCCGGCCGTAACCAGTCTCGCGCTGTCCAACTAAGCCTGATCGTCCAGCTCTTGCAGGCCCTGGCCTATCTGCACCGGCGTGGTATTGTCCACCGTGATTTGAAGCCGGGCAACGTTCTCGTGCCTATCTCCTCCCGGCAGGCCAATGGCCGCGAAATGGTGGAGCCTGGCGCCGTCAGAGTGCTTGATTTCGGCCTGTCCGTGACCATTGACCAGGCCACTGGCACGGTCGGGACACTCAACTATATGGCCCCTGAGGTGTTGCGGAGCCAGCCGGCCGGTCCCCCATCCGACCTGTACGCCGTCGGCATCCTGGCCTGTGAATTGTTGGCCGGGCAACACCCCTTCTACGACCGCGACACCGTTACAATCATTGACCGTATCCTCAACCATCCCCCTAACCTGGCTTCGCTGGACGCAGAACCGGAACTCCAGGCCGTTCTGCTGCGTCTGCTGGCCAAAGAGGCCGGCCGGCGCTATGCCAGCGCCCTGGACGTGATCCAGGCCCTGGCCGCCGTGGCCGACCTGCCGGCGGCCGTCGAAACAGTGGCCACGCGGGAGAGCTTTTTACAGGCGGCCCGTTTCGTCGGCCGCCAGGCTGAAATGGAGCAGCTCACCGACGCCCTGGCCCAGGCGTTGGAAGGCCGGGGCAGTTCCTGGCTGGTGGCCGGCGAAAGCGGCGTGGGCAAATCCCGCCTGGTGGACGAATTGCGCATCCGCGCCCTCGTGCGCGGCGCCCTGGTCTTGCGTGGCCAGACGGTTAGAGGCGGCGGCAGCCCCTACGCCATCTGGCGAACCGGTATACGCCGCCTGGTCCTGCACACCGAACTCAACGACTTCCAGGCCGGCGTGCTCAAACTTCTGGTTCCCGACATCGAAACGTTGTTGGAACGCCACGTTCCCGACGCGCCGGTGTTAGATGCCCAGACCGCCCAAAACCGCCTTCTGGCCACAGTGGCCGGCGTCATTCGCAGCCAGGAGCGGCCGCTGGTCATCCTCCTCGAAGATCTGCAATGGGCCGAAGCCGAAAGCCTGGAGTTGTTGGCCCGGTTAAACCGTATCGCCCCACAGTTGCCATTGCTGCTGGTGACCAACTACCGGGACGATGAGCGCCCTGATTTACCTGCTCTGCTGCCGGGTATGCGCAAACTCAAATTGGAACGGCTCGGCGACGACGCCATTGCCGACTTGAGTGAGTCTATGCTGGGCCCGGCCGGGCAGCAATCCCAGGTATTGGAATTGCTGCAACGGGAAACGGAAGGCAATCCGTTCTTCCTGGTGGAAGTGGTCCGGGCGTTGGCCGAAGAGGCCGGCCAGCTTGAGAGAGTCGGCAGTAAGACGCTGCCTGCTCAGGTCTTCACCGGCGGGCTACAACAACTGGTCGAACGCCGCCTGAACCAGGTGCCGGCCGGGAACCAGCCGCTCCTGCAACTGGCGGCTGCCGCCGGGCGGGTGCTCAATCTGAAGGTTTTGCGCGCCGCCGACCCAGGCGCCAACCTGGAGCAGTGGTTGACAAACTGCGCCAACGCAGCCGTCCTCAATGTCCAGGATGAGCGCTGGCAATTTGCCCATGATAAGCTCCGCGAGCGCTTATTGGCCAGGTTAACTGAGCCCGAACGTCGCAACTTATACCGCCGTGTCGCTCTGGCCTTTGAGACCATCTACGCCAGCGCCCCTGAGCGCGCCGCTACCCTGGCTTACTTCTGGGCTCAGGCCGGCGATGCCGGCCAGGAGTTGAAGTACGCCGCCGTGGCCGGCCAGTACGCCCTGCAAAGCGGGGCCAATCACGAAGCTGTCGAGTTTTTCAGCCGCGCCCTGGGCATCCGTCAACAGCTTGACCCCGCCCGCCTGGTGCCCCCTGATGCGGCCGAACAGCTAGAGCAGGCACGTTGGCTGCGGCAATTAGGCGAAGCCCATCTTGGGCTGGGCCAGTTAGGCGAAAGCCGGGCGGCCCTGCTGAGTATGCTGTCGCTGGTCGGCCGGCCGGTCCCGGCCTCCCAGCTCTGGTTGCTAACCTCGCTCCAAGGCCAACTGCTGGCTCAACTGGCTCATCGCGCCTGGCCGTCCCGCTTCCTGGGGCGCGCCTCGGCCGAAGAAGCTACCGTTCTCCTGGAAGCTGCCCGCGCCTACGAGAAACTGGCCGAAATCTACTACTTCGCCAACGAGCGGACCCTGACGCTCAACGCCGGCCTGACCGTCCTCAACCTGTCCGAGCGTGCTGGTCCCTCCCCAGAGCTGGCCCGCTCCTACGCCACCATGTCGGTGATCACCGGCCTCATCCCCTGGCAGGCTGCCGCCGACGCCTACATTAATCGGGCGCTGCAAACGGCCCGCCAGGTCGGGGATCTGCCTGCCCTGGCCTGGGTCTTGCTTCTGGCCGGCACCTATGAGATTGGCCTCGGCCGGTGGCAAAAGGTCGTCGAGACCGCCAACCAGGCCATTGAGCTGTGCCGCCAGTTAGGCGATCAGCGCCTGCTCGGCTTCAACATCGGCTTGCTGACCTTGGTGGCCGCGCACCAGGGCAAATTTGAAGAAAGCCGCCGGCTATACGCCGAATGGTATGAGACCGCTTACAATAGCGACAACATCCAACACCAGGCCCTGAGCCTTTTTGGCCAGGCCGAAAGCCTCCTGCCCATCAGCCGCGACTTTGATCAGGTCAAAAACCTGGCCAATAAAGGCCTGACGCTGCTCATTGAACGAACGGCGCGGACGGTTGAGAACCGTACTGACGAAATTCGGGGACATGGCGCCCTGGCCCTGGCCAGTCTGCGCTCCGGCGAACCCCAGCCGGCCCGCCTGGCGGCCGACGAGGCCATGAACATCATCCTCCAACTGTCTGCCCCGACCCGCGTCACTGTGCTGGAAGGGCTGTCAGGCATGGCCGAGGTTTACCTCTCCTTGTGGGAAGCTGGTGATACCACCACGATCTCCACCATAATGCCCTCCCTGGCCGCGGCCGCTAAAAAGGCTTGCCAGGTGATGGGCCAGTTCGCTCGGGTATTCGTCGTCGGCCGTCCCCGGGCCTGCCTGTGGCAGGGGCGGTACGAATGGCTGGCCAACCGCCCCCGCCAGGCGGCCGCCCGGTGGCAAAAAGGGCTGGCCCTGGCTGAGAGGCTGGCCATGCCTTACGATCAGGCGCTGCTCCACCTTGAAATAGGCCGGCGTGCCGCTGGCGCCGAACCCCAGACCCACCTGGCCCAGGCTGGTCAGCTCCTGGAGAAGCTAGAAACCGTTTACCACCTGGAACAGGCCAGGGCCAGCCTGACCACCACTCTTTAATCCTCCTGGAGGCTTCCACACGATACTGGCCTCTCTGATAGAGCCTCCGGGAGGATTATTTTAGAGCGGCCGGGCCAGGGGAAGCTCGCTACAGCCAGAAGCGGACGGCCTGGCCAGCAGCGATTGGTACTCTGCCAGTTTTCCCTGTTCTAACAGGTACAGATAACCGGCCAGCACCAGCCGCCAGCAACGGTAAGCTGCCTGGCCTACCTCGGCCGTAGCCGCTACCTGGTTTCGTTCCAGCCGCCTCAGCCACTGTTGCAAGGTCAGCGGGTAATGTTCGCGCAGCGACTCTACGTCACGGGTCTCAAAGCCGGCCCGTTCAGCCATCGCCAGCACAGTAGCTATGTCCGGTAAATAGCTGTCTGGAAAAGAATATTTGTGCAAGAAGGCGTTGCGCCCCTGCCCCAGTCGTTCCATCCAACGGCGACCAACGTGCCGCCGGTCCACCCGCGCCGCCCCTTCCTGGACCAGAAAGAGGCCCCCCGGCCGCAGGAGGTGGTGGGCCTTGCTAAAGTAACTGGCCAGCTTATCAGGGCCGACGTGGCTCAACATCCCCACAGACACGATCTTGTCAAAAGGCTGGTCGGCCTGGAACTGCTCGTAATGGCAGATGTGAACCTGGCAGCGCCCGGCCAGCCCCTGGGCCTGAATCCGGGCCCCGGCCTCGGCCGTTTGCGCCTCGCTCAGGCTGATGCCGGTCGCCTGCACCCCATACTCGGTGGCCGCGTAAATCAGCAGACCGCCCCAACCACAGCCAATGTCCAGTAACCGCTCGCCCGGCTCCAGGTTCAATTTGCGGCAGGCCCGATCTAACTTGCGCCACTGCGCCGTTTCCAGCACTTCGCCAGCGTCCTCGAAATAGGCACAAGAGTAAACCATCCGTTCGTCCAGCCACAACTTAAAGAAGGCGTTGGATAGATCATAGTGAAACCGGACGGCCTGCCGGTCACGTTCCGGCTCGTGCCGCCGGCCGGCCGGGGCAAAGGTGGCAAAACCGTTGCTTGGGGCCGGCCGGGTCGTGGCCCGGCCAGGCCCGGCCCTTTCCAGGCGTAGTAACTGCCCGGCCAGGCGCAACAGTCCCGGCAGCGACGGCCGCCGCCATTCCAGCCGGTCTATAAAGCGAAAAGCGGCCACTATATCCCCCTCAATGTCAAAATCGTCAAAAATATAGCCTTCTCCCATCGCCAGCTCGCTAGGGGGCAGAAACATGCGCCGCAAGGCAGCCGGCCGTTTTAAAATCAGCCGGAAGGGGGGTGGCCCGGCTGTATTCGGCTCAGGATCGATAGTCGTTCCATCTGGCAAACAGATGGCAAAGGGTCGCTCTGGCAGGAGAGACAAAAGGCTTTCCAGGAGCTGGCGGGCCTGGAGAGACAACTGGATAACTTTTTCACGCTCGCTCATAGGGTGTTTCCCTCCACGATGAAATGGGTTTTAAACCTGGCCTACTAAGGTGACTGGCACTTTTTCAGGAAACCGTTGCCCTAAAATAGCCCCCGGAAGTGCCGGTCACCCACAAACCTGAGCAGCTATTCTAAATGATCCTCCTTCAAGGCTACAAGCGGATCATTTAGATAACTCTATTGTTTCTTTCTTGACGCATGTGTTACCCGGTGTTAGGATCATAGTACCAAGCTGGCTGGGTGATCGCGGTCCTGCCTGTTCAGGACTGAGGAAAGTCCGCACTCCATAGAGCATGGCGCCGGCTAACAGCCGGGCGGGGCAACCCGACGGAAAGTGCAACAGAGAGGCGCATTGCCGGCTGGTGATTGACGAATTATTTCACAACCACTGGTCGGCGAGGGTGAAACGGTGGTGTAAGAGACCACCAGCAGCGGCAGTAATGTCGCTGGCTCGGCAAACCCCACCAGGAGCAAGGCCAAGCAGGGTGGATGGTTAAAGCAGACCTGGTCTGCCTTAACTTACGGGGCTGCTCGTTCCGTCTGACACCCGGGTAGGCTGCACGAGGGCGTTAGCAATAACGCTCCCAGATGGATGATCACCACCCAGGTTTTGGGTACAGAATGCGGCTTACAGGCCGGCTTGGCAAGACAGTCACATCATGAGGCCTGAGTGATGAGGAATGATAGGGCCCGCCTCTCATTCCTCATACCTTATTATCGGAGCATAGATGACTGTACATGTTCTCTTCGTTTGCCTGGGCAACATCTGCCGTTCACCCATGGCCGAAGCTGTTTTCCAAAAACTGGTAGACGAAGCAGGACTGAGTGATCAGATCGAAGTAGACTCCGCCGGAACCGGCTCGTGGCATGTGGGCGAAAAAGCCCATCCCGGCACGCAACGGATTCTAGAGCAACACGGTATCCCTTACGACGGCCGGGCCCGCCAGGTCCGGTATTCCGACCTGACTTCCCCCAACACCTATATTATCGCCATGGACCAGGACAATATAAACGACCTGCGCCACCGCTTTGGCGACCACCCCCGCCTGTTTCGCCTGTTAGATTTCGCCGGCCGGAACGGGGGCCGCGACATACCCGACCCCTATTACACCGGCGATTTTAAGACCGTTTACCAGCTCGTCGAGGAAGGTTGCCGGGGGCTGTTGGCCGCCATCCGCGCCCGTGAAAAGCTATGAAACAAACAATCCGCATCCTGGGCGCCGGCCCTTCGGGTCTCTCAGCCGCCATCAACCTGGCCAGGGCTGGCTACGATGTCCACGTTTTTGAGAAACGCGGCGACGCCGGCAAGCGGTTCCACGGTGACCTGCAAGGGTTGGAGAACTGGTCCAACGACAGAAACGTCCTCGACGACCTGCGGCGAATGAATGTCGAGATCAACTTTGATTGCGACCCCATGCTAAAACTTGTCATTACCAACGGCTATCGTCGCCGGGAATCACGCTACACCAGGCCGCTGTGCTACCTGGTGAAACGGGGGGCTTTCCCCGGCAGCCTCGACCAGGGACTCAAAGCCCAGGCGCTGGCCGCCGGCGTTAACATCCACTTCAAGCAAACGCTGCCGGAAGAAGAGGCCGACATTGTCGCTACTGGCCCTATCTCCAGGGAAATCTTCGCCGTGGACAAGGGCATTGTCTTCCAGACCAGTTGTGAGGATACCAATGTCTTCCTGGTCAACGACGAAGCAGCTTACAAAGGCTACTCTTACCTCCTGATCACCCGGGGCTATGGCTGCCTTTGCACCTGCCTGTTCGACCGTTTCACCGAGCTGGACGATTGCTACGAGGCCAGCCAACGTTTCTTTCTGGACACCATTCCCTTTGACATCCAGGACCCTCACCCCGTTTCCGGGATCGGCTGTTTTTCCACCCAGAATGTTTACCAGCGCGGCAAAGCAATGATTGTGGGCGAAGCGGCCGGTATCCAGGACCTGATGTGGGGCTTTGGCATTCGCACGGCGATTGAGTCCGGCTACCTGGCCGCCTGCTGCCTGATAGAAAACAGGGATTATGCCCAGGCCGCCCAGGCCTTTTTTGAATCCAAGTTAAAAGCTACCCTGGCCGGCCGTTTCCTGTGGGAAATGGCCCGGCTGGGTAACTATGCCATTGTTGTTAACGATACAGTCAATCGCAAGGCCAAGGGGTCATTCAACCTTTCCTACTTCTATAACTTTGGCTCATTGCAAAAGTTGCTTTACCCGCTGGCGTTGCGCTTTATTCGGAAAAGATATCCGAATCTCAGAGTGTGACTATGGAACGGGAAATTATAGTTGTGGGGGCAGGGCCGAGTGGGGCTACGGTCGCCATGGCCCTGGCCCAGATGGGACACGACGTTCTTTTGCTGGACCGGCAATCCTTTCCGCGCGACAAAACGTGCGGCGACGCCGTCCCCTCTGGGGCTATTCAGGTCTTAAACAGCCTGGGGATGGCCGGGAAGATCCACGAGGCTAACTTCTATCCGGTCACTAAGCTGCTGCTTAGCTCTCCAAGGGGCTACATCCTGGAGGCTGACCTGAAGCCCGGCTTTAATGGCGCTAACTCCTACATTGTGCCCCGCCTGTGCTTTGACGCCCTGCTAAAGGAACACGCAGTGGCTAGTGGGGCAGAGTTTTGCCAGGCCCAGGTCAAAGAGCCTATCGTTGAAGACGACCGGGTGACCGGGGTGCGGGCCAGGATGAATGGCCTGGTACAAGAAATTAGCGCCCGGCTGGTGATTGGCGCTGACGGCGTCACTTCGGTCATTGCCCGCGCCCTGCGGCCGGACAAACACCAGGATGTACACCGGGCGGTGGCCCTGCGCGCCTACGTGGACGACATTGAGGAAATCCCCTACGAAGTTGAGTTTTATCTCTATAAGGAAATTCTGCCCGGCTACGCCTGGATCTTCCCCCTGGGAGAGGGCCAGGCGAACGTTGGCCTGGGCATGCGGCTGGACAAGTTTCGCCAGAGCGGCCAGAGCCTGGAAGAGTTGCTGGCCCTGTTCCTGGAGATGCCGCTTATCAAGAAGCGCCTGAAACATGGCGGCCGGCTACACGACATAGCCACCTGGCAACTGAACTTTGGCTCGCAGAAACAGCTCCAACTGGCCTACGACGGGGCGCTATTGATTGGCGACGCTGCCAGCCTGATCAACCCTCTTACCGGGGGTGGTATCCACAACGGCGTTATTTCGGCGCACCTGGCGGCCGAGGTAGCCCACGAAGCCCTGGCCAAAGGGGATACGTCCCTGGACCAGTTGAAAAGCTACCAGCAACGGTGCGAGGAGATTATGAGCCAGGGCATGCAGCGTTCTTATCTGCTCCAGCGCAGCCTCATTTATTTTCCCTGGCTGACAGACATTCTCGTGGGCTGGGGCAAGGCCAACGGCCACCTGGCGCAAACGTTTATTGATAAGCTTTAGTTGGGGACGAGGAAAGTTCGGATTCGGGCTGGCAGGTCGTAAATGGGGATTTCCTTGGTCAAGAGGGCGTTGGCTCCGGCCGCCAGGCTGCTTCGCTTGGTGGCATCACTGCTATCGGCCGTGTACATAATAATGCAAGGCCGGTGCGATTGGTAGCTGGAACGGATCTCGCGGCACACTTCAATGCCGTTCATACCCGGCATCATGACGTCCAGCAAGACCAGGTCGGGAATCTCTTCAGTAATCATTCGCAGCGCCTGGCGGCCGCTGTAAGCGCCGCGCACCTTGAAGCCAGCGCCTTCCAGCACGATCAGGCATAATTGCACGAGAGAGCTTTCGTCGTCTACCACCAGAACAGTCTTCTGCTGCGACATCGAGCTAATTGTATGCCAAACAACCTAAAGCGTAAATAGCCTTTTTAGCCCCTTTAGGAGAAGAACCATGTCACGATTCTTGTTGCGCTGGGCCATTAACACCATTGCTTTGTGGGCGGCCGTAGAGTTTGTACCCGGCATTCATCACGAGGGTAGTGGCTTCTCGCTGCTGCTCATTGCCCTCATTTTCGGCCTGGTCAACGCCCTCATCCGGCCGCTCCTGGTGCTGCTCACCTGCCCCTTTATCATTCTGACGATGGGCCTGTTCATCCTCATCGTTAACACCATCATGCTTTCGTTGACGGCCTGGCTGGCCGGACCGGAAGTCCTGGATCTGGGCCTGACCATCGAGGGTTTCTGGCCTACTTTCCTGGGCGCCCTGGTCATCAGCATTATCAGCGGCGTGATCAACGCCGTAGTGAAAGATGCTTCCGAAGAGGAAAAGCGGCCGCCAAAGCGCGTTGAGAGCTGATAGTTGGTAGTTAACGGTTACTACCAACTATCAACCATCAACCACCAACCAAATAAAAAAGTCCGCCTGGAGAGCGGACTTCTTTAGGTTCCATTACATTTGTGGGACTTAACTGGCCACGCGCATAGAATTGACATTCTTGGCCTGGGGGCCCTTTCCCAGATCTACCTCGTCATACTCCACGCGGTCGCCTTCATAAAGGTTACGGTAACCCTCGCCATCAATAGCCGAGTAATGAACGAAAACTTCCTGCTCACCCTCGTCAGGCTTGATGAAGCCATAGCCCTTCAACCGGCTGAACCACTTGACGATACCTGACTTTTTGCCCATGTCTATTTTCTACTACCTCCGTGATTGAAATCACAACATTTGAGTTAGCAGAAATCTAGCACGAACAGATAGGCTGTGTCTATAACCGGAGAGCAAAATTATCACAATTTTCACGCCCCTACACTCCCACACCCCTACACTGGTCCAGGCTTCGCCCTGGACACCACACCCCTACACAATCCCCATAGGCTCTTTTAGCGTTCCCTCGATGATCACCTGCCGGATGCCTATGTCTACGAACCCCAGGCTCTCGGCCAGGCGAATCGAGGCCTCGTTCTGTTCGGCCACGACGTAAATGGGAATGCGGCCGCTGGCCAGCACGTGTTGGGCCAGAGCGGCAACCACGCTCCGGCCATGCCCCTGGCGGCGGTGTGAAGACTGGGTGCTAACGCTAATCTCGGCAAAGCGCGGCGACTGCCAGTTCAACCCGGCCGAGGCAACCACATCCCCTCGCCCCTCAGCCCCGGATTCGCGAATGACGAAGCGAGGTAATCCGTTAGCCGAATTAGCTTGCGTCACCAGCACGTTGAGAATAGGCTCAAACCGGCCGCGGTCCAGGATGCAGACCCGCAGCAACTCCTCCATTTGCGCCTCGAACAAAGCACCCAGCAACGGCCGGTACTGGATCGGGGCGCTGACAAAGACCGACGTGCCGGCTGGCATGGCCTGGTACAGCAGCCTGGCCCCGGGGGCAAAATCCACCTGCCCGGCGCTATCCTCCGGCAGGCGCATCGTCACCAACGCCCGGAACAGGTCTATCCCCGTCCGGGCCAGGCAGACGTAGCCCATCGCCTGGCTGGCCCCGGCCGGATAGAGGAACAGTTGCGTTTTGGCGTCGGGGTGATAAAAGGCGTAATAAGCGTCCATAGCGTCGGACGGTTCATTTTCATTTAACAAATGGCGGATGGCCCGCCGTTTTTCAGCCAGCGTCATCGTGTAACCTGCGCAGGGCCCTCAGTTCTTCAAAAGCAATCGCTGCCCCCGGCGCGCCAATGCCGTATGAACAGACCGCCACCGGCATCCCGGCAAGACTCCCCCGGTAGCTGCGATACTCGCGCTGCTCGGCCAGTAGCTCAGCGTCCTCCAAGTAGCCGGCCACCCGCGTCGCCCGCGCCGGGTCGCCGTACACCAGCACCGCTGCTGGCACACCGCCCACAGGCAAACCGGTAAGGGGCAATCGTTCGTCCATCATCTCCACCTCTATACCTGCAAGTATGCAAGTTACTCGCAAACTTGCCAACTCGCAGCGACCCTTGGTCGCCACTCGCAGACTCGCCAACTTTCCCTTGCGGCCGGCATCCAGCTTTGGTAGACTATCCTTTCGCCTTATTGATGGGTGTGCAAGACACCTCATCCTGTGCAGGGACTATGGGAGATTATTACATGGAAGGCCAATCGGGAGTGTATCAACGCTTGCTGGGCTATCTAAAACCCTATTGGAAACAAGCCCTGGTGGCCTACGCCACGATGCTGTTCGCCACTCTCTTGAATCTGTTCGTCCCCCAAATCATCAAAAACGCCATTGACGACGGCCTGGCCAGCGGCCGGGCCTCGGCCCTTTTCGTCGCTGGAGGGCTGATCCTGGGCATTGCCCTGGTGCGCGGCGCGGCCGGTTTTGGCCAGCGCTTCTACGGCGAATGGCTCACCCATCGCGTCGCCTACGACCTGCGTAACCACTACTACGACAACGTCCAGCGGCTGCCCTTCTCCTTTCACGACCGCACCCAGACCGGCGACCTGATGAGCCGGGCCACCAGCGACATCGGCGAAACAGAGCGATTCGTCGGCATTGGTCTGATGGACCTGTTGGCCACACTCCTGCTTCTCATCGGGGTGATCGTAGCCATGATCCTGGAAAACCCAACCCTGGCCGCCCTGGCCCTAATCCCCATGCCGGTCCTGGTCTTTACCACCATCCGTTTTGGCGCTGTCATCCGGCCGATGTTCAAATACATCCAGGAACAAATGGGTGTGCTCTCCACCACCATGCAGGAAAGCCTGACCGGCATTCGGGTGGTCCAGGCCTTTGCTCGCGAGCCGTACGAGCTGGAAAAGTTTGACCGGGAAAACGGCGAGTGGTTTGACCGGCGCTACCGGGTCATCCGTAGCTGGGCCAACAACTGGCCTTTCTTCACTTTTACCCTGGCCGTCAGCATCTTTCTGCTGCTCTGGTTTGGCGGCCCCCCAGCTCTGGCAGGGGAGATTACCGTCGGCTCGCTGTTTGCTCTCACTTCCTACGTGCTCATGCTCAACGGCCCGGTACAGCGCCTGGGCTTCCTGGTCAACCTGGCGGCCACGGCCGGGGCCAGCGCCAGCCGTATTTTCGAGATTATTGACACGCCCAACGAAGTGGTGGAAAAACCGGACGCCGTGGTCATTGACCAGGCCCGCGGCGAGGTCGTCTTTGAGCGGGTCGGCTTCGGCTACCGGGAAGCGCAGTCCATCCTGCACGACGTTTCTTTCCGCGCCGCCCCCGGGGAAACCATTGCCCTCATTGGCCCCACCGGCACCGGCAAGTCCACGATCATCAACCTCATTCCCCGCTTCTATGACCCCACCGAGGGCCGCATCCTGGTGGATGGTGTAGACATTCGCGATTGGAAGCTGGACAGCCTGCGCCGCCACATTGGCATCGTCCTCCAGGACTCATTCCTGTTTGCCTCCACCGTGGCCGAAAACATTGCCTACGGCCGGCCGGCCGCCGGCCGCGAGGAAGTTATCCAGGCCGCCACGGCCGCCCGGGCTCACGATTTCATCCTGAAATTACCTGAGGGCTACGATACACGCGTCGGCGAGCGGGGCGTGACCCTGAGCGGTGGACAAAAACAGCGGGTGGCCATTGCCCGGGCTTTGCTGACCGACCCGCGCATTCTCATCCTGGACGACTCAACCAGCAGCGTGGACACGGAAACGGAGCACCTCATCCAGCAGGCCCTGGCTATGCTGATGAAAGGCCGGACGACCTTCGTTATTGCCCAACGGCTGCTGACGCTCAAGAACGCCGACTGCATCCTGGTGCTGAACGACGGCCATATTGTCGAGCGAGGCACGCACGAGGAGTTGTTAGAAACAGACGGCCTATACCGGGAAATTTACGACCTGCAACTCAAGGACCAGGAAGAGTTCGCCGCCCGCATGGAGAAATTGGGGCTCAGCGAGTAAAACCTCCCGGAGGCTGCCACACTTAAGGGCTTCCTTTGAGGGAGCCTCCGGGAGGTTGCCATAGAACGAGGAAGCGCCATGTTAGACAAAGGCAGAAAAACTTATCAAGACGGCCGCATCCACGACTTTGACCCGCGCCTGAGGATGGAGGAGCGGGAGCGGATATTACGCGAGGAGAAAATCCAGGACCTCCTGCCGGACGAAGAAGCGGATACCCTCGGCCGGGCCTACGACGGCCGGCTGGTGCGCCGCCTCTTGCAATACCTGGCCCCTTACCGGAACAAGTTGCTGGCCTCCATCTTTTTCATGGTCATTGCTTCGCTGCTCAGCGTCTCCGGCCCCTGGATTATCGGCCGGGCCATAGACGACGGCATCCGGGCCGGCGATCTGCGGCTGCTGCGCCTGTGGACGGTCCTCTTCATTGGCGCGTCCGTGGCCGAGTGGCTGGCCAACCGCACCCGTATCGCCATCATGGCTTACGTCGGCACCCGGGTCGTGGCCGACGTCCGCAGCGGGCTGTTCCGCCACCTGCACACCCTCTCCCTCAATTTCTTCAACAACTACAGCGTCGGCCGGCTGATGAGCCGGCTGATCAGCGACGTGGACGTCCTCCAGGACTTCATCACCTGGTCCATCACTGGCCTGTTTCGCTCCACCTTTATCCTGGTCGGGATTGTCGTCGCCATGCTCAGCCTCAACTGGCGGCTGGCGCTGGTTAGTTTCCTGGTCCTGCCGCCGATGGTCCTGCTGACCAACTACTGGCGGCTGCGGGTGCGCCAGGCTTACCGGGCCACGCGCCAGCGCCTGTCGCTCATCAATGGCTACCTGAACGAATCCATTTCCGGCATTCGCGTGACTAAGAGCTTTACCCGCGAAGAAATGAATTTCCGCCATTTCGACGACCTCAACCACTCCTATTTTGACGCCAACGTCTCGGCCACCCGGCTGGCAGCCATCTTCTTCCCCGGCGTAGACTTCCTGGGCGCGGTGGCCACGGCCCTGGTCGTCGGTGTCGGCGGCTGGCTGGTGTTGGGCGACGCCCTGACGGCCGGGACCCTGGTCGCCTTCGTCCTCTACGTCGAGCGTTTCTTCGAGCCGATTCGCGAGCTGGCCCAACGTTACAACGTCTTCCAGGCGACGATGGCCGCCAGCGAGCGCATTTTCCGCCTGATTGACACCGAACCGGACCTGGTGGACGCCCCGGACGCCCAACCGCTGCCGGCCATCCGGGGTGACGTGGCCTTCGATCACGTGACTTTCAGCTATGGCGACGGCGAGCCGGTGTTACACGGCATTGATCTGCGTGCCCGGCCGGGCCAGCGCATTGCTCTGGTAGGCGAGACCGGCGCCGGCAAGAGCACCATCATCCGCCTGCTGGCCCGCTTCTTCGACGTGACCGAAGGGGTCATCCGCATTGACGGCCGCGACTTGCGCCAGGTAACGCGGGCCAGCCTGCGCTCCCAGTTAGGCATTGTCCTGCAGGACACCTTCCTCTTCAGCGGCACCATTGCCGACAACATCCGCTACGGCCGGCTGGACGCCAGGGACGAGGAAGTGGTGGCCGCCGCCACGGCCGTGGGCGCCCACGACTTCATCGTCAAGCTGCCCGAAGGCTACCAGACCGAAGTCGGCGAAGGGGGCGTCAACCTCAGCGTCGGGCAGCGGCAAATTATCTCCTTTGCCCGCGCCCTCCTGGCCGACCCGCGCATTCTTATCCTGGACGAGGCCACCAGCAGCGTGGACACGACCACGGAAAAGCAGATTCAGCAGGCCATTGACCGCATCATGGAGGGCCGGACCAGCTTCGTCATTGCCCACCGCCTGAGCACCATCGTCAACGCCGATAAAATCGTCGTCCTGGACAACGGCCGGATCGTCGAATTAGGCACCCACGAGGAGTTGCTGGCCCAAAAAGGCCGCTACTACAACCTCTACACCATGCAATGGGCCGCCGCCGGCCCGGCGTTTAGTCAAAACTAGCGTGGCTAAAAACTAATCCCCAAAACTAATCCCCAGGTCGCGGGCCGTCAGGATCGTGTCGCAATCCAGGGGGACGCTCTTCATCCGCTTCGTCGCCTCTTCCAATGGAACGTAGCGCACCGTCGGCGGGTCCAGCGCCACCATGCAGCCGCCACAGCCCTCGTCCAGCGCCCGCACGGCCGCCGCCCCGAAGCGCAGCGCAATCAACCGATCAAAGGTCGTCGGCGTGCCGCCGCGCAGCAGGTGGCCCAGGACCACCGCTCGCGTCTCCCGGCTGGTCAACTCTTGCAGTTCAGCCGCCACCCTATAGCCAATACCGCCCAACCGCTCGGCCTGGCCGGCCTGTTTAGACACCACCATTCGCTGGCCGCCGGCCGGGTGCGCCCCCTCGGCCACGACTACGATAGAAAAATACAACCCCAGGCGCTCCCGTTCTCTGATCTTCTTGACCACCTTGTGGATGTCGTAAGGGATTTCCGGGATGAGGATGGCGTCGGCCGTGCCCGAGACCCCGGCGTTCAGAGCAATCCAGCCGGCGTAGCGCCCCATGACCTCCACCACCATCACCCGCCGGTGGGCCTGGGCCGTCGAATGGAGGCGGTCCAGGCACTCGGTGGCAAAAGACACGGCCGTGTCAAAGCCAAAGGTAATCACCGTACCGTTCAAGTCGTTGTCAATCGTCTTAGGCACGCCCACAATCCGCAGCCCCTTTTGCACCAGCGCGTGAGCGATGGCCATCGAGCCGTCGCCCCCCACCGACACCACCGCGTCTATCCCCTGGGCCTTCACGGCCGCCACCAGCTCATCCGAGCGGTCTACCTCCTGGACGTTGCCCGCTTCGTCCTTCACCGGGTAATGCAGTGGGTTGCCCCGGTTGGTCGTGCCCAGAATCGTCCCCCCCAAGTGGGTGATGCCCCGGACCGACTCACGGTCCAGGTGGACTAGGCCGCCGGCGGCGTACTCCTCCGGCTGCAGCAGGCCGTTGTAGCCGTCTCGAATGCCCAGGCACTCCCACCCCCGGTTCAAAGCCGATAAGACCACAGCCCGAATAACAGCGTTTAATCCCGGCGCATCCCCACCGCCGGTCGTGATAGCAATTCGTCGAATGGACATGTTTGACCTCGTTAGTTAATGGTTATTGGTGAATTAGGTCAAAAACATTCAATAACCAATAACAAATAACGAATAATCCCCTCTTTAGTATACAATCATTCCCCAACCATGTCAGACACACCCAACGAGCCCTCACTTCAAAAACTCATCACTCATCACTCATCACTCATCACTCCTTTCGTCCGCTTCGGCTTCCGCCTCCTCTACAACGAACTCGCCTGGACCTACGACGCCATCAGTTGGCTGGTCTCCCTCGGCCAGTGGCGCGAGTGGCAGCGGGCCGGGCTGCCCTTCCTGGCCGGCCGCCGCGTCCTCGAGCTGGCTCACGGGCCGGGCCACATGCTCCTGGCGCTGCACGCCGCCGGCTACCAGGCCACCGGCTTTGACCTCTCCCCGGCGATGGGCCGTCTGGCCCGGCGGCGGCTGCGCCGGGCCGGTCTGGCCGTTCCCCTGGTGCGCGGCCGGGCCCAGGCCCTCCCTTTTGCCCCGGCCGCCTTCGACAGCATCCTGGCCACCTTCCCAACCGAGTTCATTGTCGAGCCGGCCACCCTGGCCGCCCTGAGCCGCGTTCTCCGGCCCGGCGGCCGGCTGGTCATCGTCCCTGAGGCCCGGCTGACCGGCCGGGGGCCGCTGGTTCGCTTCATCGAGTGGCTCTATGCCGTTACCGGCCAGCGCCAGGGGCCGGCCGGCGACCAGGAACCCTCGACGCTATGGCAGGCCATTGGCCAGCGCTTTGTTCAGGCCGGTTTCCAGGTCCATTGGCAGCAACTCCCCCTCCCCCGTAGCGTCGTCACCATCGTCATTGCCGAACGGTTGTGAATGGTCTGGAACGCGATTAATTCCCTCATTCGCGCCATTCGCGATTAATTTGTACAATCCGACTATGATCGAAGAGTTCACCACCACTGAAGCCACCGAGGTGGCAGAAACAGAATTTGTCCGGCCGGCTCCGGCCTCCTTGGGCGAGCAGGCTTTGCTTTTTCTCGTAACCGCTGCCGTTATCGTCGTGGACCATCTCAGCAAACTGTTCATTGAGGCGTGGTTGCCGCTCAACCAGAGCTGGCGCCCGTTCCCGACCCTGGCCGATTATTTCCAGATCACTCACGTCAGCAACACCGGCGCTGCCTTTGGCCTCTTTCCCAGCCAGGGGCCGGTGTTTATGATCGTCGCTTTTATCGTCTCGCTGGTGATCATCCTCTACAACTACCGCCTACCGGCCGGCCACCGCCTCTTTCGCCTGGCCCTGGGCTTGCAACTGGGGGGCGCGCTCGGCAACCTCATTGACCGTCTCCGCCTGGGCCACGTCACCGACTTCCTGGACTTTGGTCCCTGGCCGGTCTTTAACCTGGCTGACACCTCTATCGTCGCCGGGGTGGCCGTCCTGGGTTATCTGATGGTGCTGGAACACCGCCAGGAAGCGCAGCGCCGGCGGGCCGAGGAAGCGGCCCCGCCCCAACCGGCCGAGCGGCCGGTGGAACAGACCGAAGACCAGCACATGCTCTGGAATGAGTGACAGGCTCAAGAATGACCAGCTCAAGGAGCGCCGCCCTTCAATTGTGGCCGGTCTCCGACCGCGCCACCTGGTGCTGACCCTCGAACGGCCGGGAGAGCGGCTGGACAAGGCCCTGGCCGAGGCGCTGCCCGAACTGTCCCGCGCCCAATGCCAGCGCCTCATTAAAGAGGGGCTCGTTACCCTGGCTGGACGCCCGGCCAGGGCCAGCTACCGGCTGGAGGGCCACGAACGGGTCGCCGTGGTCATCCCCCCACCTAAAGAAACCGACCTGGCCCCCGAGCCGATTCCCCTCGACATCCGCTACGAAGACGAAGACATGATCCTGGTCAACAAGCCAGCCGGCATGGTCGTCCACCCGGCCGCCGGCCACCCTCAGGGCACCCTGGTCAACGCCATCCTGGCCCACTGCCCCGACCTGGCCGGCGTGGGTGGCGAAAAACGGCCGGGCATCGTCCACCGCCTGGACAAGGACACCTCCGGCCTCCTCCTGGTCGCCAAAAACGACCAGGCCATGCGCTATTTGCAGGCCCAGTTCAAACGCCGCACGGTCACTAAAATCTACCTGGCTCTGGTCGAGGGACGCTTCGGCCAGGCCGAGGTCCTCATTGACGCCCCCATCGGCCGCGACCCCCACAACCGCAAGAAAATGGCCGTCATCCCGCCTAACAATTCGGCCACCGCCCGGCCGGCTCAGACCCGTGTCCGCCTGCTGGGCTACTACGGTGACTTCTCCCTCGTCGAGTGCCGTCCCCTCACCGGCCGCACCCACCAGATCCGCGTCCACCTGGCCTTTGCCGGCTACCCCATCGCCGGCGACCTGGTCTACGGCCGGCGCAAACAACGCCTCGACCTTGACCGCCACTTCCTCCACGCCGCCGAACTCACCTTCAAGCGCCCCTCCGACGGCCGGGAGCTGACCTTCAAGGCTGAACTGCCGAGGGAATTGCAAAGATTGTTAGACTAACTCCAGTAGCAGGAGGCAGGTTGCAGGGGGCAAGGGGCAGGTTAACGATGGCGTTGCTGTTCGGCGGCCGCGACCAAGCTGCCGATTATTTCATTGGTCAATTGTAAACGATGGTCAATCAGTAGCGGCTCGAAAACATGCCGGCCCCGATAGTACCAGCCGCGAGTCTCCCGCGCCGAGCCAAGCGAGATCCTTAAGAAGCGGGCGTAATCCTTGCCAAAGCCCCGCCCGAAACCTTCTTCTATGTTTGCGGCCACAGAACCAGCGCTGTCAATTAATTGCCAGGCGATACCCCGCCCTCGGGGATCAGCCAGGAGCTTTTCACCATCCAACCAGGCGAGGTCTGCTAGAAATAGCGCCTTGCGGTACGTCTCAAAACCCCAAAGCCGATCCTTTTTGATCCCCTTATGCACCTGAGCCAGCCATTCTTCATATTTCGCAAAACCCATACCACCCTCTCCTACTCTTTATCTGCCCTCTACCCCTTGCCCCCTGCCCCCTGCCTCCTGCCCCTTGCCCCCCGCCCCATTCAAAGGTAGGGAAATAAAGAACGTACTCCCCTGGCCCACGTCACTCTCGCACCAGGTCCGGCCGCCGTGCCGTTCGGCAATAGATTTCACCAGCGCCAGCCCCAGCCCTGACCCCTTGACCCCGGCCGTGCCCCGCTGTTGCACCCGGTAAAACTTCTCAAACAGCCGGAGCTGGTCCTTCTTGGGAATGCCGGGGCCGTGGTCCTGGACGCTAATAACCAGGTCATTGTTCTCCAACACTGCCCCCAGGACCACCTCGCCACTATCGGGCGCATATTTCAGAGTGTTGCTGACAAAATTGGTCACCGCCTGGCGAATCAGCGACATATCGGCGTTAATCGGCGGCAGGTTGCGGGCCGCTTCCACCACCAGGTCAATGCCCTTGGACTGCGCCGGCTGCCGGTGCTCGTCGGCCACACTGTTCAGCAACTCCTCAACCCGAAAGCGCGACATCACCAGGTCCACCCCAGCTTCCAGCCGGCCCAGGTCCAGCAAGTCGTTGACCAGCCCTGACATCTGCTCGATGCCGTTCAAAATCTTGTCCACGTACTCCTGCTGCTTGGGATTCAGCTCCCCAATCATCGGCAGCATCGTGGCATAGCCGCGCATAAAAGTCAGCGGGCTGCGCAGATCGTGGGAGACGGTGGCCACGAACTCGGACTTCATTTCGTCCACTTCTTTCAGATAGGTAATGTCATGCAGCACCGCCACCCGACCCATCACCTGGCCGTCGTTGCTGAAAATGGTCGAGGCGCTGGCGTAGAGCACCTTACCGTCCGGCGTGGCCATCTCCACGTTCCGCGCCCGTTGCGAGCTGCTGGTCAGGGCCTCCACCAGCCGGTCGGACTTGATCACGTCGGCAATCGGCCGCCCCATAATTTCCGTCGCGTTCAGATTGAAGTACCGCTCCATAGCCGGGTTGATCAGCAACACCCGCTCCGTCTGGTCGGTGACGATCACGGCGTCAGAAGTGCTGGCCAGCACGGCCGCCAGCCGCCGCCGCCCCCCCTCGGCCGTGGCGAACAACCGGGCATTTTCTACCAGCACCGAGGCCTGGCCGGCCAGCGTCCGCAAAAAGTTCAGTTCCGTCTGGTCAAATTCGTGCGGCTGGCGGTAAGTGAGCCACAAAACGCCCTGGAAACGGACGTGGGTTGCCAGCGGCAGCGCAATCATTGCTTTAACCGGCAGCTCCCGGTTGCGATCGGTAATTAACCGGGCGCTAACCTCTTCTTGCCCGGTCAAAATCATCTCTGAGTGCTGCCGGATCAGGCTCATCACCCGGCGATCAAAGTCGGCCATTACCCGCGCCGCCGCTCCCTCGCCAAAGGTCAACGGCTGGCGGCCGCTGGGATTGAGGACGACCACCCGTACCCCGGCCGCGCCTGTGCCCTTCAGCGCCCCCTGCAAAATCGCCGGCATCCCCTGGCTCAGTTCAATCGTGGAGGAGACTTCCTGGCTGACGCCCAGCAGCAGTGACAGCTCGTCCAGCCGCTTCTTGAGGGAAATCTGCATCTGGGCAAAAGCCTGGCCCAGGCGACCGATCTCGTCGTCCCCCTGCGTTTGAATCGGCGTATTCAAACTGCCGCCGGCGATCCGCTGCGATACCTGGGCCAGTTCGGTCAGCGGCTGGGTAATACTCCGTCCCAGGACCAGCAGGTAAACGCCGAACAACACCAGGGCGGCCATCAAGACCAGCGTCAGCCGGGCCGAAATCTCCAGCGCCAGCTCCAGCACGATCTCGTAGGGCAGCGTCACCACCACCGTCCAGGGGTGGTTTGGCCCGGTCTGGTAGTAGACTAATTGGCGAGCGTTGGTATTGCCCGCCCGGCCCTCGTAAGCTACCCCCGGTTCGTCCTCGACGGGTATTAAGCGGTGGCCTGTCTCCGGTGGCTGCCAGGCGGTCAGCAAGTTGGCGGGCTCGGGATGGGCAATAATCTGTCCCTGCTCGTCCACCAGGAAGCCGGAGCCTTTCTCCAGCGTCCCCTGCAAGCCGACGATCAGGTCGTCCAGCGAAATATCCGGCACCCGGCCGACCAGGGCTGCTTCCGCCTCGCCGTTGCCATTGACCACCGGCACGATGAAGCTGATGACGTAATGGCCATCGTCCATAGCCTGGGCCGGGCTGATAAACGGGGCGCTGGTGCTCAACGTCTCGACCACGGCCGCGCTCTCCAGGTTGGTCAGGGAGACGTTTTCCGCGTCTTGCGGGTAATAGCTGTTCACCCGCTGCGCTTTGTCCACCAGCATAATCCGCCGGTAAAAGTCACCCGTCCGAAACAGGCGCAGCAGGACCTCCTCTTTGCCGGCCGCGTTTGCCGACAACAGGGTGGCATCCTGGCTGTACTCGGTCAACAAGTGCTGGCGGTGGGCGCGGAAATCGGGAATGCGGGCCGAAACGGCCTGGGCGTCCTGGGCCATCTGGACCACGGCAATGTTGCTCGAAACCCGGAGCGCCAGGTTAAAGCCGACAATGATGAGTAGGACTGTCAGCAGGCTGGCAAAGAGGACGAAGTTGGTCAGCAGTCGGCTGTTCAGACTCTGGTTGGGCGGCGACGGCACCAGGGGGTATGGCGCCCGCCGCAACTGGGGCAGGCCGACTTGTAACAGAGTAACGATCAGCCCGCCCAGCGCCCCCTCCACCAGGAGAGGCAGCAGGTGGGCCTGGGTCGTCGAGATGGCCAGGTCCAGCGCCGCCAGGGGGCCGGCGCTGGCGTCGGCGTAGGCAAAAGCAGCCAGGCCAACCAGGGGCAGGATAAACAGCGTGCCCACCGGGCCAGCCAGGGCCGGCTGCCGCAGCCAGCGGTACAGCCGGCCGGCGTAGTTTTGCTCCAGCAGAGAGGCTGTTAGCAAGGCGGCAAAGCCCCACTGGAAGGGGTCCAATATCTGGTGACTCTGCCACAGGGCCCGCCCCAGGCCGCTGCTGAGGCCGACGAATAACGCCGCGGCCGGGTTCAGAAGCGCCCCGGCCAGGACAAACAGGACGGCGCCCAGCGGGGCCAGTGTCGCCAGCGGGTTTTGGGCGCTGCCCAGGGGCGGCAATTGGTTATCCGAGCGCAGGGGAATGAGCAATAACTGGCTGAAGATCAGAGTGCCCAACGATAGGGCCAGCGTCAACAACCACTGCCGGCCGGAAAGGTGGCGAATGTGCAGGCGGTAGCGATAGACGGCCAGAAGCAGGACCAGGCTATAAGCGGCCAGTAAAATATAGCCTAGCGGCCGTTCAGGAAGCATGAGGCGTGGCGCGGTGGTTGCCCCCCACAACTCAAATGGCATACACTCCTCTTCTTGCAGCCGGTATCACTTTGCAACCCGGTCGGATTATAACATGGCCTAAATAGTGCCGCAATTTGCCCGGCTTGGGGATAGGAGATAGGGCACAAAAAAGCACCCCGTTAGGAGGTGCTTAGTGGAGATGGCGGGAATCGAACCCGCGTCCGAAGAACTCGGCCACTGAACGTCTACAAGCTTAGTCAACCTATTTGCGCTTCACCGCCGGACCCCCGGCTGGCAGGGTGTCTCGGCCGCTAACCGATGGCCCCCAAAAGGGCCTCTTAGCCTTCCTTATCGGTGTCCGGAAGGAGCACGTTGACTTTTATGACGCCTGGTACTCACCCGGTCAACGGGCGGTTGAGGCAGACGCGGTCCCCTTTTGGGAACCTCCGCTATTCGCTCACTTAGGCAGCGAGCGGAAGAGCGTTGTATGCAAAGGTGCGATTGGCACTTATGCGTTGCTTCCAGTTTTACGAGTTGTAAAGCGTGCTCGGCTTGCAGTCCAGGACCAGCCTTCCCCGTCGAAGCCTGTCATCCCCAGACAGTCACATTATACCATAGCCCACCCTGGCCGGCCATTGGAGTTTCCTAAGATCGGACTTTCCATTACAATAGAGCCAGACAGGTGGGTAACGGAGATGGCAAGATGCAGCTAGAAGATTACTTTGAATTCCTTGATCCCGATGACATTCGGATCAAAGGACACCGCATTGGCATTGATGATGTACTTTACTACTACCTCGAAGGATACTCGGCCGAGGAAATTGCCGCCACCTTCCCCAGCCTGAGCCTGGAAGAACTCTACGCCACCCTAACCTACTATCACGGCCACCAGGCTGAAATAGACGCCTATCTGGCCCGTCTCGAAGCCTGGCGCGAGCAGCGCTACCAGGAAGCAATGGCCAACCCCTCTCCTCCGATGAAACGCCTGCTTAATCTAAAAGCCAGATGACAATGTGTTACCTTATCCCGGCCGGTTAACACGCAATAACTGCCCTGCCAGGGATTCAGTAGCTTTAATAGCTTGATGGATACGTGCTGCCTGGCCTTCGCTATCCTCATCTCGTGTACAAGTAATAATTCCGGCATGAGCCGGGTCATGGCGATGAAGCCGGACAAAGTCCCAACGATTTAGCGTCAGAACAGCCCGTTCGTGACGAATGGCAAAAGCAAGAACTTCTTCGTCCTTAATTGACTGACCAGCATTACCAGCTTCAACGGTGGTTAACACATCATGTCCAAGCGCACAAAGTGCTTTTACAACCTGCTGGGGGAAGTTTTCGTTGGCATACAAACGAGCCATTAACTCAAGCTTCCTCGTTCTTCTGAATTGCCTTCTCTATTTCCTCCTGGTGTCCGTCGGCGTAGGCCCAGGCGTTGACTAGATCAGCTGCCCGCAAAGTCGGAAAATTCTCTAGTATACGAGCCTCACTCCACCCCAGGCGGCGGTAACCAACCAACACCCAAACAGGTATTCGCGTGCGGACAATACAAGCTTCACCCCCAGACACGCCGGGAGTCTTCTCCACACCAGGCCAGGCACTACCAATATCACGTGCCAGCCACTGCATGACTTGTGCTTTTTCGGCCCGGCTTAACCGGGCCAACTCAGGCTCCAACTCTTTTAGTGTCATCACCACTTACGCCCATCTTCTGGTTAGAGAAGATTCTAAATGATGTATTTAGCTACTGAACTGATACCTTTCCAAGTAGTAGTCTTACTGAATGGTACTTATTTTAGCACACAACTGATTCACAAGAGAAAATTAACCATATTCCCCCTTTACTTCACCCAATCCAAGACCCGATAATAAACAGCCGCTAAAGGTAAAAACCACGGCCGCCCGCGATAAAAGAAGCGTGTTTCGTGGGGAATCTCCATAAATGGGCTACTCGACTTCTTGCCGGCCAGCAGTAGCCCCACCTCCGTCCCCAGGTAGGTGGCAATAGACACCCCGTGGCCACAGTACCCCAGGGCATAGTGGACGCCCTCAATCCGGCCGATGTGCGGCATCAGATCAAACGTCAGCCCCAACTGGCCCGTCCACGAGTGAGTGATCGGTACGTCGCCCAGCTCGGGGAAGACCTCCACCATCCGCTGGCCCAGACGGCGAGCGCTTTCCGCCAGGTCCAGGTCCATGCGCAGGTTATTCCGGCCGCCAAACAACATCCGGCCGTCAGGCGTCAGCCGGAAATAGTTCAAAAAGTTCTTGGAATCGTAAAACATCCGCCCTTTGGGGCTTAACTGTTGATGCACCGCCGGTGGCAGCGGCTCGGTGACGATGATATAGCTACCCACGGCAAAGATGCGCGGCTTCAGCCCCGGCAGTAGCCTGTCGGTATAGCCGTTCGTCGCCACCAATACTTCCCTGGCCGCCACCACCCCCTGGCTGGTATAGACCTGGAAACCGGCCGGCCCCTTCTCAATCCGGCTCACGGCCGTCTCCTCGCACAGGCACACGCCGCGCCGGGCCACGGCCGCCCCCAACCCCAAGACGTATTTGGCCGGGTGCAGCCCGGCGCTGTACTCGTCCACCAGGCCACCGTAAAAAGCTTTCGACCCGATTTCCGAACGCAGATCGGCCGGCGAGACCGGCCGCATGGTATAATCCAATTCCTTCTGGAACCACGCCGCCCGCTGCTTCATCGCCTCAAAGTGGGCCGGCTTGTAGGCCAGGGCGACGTGCCCCGGCCGGCTAAAATGGCATTCAATCCCCTCCTCGGCCACAATCGCCTCGATCAAGTCAATGGCTTCCAGCGACGCCTGCCAGAAAGCCCGGCCCAACGCTTTACCGTAGCGTTGGACCATGACTGCCGCCGGGGCTTTAATGCCGGTCGTCGCCATCCCGCCGTTGCGCGAGCTGGCTCCCCAGCCAATCGTGTGCCGCTCCAGCACGGCCACGCTGGCCCCATTCTGGGCCAGGACCCGGGCCGCGTTCAACCCCGTATAGCCTCCGCCGACAATCGCCACGTCCACCCGCTCCGGCAGCGGCGAAGCGCGCAATTCAGCCGGCCGCTCCAACCCATCGGTCCAAAAGGGAATTGTCTTCATGCTGTCTCCTGAAGCTTGTAGTCGTATAGGTGTGTGGTTGTGTAGCTATGTAGAGATGAAGAGGTGAAGAACCCTTAAAGCCCCTGATTTTTATATAATTTTCCGCAACTTCCCCCAACCTGGCAACAGACAGTTAACACGTCCAGAAAAATCCTTTGTGTTCTCTGTGTATCTCTGTGTTCCTCCGTGTATCTCTGTGTTCCCTATTTCTCGCGGAGAGTTAATAGCGCCAGGGGAACAGAGGAGAGCAAGATCAGCAGCAGCGCCGGCGCGGCCGCCTGGGCAAAGAACGCCTCAGAGATATTGGCCCACACCGTTGTAGACAGCGTGCGGAAACCGGCCGGGCCGAGAATAAGAGTAGCTGGCAATTCCTTCATCGCCGTCAGGAAGACCAGCGCCGCCCCGGCCGAAAGACCCGGCCACAGCAGCGGCAGCGTCACCCGCCGGAAGACCTCTCCCGGCCGGCGTCCCAGGCTGCGACCCGCCTCCTCCAGGCAGGCAGGCGCTTGCAGCAGCGACGTTCGCGCCGCGCCCACCGCCTGGGGGATAAAGAGAATGACGTAAGCCACCAGGAGCATAAGCAACGTCTGGTATAAGGAACCGGCATAGCTCGCCCCGAAAAAGACCAGCGCTAGGGCGATGACCACCCCCGGCAAGGCAAAGCCGGCGTAGGTCAGCCGCTCTACCAGGTGACTCAGCCACCCCGGCCGGCGGACCGAGAAAACGGCCACCGGCAGCGCCGCCACCATCGTCACTCCGGCCGTGGCCAGGGAAACGCTCAACGAATTCCAGGCCGACCGCCACAAGGCCACCAGCGACTGGTCCTGGGCCAGCCCACGCGCCAGCCAGTAGAGCAGGCCGGCCGCCGGGATGACCAGCGCCAGGAACACCACGCTCCCCAGGAACAGCGTCGCCGGCCAGCGCCAGCCGCCCAACCGCACCAGCCGCGCCTGGCGGGGCGCTCCGGCCGAGCCCCGGGCATAATGGGCCTTGCCCCGCGTCCGCAACTCCAGGTAAAGAATAGCCGCCGTCATCCCCACCAGCACCAGCGCCAGCGCTGCCGCCAGCGACCGGCTCAGAAACGACTGGTACTGGATATAAATAATCCGGGTGAAGGTGTCGTAACGCATCATCGTCACCGCGCCAAAGTCGCGCAGGACGTACAATGTCACCAGCAGGCTGCCGGCCACCAGGGCCGGCCGCAGTTGGGGCAGCGTCACCCGCCAGAAAGCTCGCCAGGGCGACAGGCCCAGGCTGCGGGCCGCTTCCATCAACGAGGGGTCCAGCCGCTGCAACCCGGCTCGGACGCTGAGCAGCGTGTACGGGTAACTCATCAGCGTCAAAACCAGGAAAGCGCCGGGAAAACCGTAAATCGCCGGCAGCCGCTCCACCCCCAGCAGCGGGTAAAGGGCCTGCTGCGCCAGCCCGCGCGGACCAAAGATAGAGACCAGCAAAAAGGCCATGACGAAGCTGGGCAGCACCAGCGGCAGCGCCGCCGCCACCGCCCACCAGCGCCGGCCGGGCAGGTCGGTGCAAACCGTCAGCCAGGCCATCGGCACAGCCAGCACGGCCGAAGCCACTGTTACTGAGCCGGCCAGCAACACCGTCCGGCCGAGGGTAGCTAAAGTGGATGGTTTGAGGAGAACGTCCGCGGCCGCCTGGCCCGAACCCACCGTGCGGACCACCAGGTAGACGAGCGGCAACAGCACCAGGCCGCCGACCGCCACGGCCGCCGCCAGGAGCAGCACAGACGAAGGCCGCGCCCACGGCCGCCCTGCCCACACGCCCGGTTGGGGTATCGTCAGGGTAATTCGTTTGCCGGCAACAGGAATGACACTCATGCTAGAATTTGATTATCGGAATTTGTGAAGAAAGGATCAACTCAGAAGGTTAAGTTCAAAGTTGGCAGCGGTAATAGTTGGAAATTAACGGCCGGTGTACTCCTAATTTAACTGTTGTTCATTTTCGAGTTTAATATTTGAGGAGTCGGGCAGCCCTCTGTGTCAATATAGTATGAGACACTCCAGACTCAGAAATTACTGTAGAATCTGAGGGCGGAGGAGAAAGAAAATGTCTCAAGAACCATCAACGATTA
>JAKEFB010000279.1 GCA_022616275.1 Chloroflexota bacterium
ATACAGTTTGTCATGGCGAAGTTCTCCTTGTGCTAGCGAAAGGTATGCCACCAGCTAGCTTAGGAGAACTTTGCCTTTTATTCAACTAGCACCATTGGTTACTTAAGGTTGCTGCCGATACGAGACCTAATCAACCGTGATAATCGTGCCAGCATGTATCCTGCCATAACCGCTCAGGACATTTTACAACTTCCTATTGTTTTACTGCCTCCTATTGAATCTGAATTACAGGCCAAAATTCAGCAATCGCATCAAGCTTACTACTATGCGGTTGAGTTATTCCACCGGGCCAAAGAGCAAGTTGAAAGAATAGTTGAAGCGGGGATATATGGGTGATAAGGAATGGATCACCACACGGGAAGCCGCTGAGCTAGTTGGTGTATCCATTCAGCATATCAGTTATTTACTCCGACAGGGCCATATCGAAGGAAAAAAATTCGGGAATTTTTGGATGGTAAGCAGGGCTTCAACAGAAGCCTATGCTACCAAAGAACGTAAGCCAGGCCCTAAGTCTCAAAACTCTTGACAATTATATTAACCGTTAATATAATTTCGGTGAGCGAAAGCTGCCAGTGATGATAGCACTGACAGCTTTCTAACCCTACCACTGAGCAGGCCAGTGGCCAGGCTGGGGGTAGTGTAGCACGGCCGCCGGGCCGGGTCACGCCTTCGGCCGGGTTCTCCGGGAACTGAACCGTTTCCGGGGACCTCGTTTGCCGCGGCCGGACAAAGGAGCGTGACCCATGACCCACGACAGCTACGATTGGGGGCCGGAGGAGCCTTACTGGCCGGAAATGGTGGCGGCCCTGGTCGAGTTCGGCCTGGCCCGCAGCACGGCCATGCGGCTGGTCGGCCTGCCCCACGTCACCAAAGAGATGGTGGACCGCTGGCTGGCCTACTGCAAGCTGCGCGGCCCGGCCAGCCGCCACGGCGGCAACGCCTTCCTCATCACCCGCCTCTCCCACAACGACATCCCCGCCCCGTCCTGGGGCGCGCTACGCCGCCTGGCCCAACGCCTGGAACAGGCCAACCGCCTACCCCACGAGGAGGAGACCCCATGAGCGCTTACGACCTGGAGCAGTTAATCCACCTGTGGACGACGGAAAAACTGACGGCCGAACAGACCATCGGCCAGCTTTTGCTGCAACTGCAACTGTTGTCCGGCCGTGTCGGCGAGCTGGAGCGGCGGCTAGAAGAACTCCGCCGGGCCGAGGCTAACGTTCCCAAGAAGCGCTCTGTTTGACAGCAACCAATCCCCGCCATCGCCAACGCCTCCCCTGAAACCCTGGCCACCCTCTACAACCAGGAACGCCAGATCACCGTCGCCGGCCGGGCCGTCGCTATCTCTACATCCTTGAACCCGGCGTTGGACAGAAGTGCCCCGATTCCGCCGGCGCTGGCCAGGTTAAAAGCCGCCTTCAGTGAAGGGCGTACAGGTCGCCGGTAGTTGTGGTAAAGTACAGTACCCCATTGCCGGTGGTTGCAGGTGAAACAGGCGGCCTGTCCACTTCCTGCCAGTTGCTGCCATCCCACTCCCAGGTATCGCCGAATTGCCGGCCGCTATAGCCACCGTAGAGCACGACTCTATCCCGAACGAGGTCGTAAGCCATGCTGCCGAAGGCCCGGGCCGGTGGACCGGCCACCGGCGCTTCCGTCCAGGCTGTCCCATCCCACAGCCAGGTGTTGCCATCCCAGCCCCACACGTCACCCGGCGCCGCTGCTGCCCGGCCAGGGTAGTTGCCGTTAACCAGCAGTACCAGGCCCAGCCCTTCGTGGTAGACCAGGTCGTGCCCGGTCAGAGGGGGCGGTTGGGCGACCGGGAATGATGGGCTGGCCGTTGGCGTTATGACCGCCGGAGGCTCGCCGGTGGTGGTCCCTGTGGGTTGCAGGCTGGCCAGCGCTGTGGCGGCCGGCGCCGGCCGGGGCGTTGCTGTCTGGTTGGCGATTGGCAGAGGACAGGCCACCAGCAAGGCCATCAGCCCCATCATAAATAGATGGAAAGTGAATCGCTTCATCTTTCCTACTCTTCAAAGCCCAGGTTGACCGGTCCAGGGCTGTCCAACAAGTTTGCCGTCGGCGCCTCGTCGCCGACCGCCCCCAGATGGACTTCGTCCACCCAGACCTGGCCGCTCCCCTCCAGGTACACGCCAAAGGTAATGACGTAGGCCTCTTCGGGAACGTCCAGGATCAGCTCAATCATCGTCCAGTCCGCGTCGCCGCTGAGTCCGGCCGGACTGGCCAGGCCCAGGATGTAGTACGGCTTAATACCGTCAATGCGCAGCCAGGGAGCAGCCTGGCCGGTTACACCGGCCGTGCGCAGGACCAGCGTCAGGCTCACCCGCTGCCCCCGGTAACGGGCCGCGCTGAGCATCTGGACCAGCGTCGCCGCCCCGGCCGCCGGCTCGCGCGAGCGGAGAAAAGCGCTCAACGAATCCCCATAGCCGCTACTCTCATCGGTATCTGCTTCGTACTGTTTGGTGTCGCCGCTGACAAACCAGCCGGTGAGGGGGGTGCTGACCCAGTGGTTGGCCAGACCGTCGGGCTGCAACCGGGCCCGTAATGCCGCTTCCTGGAGACTAAAACGTTCCGGATAGGGCAGCCCGGTCGCCGGCGTCTCTTCTCCTACCACCTCCAGGCGGATGTTGTCAATCCAGGCCCGGCCCTGGCCCTGCAGCCCCAGGCCAAAGTTGGCGCCCACGCTCTCGGCCGGTATGTCGAGGACAATTTCGTAGCGGTTCCAGCCGGTCGTGCCCTGGATCATCCGCTCTTCCATGTTGTCTAATTGCAGCACCTGCCCGCGCGGCCCGCTAATCCGCAGCCACAGGTAGGCCCCCCTGGCGTCTTCGGTCTTCACGTCGGCCGAAAATCGCAGCCGCCGGCCCAGGTAGGTCTGGGGAACAAAAAACTGCCCAAGCTGGCCGTAATCGCTGTTACGGGCCGTCTCCGACCAGACCACGCCGCTCACCTGGCCGGTCGTGAAGGCGCTGCCGTCACTCTCCGCCTGGTAGGCGTCCACCCGCGAGCTACTTAACGACCACTCCTGGCCGAGGGGCTGCTCGAATTCCAGGTTGGTGGGTTCGGTGGCCAGGGCATGGGTCACCGGCACGCTGGCGTCCACCACCTCCACCTGCCAGCCGTCCACCCACAGCAGGCCGGCGCCGAACAGCCAGGCCCCCAGCGTCAGCGTGGCGCTCTCGGCCGGCACGTCGAGCACGATTTCATAGCGGGTCCAGGCCTGGCTGCCGCTTGCAACCGCACTACTCTCCATCCCCTCGTTGATCACCCGGCCGGTGGCGTCGGCGGCCAGGGCCGCGATCCCCCATTGGCCGCTCACCTCGGCCGTTTGCAGGTAAGCAGACAGCCGCACTCGCTGGCCGCGATAAGGGCCGGCCGGGATCGTTTGCAGCAAGTAGCCGGGGTACGTCGGCTCGGCCGCCATTCCCTTGATCGTCGCGCTCTGGCGGCCTTCGTAGCTGACCTCCCGATCCAGGCCCATCCGGTACTGGGAGTCGGCCACGCCGGGAAAGACGGCGCCGGCGAGGGACGTCAGGTAAACGGTCTGGGGCGCCTGCCAGCCGAGAATGATCCGGCCGTCCCCCAGAGACAACCGGGTAGCCGGGATGGGGACCGGCTGGATGGTGGGAATTTCCACCGGCCGGGTGGCGGTGGGGGTGGCCACCGCCACCTGCTGGCGCGCGCTGTTGCTGAAGAGCCATAAGACCAGGACTAAAACAGCCAGGGCCGCCGCTCTGGACAACAGCCAGCCCGACGTTTGCCGCAACGCCGCCAGCCGCCGGGCGCGCAACAGGTGGGGGGCCAGGGCGGCAAAATGCATCTGCTTGGAAGGGCGCGCCCGCTGCAGTTCGGCCTGAAGGCTATACTGGATGCGGCGGTGCTGCGCTTCATACTCCTGCAGCGCCGCCCGGCAGACCGGGCAGGAAACCAGGTGCTGGTCAATGTGCTCCCGCTCGGCGTCGGTCAGCGTCTGCAACACGTAGCCGATCAGGTGCTCGTCTTTGATGTGGTTAGCCATAATTAAGTGTCAAGTGTCAAGTGTCAAGTGCCAGGATTTGCCTGGCAAAGCTCTGACACATGACACGCTAATAAATCCTCGTCGTCTCCTCGCTCGTAGAGCGACCATCACACGGCCTCTTCCGACCAACTGTCGGCCGGGCGGGAAGCCAGCGTGGCCCGCAGCCGGGGATAAGCCAGCCGCACGCGGGATTGGGCCGTGGCCACCGGGCATTGGAGGATGTCGGCCATCTCCTTGAAGGTGTGGCCGGCCCAGAAACGCAAGACCACGGCTTCTCGCAGCGTGGGCGGCAGGGCCTGGACCGCCTGCCAGAGCTGGCTATGCTGCTCCCGGGCGGCCGCCTCGTGTTCCGGCGTGGGGGTCGGGTCAGGCGCGTCACCGCCCCCTTTCAACCAGGCCAGCAGCGGCAGGTGGGGCAGCCGTTTGCGCCGCTGCCGGTCGCGGCAGCGGCTGACGGCAATGGTGTGCAGCCAGGTGGTGAAGCGAGCCCGGGCCGGGTCGTAGCGGTGAATGTTAGCCAGGGCATAGAGCAATACGTCCTGGGCCACCTCCTCGGCGTCGGCCGGCTGGCCCAGCAAGCCATAAGCCAGGCGGAAGACCCGGTCGCGGTGCCGGTTATACAGCTCCGCGGCCGCCCGCTGGTCGCCGGCCTGCCACTGTTCAATGAGCAGCGTGTCGTTCTCCATCTCGTCCCGTACAGGTGTTGCTATGTTATACGCGACGAAGGCGGAAATTGGTCACAACCTTTTACAGATGATTGACCCCTCCTCTGAAAATAAACGGGTGGGATGGGTAGCCCCACTCGGTAAAAGGTCAAGTGGGCAGCGGTTCAAGCTGAACCGCATAGCCTAATTTCGTTAATTGGCGCAGTAAAGCGTCGGCTTTAGCCTCTTTGCGACGGAGGGTGAAATAGTCGGCACCCAGGTCATCATAGGGCTGACCGGTCAGGAGCATGTGATAGACGCTAACGAAGATAGACCGGGCGACGGCCACAATGGCTCGTTTTTTGCCGCGACGGGCGGCGATACGATAGTAGAGGGCTGACAGGTAACTGCCCTTTTTGCGGCTGGCCGCATGGGCGACTTGAACAGCCAGCGTGCGAACCATGCGGTTGCCTTTGCGGGTATGGCTGGTAGACCGTTTGCCGCCGCTCTGGTTATTGCCAGGAGCCAACCCCGCCCAAGCCGTCAGATGATTGGCGCTGGGAAACTGGTTCATGTCCAGACCAATTTCGGCCAGCATGGCCTCGGCTGCTCGCCGGTCAATGCCAGGAACCGTGTCCAGCAGTTCAATGGCTTGTGACCAACTAAGGAGGACGGCTGGCGGTTGGCTGCCCGCCTCGGTTGGTTTCACTTCGCCCTGTCCTGGAGGGGGGGCTGGGGTGTCGGGCGGTTGATTCATCGCTGTGACTCGTTGACCGATTTCTTCGCCGAGTGTCTCGATTTGCTCATCCAGAAAGTCAAGGTGGGCTAACTGCTGCGCCAGCAGAAACCGATGATGCGGCCGAACGACGCCCGTCAACGCCTTTTCCAGGTTGGCCATCTTGTTCCGCAGCCGTCCTTTGGCTAACTCGGCCATCGCCTCTGGTTGGCTTGTGCCTTCCACCAGGGCTTCCAACATCAGCCGTCCCGAAATCCCTAGAATATCGGTCGCCACCGACCCCAGTTTGATGTTGGCGTTCTCCAACAACTTGGCCACCCGGTTGACCACCCGTGCCCGTTCTTGCACCAGTGTCACCCGATAGCGGGTCAAGTCGCGTAAGTCCCGCTGCGGTTGTGCCGGAATGAAGCTGGCCCTGACCAAGCCATAGCTCAACAACTCCGCCAGCCATTCCGCGTCTTTGACATCCGTCTTGCGCCCTGGCACCTGCTTGACGTGTTGGGCGTTCACCAACCACACTTCGACGGTCCCTTCCAACAGATTGAACACCGGCTTCCAATACTCGCCCGTGCTCTCCATCACCACCACGGCCACTTCCCAGGCCAACAGCCAATCCAGCAGCGCCAACAGGTCAGCCGTCATCGTCCCGAACGTCTTGACTTCGCTTTCCCAGCCCGCTTTGGTCAACCGTCGCCGACAGGCCACCACCGTCTTCTTATGCACATCCAACCCGCCACATCGTTGGTACATCACCCGCATCACGCACCTCCTCTAGCTTCTTGTCTACGCTGGTCAGATACCCCCGTGAGAAGATTCTCCTCTTCGTGCTCGCGGCAACAGTTGGTGGTACCTCCAGGTATCCAGGTCCGTCTCCTGTTCAGACTCGCGGTACCAGTTAATCATTCGACCTTGAGACCAGCTTGCTTAGTGTACTCATCAAGCAAGCCTATCGGCTAGTGACGTGTCCCCTTATTTTCATCCGTGGTGGTGTGCCCGCTCATGTTGTCTCCTGTGAAAATAATTTGACGCAAAGACGCAAAGACGCAAAGGCTGTAAAGAATTTTCATGCAGCGTGGTGCGCCCCGCGCATGTAAACTCCTCAGGCTAACTTTATACTTTCACTATGACTGCCAGGGACGTTATTCGTGAAAGGTAAAGGCAACCCTGATATACTGGCTGTGGCCGGTCTCCGACTATGGCTGGCTTCCAGCCACGGCCACCTCTAGTCAAAACGACAGTTTATGACCGTTACCAGTATAGAGATGGATAAACTTGTTGATTATCGAAACCTGATAAAGAGGAGCTTAAGCAAATACGCTGAGTTGGCAAACCGGCCGCCAACGGATAGCCTAGAAACGCACATTATTTTTGACGAAGAACGTGACCGGTATCTGTTATTGAGAACAGGTTGGTGGGGCAAGAAGCGGATTCGCTCAGTTGTCGTCTACGCGCGTCTGTACGAGGGAAAAATCTGGATTGAAGAAGACTGGGCTGAGGACGGCGTCGCCACCGAGTTAATGGCGGCCGGCGTGCCGAAAGACGATATTGTCCTGGCTTTTCGCCATCCAGAAATGCAGCCCCTTGAAGCGTTAGACGCGGCCGGTTATGCCCGCATTCCGGCCCAACTGGAAGAAACTGAAGTCTGGTTGCCAGAACAGGACTGGGGAGACGAATGGGACGTGGGAAAGGCTGGATGAACTACTCACTCTACGCCTGGTAGTAGTTGCCTCGTGCCCACTTTCTGTTAACATCAAGGGTGAGCCATACGTGGCTGAGCCACATGTGGCTGAGCCAGATCGTGTTTTCTGTTGCTGGCCCTTCAAGGGTAAAGCATTCAGAGATGGATGAGGAGCGTGCAGTGGTAAGGGGTTGCTTCGCCCCCGCGGTGTTATATGCCTGATCCATTTTATTGCTGTAATCGTATCACCGATCCCCAGTATTTCGTCGGCCGCCAGGCAGAACTGGCCCGCATCTTCACCGCCCTGGAAACGGCCCACGCCGGCCAGCTCCAGAGCGTCTCCATTGTTGGGCCGCGCCGCACCGGCCGCTCCTCCCTGCTCTACCATCTCACCCAGAGCTATCCGCAGCGCCTGCAACAGCCGGAGCGTTACGTTTTTTGCTGCGTTGACCTGCTGAGCGGCCGCTATATGACCCGCCACGCCCTGCTGCAAGGGCTGCTGGCCGGCCTATGCCAGGCTTTACCGCCCTCCGCCCGCCGGCTTGAGGCTCAGTGGCAGGAAGCAGGACGGCAGCAGGATTTGACTCTAGACGCGTTCGAGGAGGCCATCCGCCTGGCGGCCGGCCAGGAGGGCTTCTACCCGGTCCTTTGCCTGGACGAGTTTGAGCAATTGGTCAAATACCCCGAAGCCTTTCCCCGCCAGCTTTTCGACTCCTGGCGCAGCCTGATTAACGGCGGCCAGGCCGCCTTCGTCATTACCTCCACCCGGCCGCTCTACGAGCTGGCCGAGGAAGAAAAGGTGACGTCGCCATTCTTCAACATCTTCTCCGAGTTTATTCCCCTGGGGGAGTTGACCGAAGCCGAGGCCTACCGGCTGGTGGAGCGGGGCCGCCACTGCGACCGGCCGTTTAACGACGAAGACATCCAACGGGCCCTCAAGTGGGCCGGCCGCCACCCCCTGAAGCTGCAGCAGGCCGGCCGGGCCATTTACAACGCCAAGCAGCAGCCGGCCGCCAACTGGCGGCGCGTCCACCGCGCTTACCAGGCCACGCTCCGCCAGACCTTCGGCCGGCGCACCCGGCGCGAGCAGGCCGGCCGCTTCCTCCGCCACCTGCCCGACCACGTGGGCCGGCTGGCCCTTTTCTGGAAAGGGGAAGCGGCCACCGATCCGCTCACCCGCCGCACAGTCGGCTGGGCTTTACTACTGCTCCTTGTAGTGATTTTTCTTCTCATGATGTTTTCACCAGGCTTCCGTGGCCTGGTGGCTACTCGCTTCCTACCCACGCCGCCTCTTACCCCCACACCCTGATGGCTATCGAAGGACAAGGCACGACCCCCAATACCCTCCTTCACTTTCCCCGGGATCTGTCCCGCCTGCTGTACTGGCTTTACTTCAAACCATTTACCTTGCGCCGCTACGTCCAGGCCATTGATTCCCGCCTGAATGAGCGGCTGCTGCTGTGGGAAGCCGCTGACCGGCTGGCCGGCGCGCCCGCGCTACACCATCTGCACCGCCTGGTATTGGCTCTGTTAGTAGTAGGTCCATTGTCCGGCGCGTTGCTTTGGGGCCTGACCCTCCGGTTAACCCTCCTTCCCCTGCTGGGCGAGGCACTGGACTGGGTGATCTTGCTGGCTACTGCTGGCGGCTACAGCGCCGGCGCCCTGGCCAGCTACCTGCTGCACTGGCGCGTTCGCCGGGGCGATCTGGCCGGTTACCTGCTGGCGCTGCCGGCGGCCATCCTGGCTTGGCTGCTGCTGGCTATGGCGGGCGTCCCCTCAGACGTGGCGGTTGGCGTGGCGGTTGGCGTGGCGGGGGGCGTGGCGGGGGGCGTGGCGGGGGGCGTGGCGGGGGGCGTGGCGGGGGGCGTGGCGTTGGGCGTGGCGGTTGGCGTGGCGGGGGGCGTGGCGGTTGGCGTGGCGGTTGGCGTGGCGTTTGGCGTGGCGGTTGGCGTGGCGGTTGGCGTGGCGTTTGGCGTGGCGGTTGGCGTGGCGTTGGGCGTGGCGTTGGGCGTGGCGTTGGGCGTGGCGGTTGGCGTGGCGGTTGGCGTGGCGGTTGGCGTGGCGGTTGGCGTGGCGTTTGGCGTGGCGTTGGGCGTGGCGTTGGGCGTGGCCTATTTTCGCCTTTTTCCATTCTTTTGCCAACTGCCTTACCAATGGCTGCTGGCCCGCTCCGGGCGCGGCCGCCCGGGGGAGGCGCTGGCGACGCTGCCCCGCTCGCCCGTCTTTTGGGACGAGCTGGTCTGGCTGCCGCTGGCCGGGCTGGATGCCCACCTGGTCGCCGCCGCCCAGGCCGACCGGGCGGCGGCCGCCCGGGCCATCGGCCAGGTGGCCGCCTCTTTTCGCCAGGGCTGGGCGGCCCGCCGCGCCTTGTTGGAAATCACCGCCCGCGACCTGGAGCAGGCCAATAGCCTGGCCGGCATTGCCGGCGTGGCCGAGACGCTGGCCTGGCTGCCGCCCGACTTGCCGGCCGGGCTGGAAAACGCCCTGCCCGCCCTGCGCCAGGTCGCCGAGCGGGTCCGGGCTGCTGAGGAAAGCGAAGAAGACGCCAACCGTTTGGACCAACTGGAACGCGCCCAGGCCGAGGTAATCCAGTTGCAGCAGGCCCAGGCCTGGGCCGCCGGCCAGGCCGGGGCGCGCCTGGCCGCCGCCCTGCTCACCTGGCGGCGTCTCCTGGATCAGGCTCTGGCCGATTTGCGCCGCCGCTCGGCTGAATTGCCCGTGCCCAACTATTACGTCGTCGGCAACCCTCTGGCCGACAAGAGCCGGGTCTTTAAGGGCCGCCGCGATTTGTTCCTGATGTTGGAGCGGGAACTAGCTGCCCAGCCGGAAGCCCGCCCGACGCTGCTGCTCTATGGCCCGCGCCGCAGCGGCAAGACCTCCGTTCTCCGCCAGTTGCCCTCCCGCCTCGGCCCTGACTTTGTGCCGGTGGAAGTGGATTTACAATCGGCCATCACCGGCGAAAGCGCCGCCGGCCTCTTGGGCAGCCTGGCCCGCCAGGTCCAGAACAGCGCCCTCCACTCCCGCCGCCTGAAGCTCCCGCCCCTCTCCCGCGAGTGGCTGGCCGACGACCCCTATACCGCCTTTTTTGACTGGGCCGGGCAGCTCCCCCCTTTGCTGGACGGCCGACTCATTTTACTCAACCTGGACGAGTACGAACGGCTGGAAGAAATGATCGCCGCCGGCCGGCTGGACGAGCGTGTCTTCCACTGGCTGCGCGGCTTGATCCAGCACCATCCTCACCTGGTTATTCTCCTGGCCGGTTCGCACACGGCCGAAGAACTGCCGTCCCGCTGGGGCGACGCCCTGGTCAACGTTCGCCTGCTGCCCATCGGCCCACTGCAGCCAGGCGAAGCCCGCGAATTAATTACGGCACCCGTCCCCGATTTTCCCCTGCATTACGAACCGGAAGCCGTGGAAGCGATTCTGGCTGCCAGCGGCGGCCAGCCCTACCTGGTCCAGGCCATTTGCCGCGACCTGGTCAATCACGTCAACGAGAACCATCAACGCCAGGCCACCCTGGCCGACGTAACCACCGCCCTGAACACGACGTTGCAGACGACGGCCGCTTACTTCACCGAGTGGTGGACCAGCCGCGACACCGACGACGCCCAGCGGGCCGTTGCGCGCCTCCTGGCCCGCGCCCGGCTGGAGCCGCTGTCCGAAAGCGAGTTACTAGGGCAGGCCCAGGCCACCCCGGCCGCCCTGCGCGGTCTCCTCTGGCGCCAGGTGGTCGAAGAGGCCAACGGCGGCTACCGCCTGCGCGCCGGCCTGGCCGCCCGCTGGATCAACGAACGCGCTCCAGCCTGAGACCCTCTTTTAAAAGCGATTCGCGCCATTCGCCCATTCGCCCCATTGGCGATAAACATAGAGCGTCTCTAGACCGACGACGCCGGCAACACGCTCTTCAAGGCCTCCAGTTCCGGCTCGCCCGGGCCGAGGGGCAGCATGACTTTGCCCCGCTGCACGGCCGAACGGCAGGCGGCCATCATAATCTCAAACCCTTTCAGCGCGCTCTCCCCGTTGCAGGGGTGGACCCTGGCCGGGTCGTCCAGCCAATCAGCGATCTCCTGAATGTAGGGTGGCATATCCTGGCCGTAGTCCATGCAGCCCGGCCCGGAAATTACCCCATGCGAGTCGCGGGTGACGGCCCGCCAGCCGCCACCCGTCAAGACCTCGGCAAAGCCCTCCGTCCCCTGAGCGCCAATGCGGCACTTGCGCCACCAGTACTCCACTTCGGGCACGTCCGGCGCGCCGGCGCCGCACTCGACGATGCCGCGCACGCCGTTGTCAAACTGAATGAGCGCGGCCATGTAGTCCGGCGACGGATGGGCGTCGGCAAATTTCTCCAGACCGGCCGCCTGCCCGACTACCCACTCCGCTTCGGCATAGTTGTTGTACCAGCGGACGTACTCGATCAGGTGCGTCATCATGTGCAGCATCCACCCAGTGGCATGGCCATAGACGGTGTGAACGCGACCAATCGCCCCGCTGGCGATCATTTCCTTGACCTTCTGGTAGTGCTGGCCGTAACGGTGCTGGTGGCTGACGACCGACTTGACCCCGGCCTCGCGCAGCAGTTCATTGATCTCCAGGGCTTCGTTGGTCGAGGTAGCCATTGGTTTTTCGTAGGCGATCAACCTGACCCCGGCTTCGACGCCGGCCCGAATGAGCGGCAGCCGGAGCTGGGGCGGTGTGCAAAAAGCAAAGACGTCCGGCCTGGTCCGGGCCAGCATCTCGACCACGTCCGTGCTGGCGTACGCTTCGCCCAACTTCTCCTGGGCCGCCTCTAAGCGCGCCGGCGTCCGGTTGGACAGCCCCACGAGGCGGAAGCGAGGATTGGCGGCAAAGGCCTCGGCGTGGTGCAGGCCACGCCTGCCCAGGCCAGCCACGGCGACGGTGTAGGTGGGTAAGGCCGCGCTCACCGGTCCTCCCAGGCCCGGCAGGTATCAATGACGTAATCTATCTCGGCCTGCTCCAGTTCCGGGAACATGGGCAGAGAGATCACGCTGGCGGCCGATTTCTCGGTCAGCGGCAGTTGGACGTTCAGGTCGGCCGCCTTGCCCCAGGGATACCCTGCCTGCTGGTGAATGGCAATCGGGTAATGGAGCTTGGCGTCAACGCCCGCGCCGTTGAGGTATGGCAGTATGGCGTCCCGCTCCAGCGTCTCAATGACGTAGAGGTGATAGACGTGCCGGTAGCCCGGCCGCTCGCAGGGCAGCTTGAGGCTCGTTCGCTTCAGGCCGTCGTTGTACATGGCGGCAATCTCTCGCCGCCGGTCGCTCCAGGCCGTGATCCGCTTCAGCTTCACACTGAGAATGGCGGCGTGCAGGTCGTCCAGGCGGCTGTTGTAGCCCATGCTGTGGTAGGAGCGCTTCAAGGAGCCGTGGTTGCGCAAGGCGCGGATGGCCGGCACAATGTCATCCCGGTTGGTAATAATCGCCCCACCGTCGCCAAAGGCGCCCAGGTTCTTTTGAATGATGAAGCTGGTGCAGACGGCGTCGCTCAACTCGCCAACGGCAAAGCCGTCGCCGTGGGCGTCAATGGCCTGGGCGCAGTCTTCGACTACAAACAGACCATGGCGCCTGGCGATCTCAGCGACCGCCCGCATGTCGGCCGTCTGGCCGTACAGATGCACGGGCACGATGGCCTTGGTGTTAGGCGTAATCGCCGCCTCGATTTGGGCTGGATCAATATTGCAGGTGTCCGGCTCAATGTCCACAAAGACTGCTTTCGCGCCCGTAAACCAGATGGCCTCGGCCGTGGCAAAGAAGGTGTTGGCCGTGGTAATGACCTCGTCGCCGGGGCCGATGCCCAGGGCCAGGAAGACCAGCCACAGGGCGTCCGTACCGGAGTTAACGCCAATGGCGTTCTTCATCTGGAAGTAAGCGGCCAGCTCCTTCTCAAACCGGGCCAGCGCCGGACCCAAGACGTACTCCCCACTCTCCAACACCTCCTGAATGGCAGCATCCAATTCTTCTTTTAGAGCGTGATACTGCCGAACATGACCATAAAACCCGACTTTCATTGTTACCTCCTTCTAATTTGACGACGGACGACAGACGATAGGCCAACTGAAGTCGTCCGCCGTCCGTGGTCCGTCGTCTGCTTTATCTCGTCTCTGTCACTTTGCGAATCCCGCGCGGCGCATCCACGTCGTAGCCTCGGGTGTGGGCCTGGTGCAGGGCAAAAAGCTGGCCGGGCACGATGGCGGCCAGGGGCGAGAGCCACTCCGGCACGCCCGGGGGCATGGCCAGCGGCGTCCGGGCCAGGGCCAGCATCTCCGGCTCGTCGCTAATGGCAATGATCTCGGCCTGGTAGCGGTGCAGCGTCTCCATAAAGGCCCGCAGCTCCGCCTGGAGCAGACCGGCCGGGGCAATGACCACGGCCGGAAAGCCAGGCTCAATCATGGCCAGCGGCCCGTGCAGGAAATCGGCGCTGCTGTAGGGCTCGGCCACGACGTAGGTCAGCTCCTTGAGCTTGAGGGCCAGCTCAAAGGCGGTGGCATAGTTGTAGCCCCGGCCGATGACGACGCAGCGCTCCATGTAGCGGTAGCGGGGCGCGACCTGGGCGATGGCGTCATTCATGGCCAGGATACGGCCCACGGCGGCCGGCATCGCCTCCAGGCTGGCCAGCATCTGCCCATCCCCGGCCAGCGTGGCGCTGAGCAGGGCAATAGCCGCCAGCTCGGCCGTGTACGTCTTCGTCGCCGCCACGGCCTTCTCCTCCCCGGCCCGCAGGTCTACCACCACATCCCCCTGCTGGGCCAGGTCTGAGTCCGGCTCGTTGGTCATCACCGCCGTCAGCGCCCCCTGCCGCCGCGCCTCGGCCAGCACGGCGACAATGTCCGGGCTGCGGCCGCTCTGGCTGATGCCCAGCACCAGCGTGTCCGCCAGGCGGGGCGGCCGCTGGTAAATGGTAAAGAGGCTGGGCGCGGCCAGCGAGACGACCAGGCCGTTCATCGCCCCCAGGACGTACTTGGCGTAGCGACCGGCGTTATCGCTCGTGCCCCGCGCAGCAATCATGACGTGCCGGATAGCCCGCTGCTGGATAGCCTCGGCCAGCCGACGGACGCTGGCCCGCTCTTGCGCCAGAAAGCGCTCCAGCGTCTCCGGCTGCTGGTGAATCTCGCGATACAAATGCGTCTTACTCACTTCAATCATAGGTCTACACCCAACACGAATAACTGCTCCGGCCGGTCTCCTGACCGCGCCGGTGGCACGGTCGGAGGCCGGCCACAGCTAGAGAGAGTAAGCCACCTGCCCGGCCACAATCGTCACGGCCACCTGGTGTTCAGGCGTCAACAGGACCAGGTCGGCATCGTAACCGGGGGCAATCCGGCCCTTGCGCTGCCCCAGGCCCAGCAGGGCGGCCGGTGTCGTCGTTACGCCCGGCAGGGCCTCGGCCAGCGAGCAGCCGGTAAAGGCCATCAAGTTCCGCATGGCCGCGTCCAGGGATAGAACACTGCCGGCCAGCGTGCCGTCGTCCAGCCGCGATTCCTGCTCGGTGACGGTTACAGTAAACGTCCCCAGCTCGTAGCGGCCGGGCGGCATGCCCAGGGCGGCCATGGCGTCAGTCACCAGGTTCAGCCGGCCGCCGGCCGCCCGCCAGGCCAGCTTCACCAGGGCCGGGTGGACGTGGACGCCGTCGGCAATCAACCCCACCGTCACCCGCTCGTCGTCCAGCAGCGCTCCCGGCAGGCCAATCTCGCGGTGGTGCAGCGCCGGCATGGCGTTAAACAGGTGCGTGCCGTAGCGCACCCCGGCATCAAACGCCGCCTGGGCCTCTTCGTAGCTGGCCAGCGAATGGCCGGCGCTGGCGACCACCCCCCGCGCCACCAGGGCGGCCACCAGTTCCAGCGCCCCCGGCAGCTCCGGGGCCAGCGTCACCAGCCGCACTTCCTGCCCGGCCGACCAGCCGGCGACGGCGGCCAGCGCCGGCGGCCGCAGGTGGATGGGGTTGTGGGCCCCCTTTTTGGCCGGGTTCAGGAATGGGCCTTCCAGGTGGAGTCCCAGCGGCCAGGCCCCAACCAGACCGGCCGGCGGCCCCTGGGCCAGGATGGCCTGGGCCTGGACAATGGTCGCCAGGGGGGAGGTAATAATCGTCGGCAGGAAGGCCGTGACCCCATACTGGGGCAGCCGGGCCGACACCGGCCAGATAGTCGCCGGGTCGTGGGTAAAATCGTGGCCGAAGCCGCCGTTGCACTGCAAATCAATAAACCCGGGGACCACAGTCAGGCCGGCCGCGTCCACCACCTGCGCTCCGGCCGGGGGCCGGATCGTGTGGCGGGGGCCGGCGGCCCGGATACGGCCGGCCTCGACCAGCACCGCCCCGTCGGCTATGGTCTCTTCCGGGGTGATGAGCGTGGCTCTTTCCAGGTACAGCATCGCTTCAACCATCAACCACCAACCACCAACTATCCACCATCAACTACCAACTATCCTCCAACCTTTGTTGGGCAACAATAACGGCCCCCCAGGGACCGGCCGGGTAATCGGGCGGGACCAGCTCCAGGATAGCCGGGTTCAGCATCGCCTCGGCCAGGACAGAGTGGCGGCGCTGGTTTTCCCACTCCCGCAAGATCGGCTGGAGAAAAGCCTGGCCGGCGCGTGACACCCCGCCGCCCAGCAAGATTTTGCTCACGTCCAGGGTCATGACCAGGTTTTGCAACGCCCGTCCCAGATAATGGCCGGCCCGATCGGCGACGGCCAGGGCCAGCCTGTCCCCGGCCTGGGCCGCCTGGTAGACGTCCTGGGCCGTCACCCCTTCGCCCAGCGCCACCAGCGCGCTCTCCTCGCCCCTGGCTACGGCCGTCCGGGCCTGTTCGGCAATAGCCGGCCCGGCGGCCATCGCTTCCAGGCAACCCCAATTGCCGCACTGGCAGCGCCGGCCGTTGGCCTCGACGACCATGTGCCCAACTTCGCCGGCCACGCCCCGCTCGCCCCGGTATAGCCGGCCGTTCAAAATCAGGCCGGCGGCAATCCCGGTGCCGATACTGACAAAGAGCATATTGTTCAGCGCTTGGCGCTGCTTTAACCGCCAGTACCCCCCTACAGTGGCCATGCGCACATCGTTATCCAGGAAAACCGGCCGCCGGAAGGCCGCGGCCAGCGCCTCTCCCAGGGGGAATTCATGTATATTGAGGTTGACCGCCAGGCGGACCACCCCTGTCGCCGGGTCCACGTGGCCGGGCGCCCCCACCCCCACCGCCGCCACCTGTTCCAGCGTCGCCCCGGCCTGGCCCAGCGCTTGCCGGGCCGCCCGATCAATGCTGGCCACTACCCGCTCCGGCGAGGCGCTATCCGTCTCCTGCACCGCCCGGCCGCGCGCCTCGTGCCTCTGGTCGGCCAGCAGCGCCTCGACCTTCGTCCCTCCCACGTCAATTCCCAGCCACAACCGCGCCGCATCACTCATTGCTCGTCACTCAGCCCTCAGTCCTCAGCCCTCAGTCCTCTAAATAATTCCCAACTCCCCCTGCAAGACCATCGCCGAACTACCCAGGATGACCAAATCGTCGTCGGCCGTGGCGTAGCTCAGGCGTGTTCCGGCCGCCAGCGACGGCAGCACCCGCCGCTCCAGCTCCGACCGGGCCGCCGCCAGGTAGAGGTCGCCAAATTGAGCGACCCGGCCGGCAACGACCAGGTGATGGACGTTGAAGCTGCCCACCAGCGCCGCCAGGCCCAGGCCCAAACAGCGCCCGGCCTGGACAACCATCGCCTGCAACGCCTCATCCCCAGCCTGCACTGCCTTGACAATAGCTTCCCACTTCATTTCCCGCCCGGCGATCTGCTGCGCCTGGCGCAGGATGGCCCGCGTGCTGGCCACCGTCTCCAGGCAGCCGAAATTGCCGCAGGTACATAGCTCCCGGCCGTTGGCCACCACCAGGTGGCCGATTTCCCCGGCCCCAAAGCCGTCGCCATAGTACGGCTGGCCGTTGAGGACGATCCCGGCCCCAATCCCCTGGCCAACCTTGACCACGATCAGGTGGCTGCTGTCGCGCGGCTGGCCAAAAGTATACTCGGCCAGGGCGGCCATGTGGCTGTCGTTGGCCAGGTAAACCGGCTTCTGGTAACGGCCGGCCAGCAGGTCGCGCAGGGGCAGCTCATTCCAGCCCAGATTCACCGCCTGGCGGACGATGCCCTGGTGGGGATTGACCAGCCCCGGCGTGCCGAGGCCGAGGCCCAGCAGCGGGGCCGAGGCCACCTGGAGCAGGGCGTCTACCAATTGGTAGACCAGTTCTACGGCCGCCTGGCCCTTCCGCTGCTTAAGCGGATAATTGCGCCGCTCCACAATCTCCCCCCGCAAATTGACCAGCGCCCCGCGAAACGTCTGGCTGCCCAGGTCAACGGCCAGCAACTGGTGGGCGTCGTGGGCTACGTTCAGCAGCGTCGGCCGCTTCCCCCCGGCCGACGGCCCCGGCCCGCTCTCGACTACAAAGGCGGCGTCCAGCAGCCCGGTCACAATGGCGGAGACTGTCGGCCGGGCCAGCCGCGTCGCCCGGGCCACGTCCGCCCGGCTGATATTCCCCCTCTCGTAAATGGTCTTCAAGACCAGGCGGGTATTATGCTCTTTCGTCTGCTGGCGGGTAGCTTTTTTCATGGCGCTTAGTAAGTTAATCTAACTTACTAAGCAGTGTACACAAGCGGTTATTGGCTGTCAATCGGAGACTTTGATGATCTTTTTTTGGTCCCTGTGCTACACTATGCCTAAAAGGAGAAAGAAGATGCCAACAATCACCACAGGACGCACCCTTGATCAGAATAGACATCCCATCAATGGCACCGGGTTCGACTATGACAGCGACGACCGCCTTGCACAGCTTCTCAACCAACGAATATCGCCGCTCTTTTCTCAGCCGATAACGGGGGAATGGATTTTCGCCCTCATCCTGTCAAAAGACACCCAAGGGGAATTTGAACGGGGCGTGGTTGTCTTCAGACCCGGAAACTCAGGCCCACCCGAACACTTTCATCCCACCTACGACGAGCATTTCGACATCGTGCAGGGCGAATTTATCTTCAAGCTTGACGGCAAAGAGCGACGCGCCGGCGCCGGGGAACAACTGGTTGTCAAGAAAGGGACGCCCCACACTTTTCGTTGCATAGGTGATCGGTATGGCGTCGTGATCGGGGAGACACGGCCAGCAGCCCGAACCGGCGAAGTCATTCCAACGCTCTTTGGCATGGCGCACGAAGGCGCGCTCACTCCCCAAGGGCAACCGAAGTTCCTGCAGGCGATGGTCATAGGGAGTGAGTACGCCAACGACACTGTTTTTACCAACCCGCCACCGAGGATCGCCATCCCTGTTGCCAAAGCGCTGGCTCCCCTCGGCCGTATGCGGGGATACCGTCCGACCTATGCCAAATACGCTGAGGAAACCTGGTGGAGCGCCCATGTAGAACAACCCCTGAGACACCAATGAGCGCCGGAAACGTCACCACCGAGCGGCGGGGGCACGTTCTTTTAATGGGCCTGGACCGGGCGGCCAAGCGCAACGCTTTTGACCTGGCGATGTACCACGCCCTGGCGGCCGCCTATGGCGAGCTGGAGCGGGACGGCGAGCTGCGCTGCGGGCTCTTGTTTGCCCACGGCGACCACTTTACGGCCGGCCTCGACCTCGTCGCCTGGGCGCCCTATTTCCAGAGCGGCCAATACCCGCCACTACCGGCCGGCGCCGTGGACCCGCTCGGCCTGGAGGAGAGTAACCGCGTCGCCAAGCCGGTCGTCATGGCCGTCCAGGGCATTTGCCTGACCCTGGGCATCGAACTCCTGTTGGCCAGCGACGTCCGCGTCGCCGCCAGCGACACCCGTTTTGCCCAGATTGAAATCAAGCGCGGCATTTATCCCGTCGGCGGAGCTACCGTCCGTTTCATCCAGGAAGCCGGCTGGGGCAACGCCATGCGCTACCTGTTGACCGGCGACGAGTTCGACGCGGCCGAGGCTTACCGCATCGGCCTGATCCAGCAGGTCGTCGAACCCGGCCGGCAGCTCGAAGCAGCCCTTCAAATAGCCGAGAGTATCGCTGCCCAGGCTCCCCTGGGCGTCTACGCCAGCCTCAAATCTGCCCGCCTGGCCCGCGCCCGGGGCGAGCCGGCCGCCCTGGCCCGCCTGTTGCCCGACCTGGCGCCGCTGATGGGCAGCGAAGACGTGCAGGAGGGCCTCCAATCTTTCATCGAGCGCCGCCCGGCCGCTTTCAAAGGGCGATAACGCTCTAAACGTACCGCTTGAGAAAGGCCACCACGGCCGGATAAGCCACCAGCTTATTGGCCAACTTCACCAGCCCGTGCCCTTCGTCTTCAAAGAGCAAATACTCGACCGGCACGTCCCGCTGCCGCAGCGCGGCCACGATTTGCGCCGCCTCGCCGGCCGGCACGCGCGGGTCGTTAGCCCCGTGAATGACCATCAGTGGCGCGGTAATTTTGTCCACCTGGTGGATGGGCGAGATGCCGGCCAGGAACTCCCGGTCCCGTTCCAGGCTGCCGTACTCCTTCTCCCGGTGGGCGCGGCGATAGCTGCTGGTGTTCTCCAGGAAAGTGACAAAATTGCTGATCCCTACCAGGCAGACCCCGGCCGCCCACAAGTCGGGATACGTCGTCAGGGCAGCCAGGACCATGAACCCGCCGTAACTGCCGCCGTAGACGGCCAGGCGGCGGCCGTCTATCTCCGGCCGGGCCTGGAGCCAGGCGGCGGCGTGGGCCAGGTCGGCCACCGACTCCATCCGCCTTTCCACGTCGTCCAGGTGGCTGTAAGCCTTGCCGTAGCCGGTCGAGCCGCGCACGTTGGGGGCCAGGACGGCGTAGCCGTGGCCGGCCAGGTACTGGATCAGAAAATTGAAGGCGGCCAAGCTCTGCCCTTCCGGCCCGCCGTGGACGACGATCACCGCCGGCGCCGGGCCATTTTGCCCGGCCGGCCGGTAAAACCAGGCCGGGATAGTCCGGCCGTCGAAGGTCGGATAGCGGACCAGCTCTGGGGCGGCGAAGGCGGCCCGGGGCAAGCCACCGTGCGAGGAGCGCGTCACCGGCCAGGACTGGTTGGCGGCCATATCCCAGATAAACACGTCCGCCGTCCGGGTCGGACTGGTGAAGGAAAAGGCCAGCCGGCGCGAATCGGGGGCAAAGACCGGCCGGTCGAGGAGCGCGCTCATTACGCCGGGCGTGCCGTCCAGAACCGGCGCGGCCCACTGCTGCCCGGTTGCCAGGTCCAGGGCTTGCAGCTCGCCCACGCCGTCCACGTTGACGACAAGGGCCAGCTTTCGCCCGTCCGGCGACAGGGCAAACGTCTCAATGTCCCATTCCCGGCTGGCCAGCGGCCGCAGCCCCAGGTCGTTCAGCTCCAGGTGGGCCAGAACCATGAAATCAGAGACCTTGTCGGTATTCACCAGCAGCGACCGGCCGCCGGGCAGGTAACGCACCGGGCCGTAACGCGCCTCCTCGCCGGCCGGGCTTAACGGCCGGACTACACCCGTATTCAGCTCTATCTCGAATAAATCGTGCTGGAAGGAAGCCGCTGCCCGGACAAACGCGGCCCGCCGGCCGTTCGGGGCCAGGGCTACGTGCCACAGGAAGCCAGGCTGGTCGTTCGGCCACAGCAAACGCGCCGGGCCGTCCAGTGGTTGCAAGTAAAGGTCAAACAGCATCGGGTCGCGGCGGTTGGCGGCAAAGAGGAAGGAATGGCCGTCGGCCGACCACTCGCCAAAGAGGTGCATGGCCTCTTCGTAACCGGCGGTGAGCGCCGTTTCCGTCGCCCCGTCGGCCGAAAGGAGGAACAACTGGGCCTTTTCGTTGCCCCCGACGTCGCGGGCGTACAGCAGCCGGCCGTCGCCGGCGGCCGGCGAAAACCAGGCCCCCATGACCCGGTCGCCGGCAAAAGACAGTTGTTCCGGCCAGGGCAAGGGCTCGCCGGCCGAGGCCAGCCGGTCCCCTTCCACCTGCCAGACCTGCGGCAGGCCGGTGATATTGCTCAAAAAAGCCAGCCGCCGGCCGTCGCCGGAAAAGACCGGCCCATAGGCCTGGCGGATATTCAGATAGCGGGAGATAGCATAGTTCATAATTTTCTTTGTGGACTCATCAACAACGGTAAGTGGCTCTTCTTCGTATAATTTTGCCTATTGTACAACAACATCGTGTTGGCAATAATTGGGGCAACTACCCAATTACTTGTTCCCCCTGCTTGATTTTGGTAACTTCCTCGCTATGATAAAACGCGCCATTCTTTCCGTACACGACAAAAACGGCCTGGTCTCCCTGGCCCAGGCCCTGGTGGAAATGGAGTGGGAAGTGGTAGCCAGCGGCGGCACGGCCCAGGCCCTGCGCGCGGCCGACCTGGCCGTGTTGGACGTGGCCGAAGTGACCGGCGCGCCGGAAATGCTCGGCGGCCGGGTCAAGACCCTCCATCCGGCCGTCCACGGCGGCATCCTGGCTCGCGATACGGCCGAGGACCGGGCCGACCTGGCTGCCCAGGGCATCGCCCTCGTTGACCTGGTCGTCTGCAACCTCTACCCCTTCCAGGAAACGGTCGCCAGGCCGGACGTCAGCCTGGCCGAGGCGGTCGAGCAAATTGACATCGGCGGCGTCACCCTGTTGCGGGCCGCCGCTAAGAACTTCGACCGCGTCACCGTCTTGTGCGACCCGGCCGATTACGGCGTTGTGCTGGCCGAGCTGGGCCAGGCCGGTGGGGTCAGCAGTGATACTCGCCACCGGCTGGCCGTCAAAGCCTTTGCCCACACCGCCGCCTACGACGCCGCCATCGTCACCTGGTTCAACCGCGATACCTCCCTCCCCCCAACCCTCCACCTGGCCCTGGAGCGCGCCCAGGAGCTTCGCTACGGCGAAAACCCCCACCAGGCCGGCGCGCGCTACCGGGAAACAGGGGCCACCGGCTGGTGGGATTCCGTTGTCCAGCACTCCGGCATGGCCCTCAGCTACCTCAACCTCTACGACGCCGAGGCCGCCTGGCGGCTCGTCCATGACCTGGGGAGTGAGCCGGCGGCCGTCATCATCAAGCACGCCAACCCTTGCGGCGTCGCCGTCGCCGCCGATATTTCGGCCGCCTACCACCTGGCCTTCGAGTGCGACCCCAAGTCAGCCTTCGGCGGCATCGTCGCCCTCAACCGGCCGGTGAGCGAAGCGCTGGCCACCGAAATTGCCGCCAACCCCAAAGCCGACGTCCTCATCGCCCCCGCCTTCGACCCGGCCGCCCGTGAGCTGTTGGCCGCTAAACGGAAGAATATGCGCGTGTTGGAGGCTCAACCTCCCGGCCGGCCGGGCATGGTCTTCAGTCGGGTAGACGCCGGCTTCCTGGTCCAGCAGCCGGATAGTATCAACCTGGACCGCTCCACCTGGCGCGTCGCCAGCCAGGCCCGGCCGAGCGAGGCCCAATGGGGCGACATCGAGCTGGCCTGGATTATCTGCGCCTATACCAAGTCCAACGCCATCGTCCTGGTCGCCAACGGCGTGGCCTGGGGTGTTGGCGCCGGCCAGCAAAGCCGGGTGGACGCCGGCGAGTTAGCCGCCAGGAAAGCGGCCGGGCGGGCGGCCGGCGGCGCCTGCGCCAGCGACGCCTTCTACCCCTTCCGCGACGGCATTGACGCCGCCGCGGCCGCCGGGGCCAGCGCCGTCATCCAGCCCGGCGGCTCCATCCGCGACGAAGAAATCATCCAGGCGGCCGACGAGCATGGCCTGGTCATGGTCTTCACCGGCGAGCGCCATTTCCGGCACTAATTGGTTGTTAGCCGCATACAACAGTTGCTGCTCATCTGTCAAGCCTAAATTACCTGAGTCACGAGCGCAGGTGATAGAGACACCACGGCGCTGCAAGCCGGTTACTATCGGCAATGGAACGCTTTCGTTGGCGTAGATTCTAATGACCACGAACTGGGCTTATTCTGGAAGGATACTGGTCTCGAAGTTCTGAAACAAGTTGCTCGCCGGCTATTATTTCGGCATCCAGCTCAGCTTGATTCTCATAATAATAGGAAAGTGCATCATGTATCTGAGCTAACGTGAGATGAGGGTGGGCTTCGATAATTTGATCAGGTGTCCAACCAAGGCGCTCATATTCAGTGGCAACTTGGGTCACTTTTATGCGAGTACCCGTAATGACCGCCTTACCGTCACATATGGCTGGGTTACGCTCAATATAACGGTGCTGCGTAGCTGTTTTCTCCATACCAAGAGTATAGCACAAATTTACCTATCCTTTCTTTACTTTCTGTGTTAAACTGGCGCAGTCTGCAACCCGGCCGTAGGGACAGACACGCGGAAGAGCAGCACCGTTACCAGGAACGACTTGACAAATGAGAAAGGCAACGCAGGCGGGAAGCGTCCTTCCCTGTCCGCCTGTTAGAACTTGCCTGCCTTGCCGGAGAGTTATTATGGAGCAGACCGAAACACAAACGATAGCGCCCGCCACCACCGGGGAGCAAATTTATCGTATCGAGGTGGGGCCGGCCGCCGACCAGACAGACACCACCAACCACCCCCTCCTTCAAGCCGCCCATCAATTGGGCCTCACCACCCTCACCCACTGCCACACCACCCGTCTCATCTTCCTCCAGGGCCACCTCACCCCAACCGAAGCCCACCGCCTGGCCCAGGAACTCCTGGCCGACCCCGTTACGGAGAGAGCGGAGATTGGAGATTGGAGATTCGCGAATCTCCAATCTCCAATCTCTAATCTCCAATCAGTTGAAGTTACCCTCCTTCCCGGCGTCACCGACCCTCCGGCCGAAAACCTGGTCCGCGCCGCCCATCTGCTGGGCATGGCCGGCGTCCGGCGGGCGGCCACCGGGCAGCGCTACCTGCTGGCCGGCGAGCTGGACGAAGCCGGGCTGCACCGCCTGGCTACCGAGCTGCTGGCCAACCCTGTCATCCAGCGCTTTACCATCAATGAGCCGATTACCCCGCCCTTCTTCGCCTACCAGGAAGCCGACGGCCGGGTAGAAACTATCTCCCTGCGCGAAGCCGGGGACGAAGAGCTGCTGGCTATCAGCCGGGAGCGCCGGCTGGCCCTCAACCTGGCCGAAATGCAGGCCATTCGCGACTATTACCGGGAGGAAGGGCGCGACCCTACCGACGTCGAGCTGGAGATGCTGGCCCAGACCTGGAGCGAGCATTGTATCCACAAAACGTTCAGAGCGACCATTGAGTACACCGGCCCCGACGGCCGGACCGAAATCATCCCCGGCCTGCTCAAGACCACCATCCGCGCCGCCACTGAAAAAGTCAACAAGCCCTGGGTCCGCTCCGCCTTCGTGGACAACGCCGGCATCGTCGCCTTCGACGACCACTTCGACCTGGCCTTCAAGGTCGAGACCCACAACCACCCTTCGGCCCTGGAGCCGTTCGGCGGGGCCAACACCGGCGTTGGCGGCGTCGTCCGCGACGTACTAGGCGTCAGCGCCCGGCCGATTGCCAACACCGACGTCCTTTGCTTCGGCCCGCCCGACCCGCCCCCCGACGCCGTGCCGGCCGGCACGCTCCACCCCCGCCGCGTGGCCAGCGGCGTCGTCCATGGCATCGAAGATTACGGCAACAAAATGGGCATCCCCACCGTCAATGGGGCCATCCTCTACCACCCCGGTTACACCGCCAATCCGCTGGTCTACTGCGGCTGCCTGGGCCTGTTGCCGCGCGGCGCCCACCGCACCCAGGCCCAGCCCGGCGACCTCATCGTGGCTATTGGCGGCCGCACCGGCCGGGACGGGCTGCGGGGGGCCACCTTTTCCAGCATGGAAATGGATACGACCACCGGCGAGATTGCCGGCACGGCCGTCCAAATTGGCCACCCCATCCAGGAAAAACAGGTGCTGGAAGTCGTCCTGCGCGCCCGCGACGAGCGGCTCTACAACGCCATCACCGATTGCGGCGCGGGTGGTTTCTCCTCGGCCGTCGGCGAAATGGGGGAAAAACTGGGTGCTCACGTCCAACTGCAAAACGCCCCCCTCAAATACCCCGGCCTGCGGCCGTGGGAAATCTGGCTCAGCGAGGCCCAGGAACGGATGATCCTGGCCGTGCCCCCTGACAACTGGCCCCGCTTGCAGCAACTCTGCACCGGCCAGGACGTCGAAGCCATCGTCCTTGGCCACTTCGAGTCCACCGGCCGGCTGCGCCTCTTCTACGGCGACCGCCTCGCCGGCGACCTGTCCATGCCCTTCCTCCACAACGGCCTCCCTCCCCGCCATCTGAAGGCGGTCTGGGGACAAGGAGAGGGGGAGACAAGGAGAGGGGGAGACAAGGAGAGGGGGAGACCAGGGGACATCCCCACACCTCCTCAGTCGTCAGTCCTTGGAGTTGGCGAGGCCAACTCTGCTCATTCCTCACTACTGGCTTTGCTGGCTCACCCTAACATCTGCAGCAAGGAAGAAATCATCCGCCGCTACGACCACGAAGTCCAGGGCGGCGCGGCCGTCAAACCCCTCGTCGGCGCCGCCAACCACGGCCCCAGCGATGCCACGGTGCTCGTTCCACTAGACACGTTATTAGAGATGAGAGATTGGAGACTTCGTCCTGAGACTCAGTCCGAAGGATTAGAGATTAACCAATCTCCAATCTCTAATCTCCAATCTCCAAAAGGCGTTGCCCTCGCCGCCGGCCTCTGCCCCGCTTACGGCGAACTCGACCCCTACGCCATGGCCTGGGCGGCCGTAGATGAAGCCATGCGCAACGCCGTCGCCGTGGGCGCCGACCCCGATCAGGTGGCCCTGCTGGACAACTTCTGCTGGGGCAACCCCAACCTGCCAAACCGGCTGGGGGCGCTGGTCCGCTGCGCCCAGGGCTGCTACGACGCGGCCGTCGCCTACAATGCCCCCTTCATCTCCGGCAAGGACAGCCTCAACAACGAATACACCGGGGCCGACGGCCAGAAACAGGCCATCCCCGGCACCCTGCTCATCTCCGCCCTGGCCATCGTCCCCCAGGTTGATCGAACCGTAACAATGGACCTCAAGCAGCCAGATAATATCCTTTATATCATCGGCGATACACGAGACGAACCAGGTGGAAACCTTTACAACCCACAATCCAAAATCCAGACGAATGCTTCGCATTCGCATCTAAAATCCAAACTCCAAACTCCTCCCCAGCCGGTAGCCAACCCTTTGCACCGTCTTCGGGCACTGCACCGAGCCATCGCTGGCGGGCTGGTCCAGGCCTGCCACGACTGCTCCGAGGGTGGCCTGGCCGTGGCCGTGGCGGAGATGTGTCTGGCCGGCCGGCTGGGCGCCGAAGTCGAGCTGGCCGCCGTCCCAGGTGACCCGGCCGGCCTACCGGATGAGGTCCTCCTCTTCTCCGAATCACTGACCCGTTTCATCGTCGAGGTCCGGCCGGCAGACGCCGCCGCCTTTGAACAAACCCTGGCCGACGTCCCCCACGGCCGCTTCGGCCGGGTCACCGGCAGCGGCGAACTCCTCGTCCACGGCCACACCGCCCCCATTATCCAGCTCACCGTCGCCGACCTGGAAACAGCCTGGCGCGGCCATCTTGGAGAAGGTGACAAGGAGACAAGGAGACAAGGAGACAAGGAGAGGGGAAGACAAGGGAACAAGGAAACTCCCCCTCTCCCCCTCTCCCCCTCTCCCCCTCTTCACAAACGCGTCCTCATCCTCCACGCCAAGGGCAGCAACCGCGACCGGGAAGCGGCCCTGGCCTGCCAACTGGCCGGCGGCGACTCCGAAATCGTCCACGTCAACCAACTGCTGGCCGGCGAGCGCCGCCTGGCCGACTACCATATGCTCGTCATCCCTGGTGGCTTCTCCTACGGCGACGACCTGGGGGCCGGCGTCCTCTGGGCGCTCGACCTGCGCCACCGCCTCGGCCGGGACATCCACGATTTCGTCACCAGCGGCCGCCCTGTCCTGGGCATCTGCAACGGCTTCCAGGCCCTCGTCAAGGCTGGCCTGTTGCCAGGCAGGGGAGACAAGGAGACAAGGAGACAAGGAGACAAGGAGACAAGGAGACAAGGAGACTGCTCCCCCTCTCTCCCCCTCTCCTCCTCAGCCCTCAGTCCTCAGTCCTCTATCACTTTAACTTATAACGCCTCGGCCCACTTTGAGTGCCGGTGGGTCTACCTCCAGCCTAATCCGAACAGCCCCTGTCTCTTCACCCGGGGGCTGGACGAACCGATCTACTGCCCCGTCGCCCACGGGGAAGGCCGCCTGGCCGTCCACGACGAAGCCACCCTGGCCACCCTGCAAAGCCAAAACCTCATCGCCCTCTCCTACACCGACCCAATCTCCAATCTCCAATCTCCAATCCTTCGGACTGAGCACTTCGGCAGCCTCAGTGCAAGTTCTCAGGACGAAGTCTCCAATTTCCAATTACCAATTACCAATTACCCCTATAACCCCAACGGCTCGATATTAAATATCGCCGGCCTCTGCAACCCGGCCGGCAACGTCCTCGGCCTCATGCCCCACCCCGAAGACCACGTCTTCCCCTGGCAGCACCCCCGCTGGCATCGCGGCGAACAGGGGATGGTCGGGCTGCGGCTGTTTGAAAATGGCATCAGGCAGGCCTGAGCGCCGCCTGGCAAAGAAAGAGCGGCAAAAAAGCGTATGTTGACTCAGGAAGAACTGTTACAGGCCATCCCCCAGGCCCTCGACTCGGTCGAGCTGCCCGGCTGGGGTGAAAAAATAGAAGGCAAGGTCCGCGACAGTTACCAGCGCGACGGCCGGCGCGTGCTCGTCACCACCGACCGCGTCTCGGCCTTTGACCGGGTGTTGGGCCTCATCCCCTACAAGGGCCAGGTCCTCAACCAGTTGAGCGCCTGGTGGTTCGAGCAAACGGCCGGCATCGCCGGCAACCATCTTATCAGTGTGCCCGACCCCAACGTGACCATCGCCCATGAGGCCCGATCGCTGCCAGTCGAGGTCATCGTGCGCGGCTACATCACCGGCGTCACCAAGACCTCGCTCTGGTATCTGTACGAGCAGGGCGACCGCCGGCCGTACGGCATTCCCCTGCCCGATGGCCTGCTCAAGAACGATCCCCTCCCCCGGCCGATCATCACCCCGACCACCAAGGCTGAAAAAGGCGGCCACGACGAGCGGCTGACGCGGGAAGAGATTTTAGAGCGCGGCCTGGTCCCGGCCGCTCTGTGGGACGAAGTCGAGCAGGCCGCCCTGGCCGTCTTCGCCCGCGGCCAGGAAGTGGCCCGCCAGGCCGGCCTTATCCTGGTAGACACCAAGTACGAGTTTGGCCTGGTAGACGGCCGGCTGGTGCTCATTGACGAAGTCCACACCCCCGACTCCAGCCGCTACTGGGTGGCCGAAAGCTACCGGCCGGGCGGCGAGGAGCCGGAAAACTTCGACAAGGAATTTCTACGCAAGTGGTTCGCCGCCCAGGGCTACCGGGGCGACGGCCCCCCGCCTACCATGCCGGCCGGCTTCGTGGCCCAGGTTGCCGCCCGCTACATCGCCGCCTACGAGCGCCTCACCGGCCGGCCTTTCCTCCCCGCCCCCTACCCGGCCGCCTCCCGCATCCTCACCAACTTGGCCCAGTATGAAATTTGACGCAAAGACGCAAAGGCGCAAAGTTTTATGAAATGACAGATCTTCGCTTGTTAGACCTGAAATTGGCCCTCGTCATCAACTTCGGCGCGCGTTACGTCAAACACGGCATCCACCGCGTCGTCAATGGCCTATAAATAAAAATCCTTTGCGTCTTTGCGTCTTTGCGTCAAAAAAGAGTGATTATGAAACCAATCATCCCAATTTTGATGGGTTCCCGCACTGACGTGGACCATGCCCAAAAGATTGCCAACGCGCTGACCGAACTGGGCATTGAGAGCGAGCTGCGTGTTGGTTCGGCCCACAAGACGCCGGCCCACGTGCTGGAGATGTTGCGCGCCTACGAAGCTGACCCCCGGCCGAAACTCTACATCACCATTGCCGGCCGCTCCAACGCCCTCAGCGGCTTTGTGGACGCCCAGGTGACGGCTCCGGTCATTGCCTGCCCGCCTATCTCCGGGAATTTCGGCGAGGTAGACATCTTCTCCTCGCTGCGCATGCCCGGCGGCGTCGCCCCGGCCGTCGTCCTCGATCCGGCTGGGGCCGCCCTGTTAGCCGCCAAAATCCTGGGCCTGGCCAACGAGGAGATCCGGCAGCGCGTCGCCACCCGGCAAAAAGAAAACGTGGACAAAATCATAACCGACGACGCCGGACTGAAGCAGAGCTAGAGCTAGAGGTAGAGGTAGAGGTAGAATGAGGAGATTAGAGATTGGAGATTGATTGGTCATATCCAAAATCCAATATCCCATGCGGGAGAATCCGATGAACGATTATTTTGACGACAAACCCCACGACGAATGCGGCGTCTTTGGCATTTACGCCCCCGGCCGGGAAGTAGCCCGGCTGACCTTCTTCGGCCTCTACGCCCTGCAGCACCGTGGTCAGGAAAGCGCCGGCATTGCTAGCAGCGACGGCCAGATGGCTTATTCCCACAAAGGCATGGGGCTGGTCGCCCAGGTCTTCAACGAAGACAATCTCCGGCCGCTCCAGGGCCACCTGGCCATTGGCCACAACCGTTATTCCACCACCGGCTCCTCTCACCTGCGCAACGTCCAGCCCTATCTGATTGAGACGATCTACGGCCCCCTGGGCGTCTCCCACAACGGCAACCTGACCAACGCCCTTCACCTGCGCCACCAGTTGCTCAAGCGCGGCGTGGGCCTCTCCTCCACCAGCGACAGCGAGGTCATCACCCAGATCCTGGCCGCCCCGGCCGGCGTGTGGACTACCCCGGAACAGAACGGCCAGGAGAGCGACCGCTGGGTCGCCCGGCTCCAGGCCTTCATGCAGGTCGCCGAAGGCGCTTACTCCCTGGCCATCCTCGCCCGCCACGCCATTTACGCCATCCGCGACCCGCTGGGGCTGCGGCCGCTCTGCCTGGGCCGGTTAGAAGGCGGTGGCTACGTCGTCGCCTCCGAATCGTGCGCCCTCCACACCGTCGGGGCCGACTACCTGCGCGAAGTCGAGCCAGGTGAGATCATCCGCCTGGACGAGGCCGGGCTGGCCTCTTTCACCGGCCGCCGTTCCGAACGGCGCGCCCTGTGCATCTTTGAATACGTCTACTTTGCCCGCCCCGACTCCCTCCTGGAGGGCCAGACCATCCACGGCGTCCGCCAGCGGCTGGGGCGGCAACTGGCCCGAGAGGCCCCGGCCGAGGCCGACATCGTCGTCGGCGTGCCCGACTCAGCCACCCCGGCCGCCATCGGCTACAGCCTGGAATCCGGCCTGCCCTTCACCGAGGGGCTGACGAAAAACCGCTACATCGGCCGGACCTTCATCCAGCCCGACGATCAGCTCCGCAAAGAAGGCGTGCGCATCAAGTACAACCCCCTCTCGGCCAACCTGCGCGGCAAGCGCGTCGTCCTGGTAGACGACTCCATCATCCGGGGCAACACGGCCGGCCCGCTAGTCCAACTGCTGCGCGAAGGGGGCGCGAGCGAAGTCCACGTCCGCGTCTCCTCCCCACCGGTCCGCCACCCCTGCTTCATGGGCGTAGACATGGCCACCTACCAACAGCTTATTGCCCACCGGCTGGACGTCGAAGGAATTCGCCAGCGTATCGGCGCCGAGAGCCTGGCCTACCTGAGCCTGCCGGGCATGGAGCAGGCCGTCCGCGAAGCCGTTGCCGAGGCTAATCACCCGGCCGGCAGCCCTGAAACTGGCCACTGCACCGCCTGCTTCTCCGGCCGCTACCCTATCACCATCCCTGACTGGCTCTTCAGCGACGAGCGCGACAAGCTGATTTTTGAGGATATGTGGGGCTGAGCAAGGGGCAAGTAGGCAAGTGGGCGAGTATGTTAGCGGCAGTTACTCGCAAACTTGCAGACTTGCAAACTGCTGAAGGAAACGCTTTATGACCAACGTATCTATACTTGTCGTCGGCTCCGGCGGCCGGGAACATGCCCTGGCCTGGGCATTGGCCCGCTCGCCCCGGGTAGGACAGATTTACGTCGCCCCCGGCAACGCCGGCACGGCCGAAGTTGCCGGCAACGTCCCCATTGGCAGCGAAGACATTCCCGCCCTGCTCACCTTTGCCAGGGAAAAAGCCATCGGCCTGACCGTCGTCGGGCCGGAAGCGCCCCTGGCCGCCGGCATTGTAGATGCCTTCCAGGCTGCCGGCCTGCCCATCTTTGGCCCCGGCCGCGCCGCCGCCCAAGTGGAAGCGTCCAAAGCCTTTGCCAAAGCCTTCATGCGCCGGCAGGGCATCCCCACCGCCGCTTACGCCACTTTCAGCGACTACGCCGAGGCCCGCGACTACCTGGGTAACCAGTCGCTACCCAACGGCGTCGTCGTCAAGGCCAGCGGCCTGGCCGCCGGCAAGGGCGTCATTATTTGCGACGACCTGGCCGAAGCTGAGGCTGCCCTACAGCAAATCATGGTCACCCGCGAATTTGGCCCGGCCGGCGACGAAGTCGTGATTGAAGAACGATTGAGCGGTCCAGAGCTGTCCCTGCTGGCCTTCAGCGACGGCCGGCGCGTCGTTCCCATGCTCCCGGCCCGCGATCATAAGCGTATCTATGATGGCGACCAGGGGCCGAACACCGGCGGTATGGGCGCTTACGCCCCTCCACCTGACGTGGACCAGGCCGTGGTAGATGATATTGTCGCCACCGTGCTCCAGCCGGCCATCACCGGCCTGGCCGAACAGGGCACGCCCTACGTCGGCGTCCTCTACGCCGGCCTGATGCTGACCGCCGACGGTCCTAAGGTGCTGGAGTTCAACTGCCGCTTCGGCGACCCGGAAACGCAGGCCATTCTGCCCATGTTGGAAAGCGACCTGGCCGAAATCATGCTCGCCTGCCTGGACGGCCAGCTCCGGCCAGATCTCGTCCGCTGCCGGCCGGGCGCCTGCGCCACCGTCGTCCTGGCCGCCCCCGGTTATCCCGGCCACTATCCGAAGGGATTGCCCATCAGCGGCGTGGCCGAGGCGGCCCAACTGGAACATATTACCGTCTTCCACGCCGGCGCGGCCTGGGACGACGGCCAACTGATCACCAGCGGCGGCCGGGTGCTGGCCGTCAGCGCCTGGGGCGAAGAGCTGCCGGCGGCCGCGGCCCGCGCCTATGCCGCCGTCGCCCACATCCACTTTGAAGGCGCCCACTATCGCCGCGACATCGCCGGCTCGTGGAGATAAGTATGACCGACGAAACCGCCTACGCCCGCGCCGGCGTCAACATTGCCGCCGGGCAAAAAGCCACCGAACTCATGGCCGCGGCCGTCCAGGCCACTTTTGGCCCGGAGGTGCTGTCCAACATCGGCGCCTTTGGCGGCCTCTACGACGCCAGGGGCTTCAAGAAAATGAAAGCCCCCGTCCTGGTCGCCTCTACCGACGGCGTGGGTACGAAGACCAAAGTCGCTGCCCAGATGGGCCGCTGGGATACCATCGGCCAGGACCTGGTCAACCACTGCGTCAACGACATCCTCGTCCAGGGCGCCCGGCCGCTCTTCTTCCTTGACTACGTTGCCTCGTCCCAACTGGACCCTATCCAGGTTGCCACCATCGTCGGCGGGGCAGCCCTGGCCTGCGACGAAGCCGGCTGCGCCCTCCTGGGCGGGGAAACGGCCGAAATGCCCGGCGTTTACCAGCCCGGTGAGATAGACCTGGTCGGCACGATCATTGGCGTCGTCGAGCGCGAAAAAATCATAGACGGCCGGCGCATCCAGCCCGGCGACGCTATCTTGGGGCTGCCCTCCTACGGCCTGCACACCAACGGCTACTCGCTGGCCCGCCAGGCCCTGGCTGAATCGGACTGGCACTCCCCCCTGGAAGAATTGGGGGGCTCACTCGGCGCAGCCCTATTGGCCATTCATCGCTCTTACCTGGAGCCGGTGCGGCACCTGCTGGCTGCCGGGGTAGACGTGCGCGGCCTGGCCCACATTACTGGGGGTGGGTTGATTGACAACCCACCACGCATCTTCCCGCCGGGCGTGGGCGCGGTCCTGCGGCGTGGCGCCTGGCCCGAACCAGCCATTTTCGGCCTCATCCAACGCCTGGGCCAGGTCTCCGACGACGAAATGTTCCACGTCTTCAACATGGGTCTGGGCATGCTGGCTATTGTTCCCTCAGAACACGTCGCCCTGGCCCAGACAACGCTGGCCGGCGATATCTACGTGGTCGGAAAAATGGTCGCCGGCCGCGCTGGCGTCCAAATTAAAAAAGCGACCTCAGCCCGTAGCTAAAGCCATAAATTCGTGTGAATTCGCGTTAACGCAATTTTGCGTCATTCGATGCAATTTACCCAGGAATGAATGAACGTATTGCCTAATCTAGTCGTCATGATCTCCGGTTCCGGCAGCAATTTGCAGGCCATCCTCGACGCCACGGCCGGCGGCCGGTTGCCGGCCGAGGTTGTGCTGGTCGTCTCCAATCGCCAGGCCGCCTACGGTCTGGTCCGGGCCGAGCGGGCCGGCGTCCCTACCCTCTACTTCCCCCTCAAACCATACACCGCAGCCGACCGCAGCCGGGAAGAATACGACGCCGACCTGGCCGGCCACATTGCCCCTTACCGGCCGGACCTCGTCGTCCTGGCCGGCTGGATGCACGTCCTCAGCCCGGCCTTTCTCAACCAATTCCCCAACCGGGTCATCAACCTCCACCCGGCGCTGCCCGGCGCTTTTCCCGGCACCCAGGCCATCGAGCGGGCCTTTGCCGCCTACCGGCGCGGCGAAATTAGCCACGGCGGCTGCATGGTCCACTACGCCATCCCCGAAGTAGACGCCGGCCCCGTCGTCGCCCAAGCCGTGGTGCCCGTCGAGCCGGACGATACCCTGGAAAGTTTTGCAGCCCGCCTGCACGCCGCCGAGCACCGCCTGATCGTCGAAGCCATTGGCCTGGCCCTGGATCGCCAAGAACAATGAAGAAATTTATATGGGCAACGGCCACATAAATTTGTACAATTTGTGCAATTCGTGTCAAGATTTTTATAGGGGTTTATATGGGTGAGGCTACCGCCTCGCCCACCATGAACGAAAAAGCTTATAGCCGATGGCTATTTACTAAAGAGCCATCTCTCTGGCGACTGCGGAGCTACAAGGGGAAGCCGGCCGCCAATAATCGGTCCCCAATAACCAACAGGAGGAATCTCCACCATGAAGTACCGTTCTTTTTCCCAGGTCCTGGCCCTGCTTGGCCTAATCTTTCTCCTGGCTGCTTGCCGCAATCAGGAAGAGGCCACGCCAACGACGGCCGCCACAGAAGCTGTCGCGCAGGCGACCGAGACGCCGGAGCCGACCGACACGCCCGTACCCCCCACCGACACGCCTGTGCCGCCGACTGAGACGCCCACAGATACCGCCACACCCACGGATACGCCAACCAGCACCCCTACCCGGACGCCCCGGCCGACCAATACTCCTCGCCCCACCAACACCCCCCAACCAACCAATACGGCAGGACCGACCAACACGCCCCGGCCGACGCTGCCGCCACCTACCGCGACTCTGCCACCCACTGCCCCGACGTTCCCGGAGACCCCCATCCGGCCCTGGGACGCCAACTCCTTCCGCAGCTACCTGGGGCAGTTCCGCGATTCGCTGCGCAGCTTCAAGAGCGAAATGGACCTCTTCCAGCAAACGGGTAAATACGGCGACTGCGGCACTTTCAACGGCTGGACACGGCTATGGATCGTCGAGTCGCCCGGCTTCACCGACGTGCCGGCCGAGTGGTGGCCGCTCTACTACGAGTGGCGCTCGTTGATCTCCCAGGTCGTCAGCCTGACGGCCGAAATCCGGGCCATCTGCGGCGGCAGCAACCCCGACAACAGCGTGCCCGCCCAACCGATCATTGACTTCCTGAGCTGGGCTTACCCCCGCTCTGAAGAAATGGTGGCCCAGGCCAACTCGATGCCTTAAAGCCGGGCTTTTGAGCTGGGGGCCGGTCTTCCGGCTGGCCCCCCTCTGCAAAGGATCAGCGCGTCACCGATACGGGCTTTGCTTATTCGATTGCCTCAACCCAGAGTGGCTGCCGCCGTTGGCTAAAGGCCAACATCCCCTCCCTCGTTTCCGGGTTCGTCTGGAATTGCTGCAGAAAAGCCTGGCGATGTTCGGCCGTATCTGCAACTCTCTCCTCCAAGGCATTCATGATCAACACCTTGCACGCAGCCAGGGCCGAAGGAGCGCCTTTAAGCACGTCGTTGATCACCTGGGTCGCGCAGGCCATCTCCTCTGGTGGGCAAACGATGTCAATCAGGCCTGTCTCAATGGCGGCTGTCCCTTTCAGTTGCTTACCAGTCAGGAACAACTGCCGCGCCTTTACCGGCCCGGTACGCGAGATGACATAGGGGAAAATAATGGATGGATCCAGTCCCCAACGAACCTCCGGCAGGCTAAAGGTAGATTCCGGACTGGCTACTGAAATATCGGCCACTGAAACAAGACCCACGCCGGCTCCGATCACCGCACCATGAACGTCGGCAATAACCACCTGGGGTGTTTCTTTGATCGCGTTGAGCACATCGTCATATCTTTTTAACAGGTGCGCTTGCTCGTCCCCGCTCTCATTGCCGGTGGCTGTCAGTTCAGCCAGGTCTATACCGGCGCAAAAAGTGCGGCCGTTGGCCCCAAGGACAATCACCCGAACCTGGCGATCATCGCGAACGGTTGTAAAGTAGTGGTATAGTTCGTCCAACAATTGCTGGTTCAAAGCGTTGTGCTTGTCCGGCCGGTTCAAATAAACGCGGGCTACGCTACCAATCTGTTCTACAGTCAATAGTGTGTACATGTTCTGGCTACGCCTCTTTATAGTAAGGAGTCTACGTGGGCCAAAGCCCATCAAAGAAATGTTGTCTAGGAGGGCATTGTAATTCTTTGTCGTCCGCCGGCCGTCCAGAGACCATCCAAAAACCGTCCAGGCCCTCCAGCAAAGCCTGACCAGCTATGTGGCGCTTTTACAGCAGATTACAACCATTTACCGGTCTGCAACGTACAGTATCGGGGCCTTGGACGACAAATTTCTTAGTAGTTGATATGGGCAACCGCCCATCATGAAGTATATAAATTCGTGCAATTCGTGTCGGAATTCCCTATGACCGAACCAATTATCATTGTAGATAACGTCCACAAATCCTACCTGATGGGCAAAGAAGCGGTGCCGGCCTTGCGGGGCGTCTCACTGGAAATTCAGCGGGGCGAATTTGTCTGCCTCATGGGACCAAGCGGCTCCGGCAAGACCACCCTCCTCAACATCATCGGCGGCCTGGACGAGCCCAGCCGCGGCCACCTGGTTGTCGAAGGGGAAAACCTTGTCGCCCTGCCGGAGAACCAGTTAGCCCGCCTGCGGCTGGAAAAGATGGGTTTTATCTTCCAGAATTACAATTTGCTTGGCAACTTCACCGCCCAGGAAAACGTCGAAGCGCCGATGGTCCTGGCCCGCGCCGGCCGTAAAGAGCGCAAACAGCGCGCCCGGGCCTTGTTAGAGAAGGTCGGGCTGGGCGACCGCGCCCACCACTACCCCAGCGAACTCTCCGGCGGCCAGCAGCAGCGAGTGGCCATCGCCCGCGCCCTGGCTAACAACCCACCTATCCTCATCGCCGACGAAATGACCGGCGACCTGGACTCCGAGACCGGCTTTGCCATCATGGAGCTGGCCTCCCAGCTCAACCGGGACGGCATGACCATCGTCTTCGTCACCCACGACCCGCGCATGGCCGCCTTCGCCCAGCGGGTGGTGGAGTTGAGAGATGGTCGGATTTTAGGGAACGCAGAGGGCACAGAGGAGACACGGAGAAACACAGAGAAAGCAGAGAAAGAAGGAGGATAGCTTAAGTGAACCGGCGTGATCTGAACAGGTTGACGGAGAAAGTGATCGGAGCCGCTATCGAAGTGCATCGGCACCTGGGGCCTGGTTTGTTGGAATCTACAGGCCGCCCCGTCGGCCTCCTCCTCAACTTTAACGTCAAACTCCTGAAGGACGGCATCCGCCGCTTCATTACCACCTGAACTCAATCCCGGAACCAATAAACACCTTGCCCACTTTCCTCTGTTTCCTCTCCGTGTTCTCTGTGTCTTCTCCGTGCTCTCTGTGTTCCTAAATTAACCATGATCCTCAAGTACGTCTGGAAGAGCTTTAGCCGCCGCAAGGTCCGCACCGTTTTGATGATTTTGTCCCTGCTGGTCAGCATGGGCCTCATCATCACCATGAGCGCTACCGTCGAGACCATCCGCCGCTCCAACGTGGACCTGATCGCCAGCGAAGTCGGCCGCTACGACCTGACCATCGCCAAAAAAGACACCAGCTCCGACCCCTTCATTGACATCGCCGAAATCGCGCCGCTCGTCCTGGCTGCCGACGAGCGCATCACCGCTGTCTATCCCCGCCTCCAGTCCGAAGTCGAGTTCAACATCGGGGCCGAGGTCGCCCAGGGCTGGCTGCTGGCCCTCGATCCGGCCGTAGACCACATCGGCTTCATAGACGTCGTTTCAGGCACCTATACGCTGGGCAACAACCAGGCCGCCGTCCTGGCCGACACCGCCACCACTTACGGCCTCCAGGTCGGCGACGCCATTGACGTGGCTTACAGCTTCCCTCTGCCCCGCGAAGAAGGCCAGCCCGACCCGGCCGGGACCAGCCAGCGCCGCGCCGTCCAGCGCTTCACCATCAGCGCCATCGTCCGCCAGGACGGCGTCACCAGCGGCGACGTCCGCGAAGGCGTCATCATTCACCTGGCTGACGCCCAGGCCTGGTTGCAACTCCCCGGCCGGGCCCAGCGACTGCTCGTCACCGTCAACCCCGCCCTCTACGAGACGAACAACGCCGAAATCGCCGCCCTGCGCATGCGGGACATCGCTCGCGCCGTCCAGGCCGCCCTGGGCGACGACTACCATTTCACCGTAGACAAAGCCGCCGCTCTCGACCAGGCCGCCGAAGCCTTCCTGGCCATCCAGGCCCTCATCAACGTCTACGGCCTGACCGCCCTGGGCGTCGTCGGCCTGCTCGTCCACACCCTGGTCATGACCAACGTCCAGGAACAGCGGCGCGACATGGCCATCCTGCGCATCCTGGGCAGCCAGCGCAGCTACCTCTTCCGCATCGTCATTGCCGAAATCCTGGTCATTGGCGCCATCGGCATCAGCCTGGGCATCGTCCTGGGCCAGGCCCTCACCCAATACGTCGTCGTCCCCCTCATCGAAAACGAGCTGCAACGCTCCGGCATCACCCCCACCCTCGCCCCCCAGGTCACCCTGACCGCCATCCTGCCGCCGGTGATCTCCGGCTTTGCCGTCCTCATCTTCAGCACCCTCAAGCCGGCCCAGGAAGCCTCCCGCACCCGGGTCATGTACGCCATCAACCCCAGCGTGGCCGACAACATCCAGCTTGAAGACCTGGCCCGGCTGCGCGAGCGCCGCCCCGACGGCAAGCTATTCCTGGCCGGCTTTATTCTCCTGCTCATCTTCGGTCTCATTGCCGGCTTTCAAATTGTCGGCGCTTTCGGCAGCCCCACCCTCCAGGTCATCTTCATCCTCACCGCCCTCGGCGTCCTCATCCTGGGGGTGGGCTTTCTCTTCTTCATCACTACCGTGCCCTTCGAGCGGCTGGTCCTGCTGGCCACCGGCCTCGTCGCTCCGCGCCTGACCTACTTCGCCCGGCGCAACGTCGGCCGCGGCCAGTTGCGCAACACCCTCATTTCGCTATTAGTCCTCTTTAGCGGCGTGCTGCCCAGCTTCCTGGCCACCCAGGTGGCCCTGGAGCGAGCCAACCTGGAAGGGACCGTCCGGCTGCGCTGGGGCGCGCCAGTGGGCATCGAGGTCTTTGGCTGGTGGCTGCCGGAGGAAGAAGCCGCCCAATACCGCCTCAGCCCCACTTTTTTGACTGAGGAGCTGCCCACCGTACCCGGCATCAGCCGCGCCGCCGGCTTCTCCTACCAATACCCCTCCAGCGCGGCCGACACCATCGGCTTGCGGATGGCCAACGTCAGCGTCGTCGGGATTGACGGCCGGCTGGGCGACGTCCTCTTCCTCGACCTGGTCGAATTCGTCGCCGGCGGCCCCGAAGCGCTGGACGCCATGCTGGCCGATCCCAACGCCGTCATCATCGGTGAGGGGCTGGCCGAACACCTGGCCGTCTCCCTGGGCAGCGTCGTCCGGCTGCAAGGGGAAGGGCGCGACCACGTCGTCAACGCCCGCGTCGTCGCCATTGCGCGGCGCATCCCCGGCGTTGACGGCATCGGCCGCAGCCGCAGCCAGGCCCGCGACGGCAGCACCGTCTTGATGTCTCTCGACGGCTTCCGCGCCCTCAAAACCCGGCCCGATTTACCCCTACCTCCGGCCGACGACCCGGTCTTGATTCGCGTCCTGGCCACCACCACCCCCGGCGCGGTGGCCCAGGACGTGCTCGACGAATTGGTCGAGCGCTACGCCAATCGGGAACGCTTTTGGGTCAGCCTGATGGAGGTTGACCTGGAAGAGAGCGAGCGGCAGCAGGCAACCCAACAGATTTTCCTGGTCGTGTTAACGATGATCTCCTTCACTACGGCCGTTTTCGGCGTCTTTGCCGTCATTTACGTCACCATTTACGCCCGGCGGATCGAGATTGGCATGTTGAAAGCCATGGGCATGCGCCGCCGCGAGCTGACTGGCATGTTGGTCGTCGAGGCCATCACCATGACCCTGGGCGCGGCCCTGGCCGGCATTGCCGCCGGGGCGACGATGGGCTACATCTCCACCTACGGCAATTACGCCCTGCAGGAGCGCCCCCTACAGCTTGCCGTAGACACCACCGTCATGCCCTTCATCGTCGTTATGGTCGTCCTGGCCAGCGTCATCGGCGCCGCCTTCTCCGCCCGCCGCATCGTCCGCCGCCGGGCGGTGGAGATTTTACGAATGCAATAAAGAGGAAGACAGAGGACACGGAGGAGGGCAACCTACGGTTGCACAGAGATACACAGAGAGGGCACAAAGTTTTTTAGTTAGAAGCAGGTGTAGAGAGTGATGAAGCAATATAGATTGGCTGGTTTCCTTTTTTTGCTGTTGGTAACGGTGGCGTTGTGGGGCTGCGGGCAGCGACCGGGCACGACGGCCGCTACGACCACCCCCGGCGGCGCGACGGCTACTCCCCGGCCGACGCGGCCGGCGCAGGAAGGTGTCACCATTCTGGCCGAAGGCCAACTGGTGGCGGTGAATCCGGTCTTGCCGCTGGCTTTTGAAGTCAGCGGCCGGCTGCTGAGTGTTTCTGTCCGGCCGGGCGACGCCGTCGCCGCCGGCGAGGCCATCGCCACACTGGACGACGGCGCGCTACAAGACGCCGTCACCAGCGCCGAGCTACAGGTCGCCCTGGCCGAAAACAGCCTGGCTCAGGCCCAGGCGGCGCTGGATGAACTGCTCAATTGGCAGCCGGACGAGCTGGCCGTGGCCCTGGCCGAAGCCAACCTGGAGGCCGCCCAGGCCAGCCTGGAAAATGCTCAGGCCCAGGACGCGGCCGCCGGCAACAGCGTGACTTCGGCCCGGGTCAACCTCGACCAGGCCGAACGGGCCGTGACCGACGCCCAGGAAGCCTACGACACCGCCTGGGAGCCGGCCCGCGATTGGGAACTGGGCGACCCTTTCCGCTCCCAACTGTTGGAGAACGAGCGTGAAGCCACCACCCGCAACCTGGAGTTTGCCCAGGAAAACCTGGAAGTTGCCCGGGCCCAATACAACCTGGCCCTGGCCGGCCTGAACAACGACAGCGCCGTCAACGCCGAAGCGACCGTCGTCAGTGCCCAACAGGCGTTAGACCAGGCCCAAAACGGCCCGGCCGAGACGGAAATTGCCGCCGCCCGGCTCCAGGTAGACCAGGCCGGCATCTCCCTGGCCCAGAGCCAGTTTAGTCTGGAACAGGCCCAGGAAGCCCTGGCCCAGGCCCAGTTGCTGGCCCCCTGGTCCGGCGCGGTCCTGTCGGTCGAGGTCGCTCCCGGGGCCATTGCCGGCGCGGGCACGCCCATCGTGACCCTGCTCGACACCGCCCACCTCCAATTCCACACGACCAACCTCAGCGAGCGCGACCTGGCCCAAATCACTCCTGGCCAGCCGGTCGAGATTGTCCTCAAAGCCTACCCCGACCAGCCCATCACCGGCGCCGTGGCCGGCATCGCCCCCCAGGCCGCCGGCGCCATCGGCGACGCGGCCGTCTTTACCATCATGATTGACCTGGCAGAAACCGACCTGACCCTCCGCCCCGGCATGACCGGCCGGGCCGAAATCACCGGCGTAGGGCAATTTTAAAAAATTGTCCTACTTCGCCAACGCTTCCAGTCAACAATTGCACCCTCAAGCCACGGTGATGCTGTCCAGCCCTTTTTCGGCCAGTATCTCCTGGTAATGCTCCTCCAGCTCAAATAGCTTTCCCAGCCGTTCCTCTAGGGATAGTTGTCGAACCTTTTCCTCGCCGCCTACCTGCCGGGCCAGGTCTCGCCAGGCCAGGCGGTTGGTTAACTCCGACCAGAAGGTCTCGTCGTCGTACTCGTCAATGATATCGTGAACGCCCGACTCTTCGAGTCCCCGAGTGGGAAAATACAGACCGTCTTCCGGGTAATATTCGATCAGGTTTTCCAGACCCGCCTCTTTGGCGTAAGCGTAGAGCTTCTGCTCCAACCGGTCATACGGCCTGGTTGTGGGGTCGTCTTCGACCTTGAACGAGTTCAGCACCCACTCGGCGATATATAGCATGTCAATCAGCAGGCGATACTCTTTTCGTGACAGCTCAATCTTCATTTTCCTCTTCCTCACTCCTTGGCGGACAACTCTCCCTGCGCCAGTTTCTCCATGAACGGCTCACCCCACCTTTCCATCACCGCCTCCCGGCGTACGGCAGAGACTGCTGGCGCGAGCATTCTTGACTTCCTTACATTGAGAATTATATCAGATGACGATAGAATAGAGTGGCCTAAGCAGCCTACCACTATGAATGAAAAGCTTACAGCTTATAGCTGACAGCTACTTACTCAGGAGAGACAGAAAATGGCAGAAGACCGAACCACGCTGGAGATATTTTACGGCGAATGGAGGAAAAACCAGGATAATTTGAAAGCTGCGCTGGCGCCACTCACCCCGGAGCAACTCCGATTGCGGCCGGCGGCGGACCTGCTCTCCGTGGGCCAGTTAGCCCAACACATCGTCGCCGTGCGCGTCTACTGGTTTCATGGCTTGCTGGGCGAAGGGGGCCCGGATGTCGCCGATTATGCCCTCTGGGATGAACCGGATGCGCCTCCACGGACGGCGGCCGAGCTACTGGCCGGACTTGACGCCAGTTGGCAGTTGATGGCCAGGGCGCTGGCTCGCTGGACTCCGGCCGACAGGCAGCAGACGTTCCCCTATGAACGGGACGGAAACATTGAGCAACTCTCCCGGAGTTGGGTGATCTGGCACGTGCTTGAGCAGAACTTACACCACGTCGGCGAGATAACCGTCACGCTCAGGACGTACAACCTCCCGGCGCCCGACCTCTAAAAAAGAAGGGGCCGGTACGGCCGGCGCCAATGGTGCATTATCTCGTCGCCATTATCCTGCATCGATCACTCTGAACCGTTATTGCCCGTCCAGGTACTTTTCCACCAACCCGCCAACCACAGGGTATCGGAACGTCGCGCCCTGCAACACCCGCACGGCCGCCACAATCCCAAAGACGATAAACACAAACATGGCCAGGAACACCAGGCCCATCGCGCTAAAAGGAAGAAAAATCGCCGCCGGTGGCTCTCCACTCGGACTGCCGTCCATAGCAATCACCGCTCCTATAATCAGAAAAACGGTGCTCATATAACAGGCCATCCCCAGGAACAGGGCGCCAATTTGCGCTACCTGCCAGGCCACCGCCTGAATGGCCTGCCGGCGCACGTACTCCGACTTTTCTCGTTGCGTCAGCCAGACGATGGTTGCCAGAATAATCCCCCACGTCGGCAGAACAATCGCCCCGTGAGACAACGCCGCCATAATCCGTTCGTCTTGTGTAGGTCGCTTCAACTCGTCCATTGTCATCCTCAGAAACCGCATCTAATCGAGTGACTGGCACTTTTCAGGGAACCGTCGCCCTAAAATAGCCTCCAGAAGTGCCAGTCACCTGGCGGTCATAACTATTACACAATACGACCTAACACTAAAAACGTTTCAAACCCCGTCACCTCCTCTCCCCCTCCCCTTGTCACCCTTCTAACTCTAACTCGTGCTCTCGCTCTCGCTCTTTCCTTGAAGACGCCGGCGCCGTCTTCTCCTTAGCCCCCTACGACAGCTTTCTGCAAATACCCCGCCGCGCCGCCAACCTGCCTCCCCGCCGCCGGCCGGTAATCAGCCGTTGTCAGCTTTTGCTTCGAGGGGCGCAGCCAGCCGGCGCGCCCAGGGCGTCTCCGTCAGCCCGCACAAAGCGCCGCCTGGCGTGAGCAGCCGGCTCGTCGTCTGGCCCCACGATTCCTGTTTTTCCGGCTGGGCCACCGGCCAGCCCTTCTCCTCGAACTGGCGCTGGCTTTCGGCCACCCTGTCCACCTCAAACTCGACGAAGAAGCCCAGTGGAATGCGCGCCGCTGCGTTGGCGTCGCCGAAGAGCGTCTCGGCCGCCGCTGGCCGCGTCCAGAGGCCAAAATGCAACACCCCTGGCGCACTCACCACCGCGTAGGCGCTGCCCGGCTCGTACTCCACGGCCAGCCCCAGCCCATCCCGGTAGAACCGCACGCTGGCCTCAATATCCTCGACAATCTCCGCAATACTCGAAATATGCCGGACCATCACACACTCCTTTTTACGTAGCTG
>JAKEFB010000280.1 GCA_022616275.1 Chloroflexota bacterium
CGCGCCCCCGAATAGCCGGAGCGGAACTCGACCTCCAGCGCCAGCCGGGCGTAGGCGTGGAAGAGGGCTTGCAGCAGCGCCTGTTCGGCCGGCGCCAGGCGGATGCCGGGGTGGGGTTCAATCGCCAGCGCCTGGTTGGGGGGTTGGGTGGCTAACGGCGGCAAACCAGCCCGGCCGGCGCGGCGGGCGCGGACCAGCGGCAGGTTCAAGGCAAGGCCCAGCAGCAGCCCCACTACTCCGCCCATCATCGCCTGCTCCGTCGTCAGTCCCAGCAGCGCTGCCACCTGCACGTTCAGGCTGCGGGACAGGACCACCGCCTGCCGTTCCCGTCCGGTATTCCCCGCCTGTGGCAGCCAGCGCAGCCACAAAGTCAACGACAGCCGCTGCTGCCCATCGCTGCGTGGCCGGATCGTCCACCGCCAGGCTATCACCTCCTCCGGCCGAACATCCTGGGCCTGCTCTCCTTCGGGCGAGAGGACAAAACCGGCCCCATCCAACCGGGCCGCCGCCACCAGGTCGTAGCCCGGCCGCTCCTCCAGCGCCACCGTGCTCGTCACCGTCTCGTGTTCAGGGAACTCGGCCGCCACCACGTACCCGTCCTCGATTGGAACCAGCGACAGCCGGACCACGTCTGACTCTCCCAACCGCATGCGGGGCGGCCACTCTACTTCGGCGATTCGTTCCGCTGCTGGCGTCGTCGCAGCCGTAGACGAAGGCATGCTCGTCGGCCCAACTGAAGTTGGTGCGGGAGACGCTATCCCCGACGTGGCAATCACCACTGGCGTTTGCCGGGGAGCGGCTGTGGCTGTAGCGGCCGGCATAGGCGTGGCGGTGGCCCCAGGAATAGTCGTGACTGCCGGCTCAGACGTGCTCCGTGGCGAGGTAGCCGGTCGAGGCGTCGCCGTCACCTCAACCACCTCCGTCACCACCCGCGTCACCTCCACCTGCCCCCCTTCCATTTCGACTACCTCTGTTACCACCCTGGTCACTTCGACCGTCACTTCCCGCGTCACTTCCACCATCTGCGCCTGGCAGGCAGCCAGGAACAGCAGGACCACCAGCCCGGTGGCCAGGAGCGCTACGACCTTCCGCCGTCTTGCAGACATGAAAATAGTATAATGGAGAAAAGGGTGGGTGTGTAGGTGGAGGACCAGGTGACAGTCACCTGGGAGGTGACTGTCACCTGGCGGAGGGCCTAAACGGCTTTAATGTTTGCGTCGAGCCAGGTGGCCAGTGCTTCTTCCTGTTCTTCGTTGTCACTTTCCTCTGAGCTTTCGTCCAAGACCGTATCGTTGACCAGTCTGCACTCCTTAGCTCTTGGCAGCGTCGTATACGTATTCGACGCTGGCCCTATCTTTCTCCCCGGCCGAAGTCCGGGGCATATTGAACTCAAAGGTTTGCGGGAAAATCTCAAAACTTTTGACCTCACCCTTTTCCGCCAGATCGTCGGACTGGCACAAGGCAACGGTATTGATAAATCCGGCAATACCGTAATAGCCATCTTGATCCTCCCGGCCGTACTTGATCTTCGGTGCGTGAACGGCGCCGATAAAGCAAACGGCCGTCAATTCCTTATCCTGACTAAGGATCGTTTCAATCTGGCGTCCCATCCAGGGGTCGCGGCCGCAATTCCATTGAACCCACTTAGCCCACTGCTTCTCTATATCGGGTCCACCAGGCAGATCAATCCCATAGATCTCGATCCCGTTTTCTAGCGCAAACGACAGGAACCGGCGGATTTTCGCACTTTTCTTCTTCACCTCTTCAAGCTCACTGCTTTCGGGCAGACCGAGCAATTTTCGCAGCGCTTCAGGCTCTTTGAGCAACGCCTCGACGTTTTTCACTTTTGAGGGAGCAGACAGTTCCATCATCTGGCTAAAGAGTCTCGTCAACCTGGTTGCACTCGACACTGTATCTTTGTACTCCTCTACTTCCACGGTGATGCCTTCATCTTTACCTAATAGCCCAGACGGGGCTTCCGAAGGAAAATATTCCATCAGAAAAACCAACTTTCTACCTTCCTTAATCATTTCAGTCAGTAGCTCGACGACAAAGTCAGCGTCGTGAATGATGGCATGGGCTTCGCCAATAAGGAACACCCTCGCGCCGGATAACTTGGCCTCATGTAGAAATTCAGCAATATTCATTCTTATCTCCCTGCGTGAATCTTAATTGACGCTAATATAGGCTGGTGGGTGTCCCGGAAAAGAGCTGCTCTAGCTCCCCGGCCGGGTCAGTGACCACCTCGTCATTGGCCAGAATCTGGTAGACGTAATGATTTGTGTTTGCCTGGATATAGTTGTTCCCCAGGTTAGTAACGTCCAACTCTACCAGGCGTTTTTTGGCTTGGCTTTCGTCTCCGTTTGGCCAATACAGCAGGTCCTGGCGGAAATGGACCTTGCGGGCGCTATTATCCGTCGTGTTGTGAACCAGAACGACGATGTCCAGCCAGCGGTACTTGTCGCCGAGGTAGTTTTTAGGGACAAACATGGCCGGGATGTCGGTAAGGGTGGCCACCCGCGCACCTTCCCCTTTGGCTTTGTTCCAGCTCTGGAAAAGCTTTTGGTCTCCCTTGAGCTTATACATGTCAACGAAATAGTTGGAGTTTTGTTGGTCAATAATGGGGACATTTGTTTTTTCGGCCCAATACAGGCGGCAATGGGCAATGTCATCCACCTCAATTTGGACCGTGAACGTGTGGCCAAAAAAATAAGCCTCTGTCCACTCCAGGTTGACTCCTCCTGGAATTAGTTGCGCGTCGTTACCCCTCATGCCAGCCTGGACCAGCTCAGGGATTTCAACTTTCTTCACATTCATTGGTTGACCTCCATTACGTATAAGTGGCGGCCGGGCAAACAGCCGGCCGCCGACCAATAATCCTCCACGGCAGGCGTGGCGCGAAGAATAGCGAAGTGGCGTTCCGTGGAAATAAACGACACAAGGGCATCCGGCAAATACGACTCCGCCCTGCCTTGAGTAAAGTGAAATGTTCTTCTTTGGGCCTTCGGATTAAGACGCGACAAGAATAAGCAATCAGTGCATCATTGTCAACTCTCAACTGTGGTAGTTGCCGGCCATCTGCTATACTACCATTGAGATTTTTTCAGGAGAGTAAACAATGGCCGAACTAAAAACCAGACAAACTGACCAGAGCGTTGAGGCTTTTCTGAATGGAATCGCCGATGAAAAGAAACGCCAGGATTGCTTCACACTCCTGGAGCTTATGAAACGAGTTACCGAAGCAGAACCGAAAATGTGGGGCGACAGCATCGTTGGTTTTGGCAGCTACCACTATAAGTACGCCAGCGGCCGGGAAGGCGACTCGTTCCTGGCCGGCTTCTCCCCCCGCAAACAAAACCTGACACTCTATATTATGGCCGGTTTCGACGGATACGGTGCCCTGTTGAGCAGGCTCGGCAAATATACCACCGGCAAAGCCTGCCTGTATGTCAAGAGACTGGACGACGTCAACCTGGATGTGCTGGCCGAATTAGTGAGGCAATCGGCCGGGCACGTTGCCGAGACCAACGCGTAAAATATCACACCGCCAGGCTTTTAGTATTAACCGGCCGCGCCCAGCGGGCATTGCGGGTGTTGCTGGCGGCCGAGTAGGAGTCAAAATGAAACTCATAGAACTTCGTATTCAAAACTATCGAAGTTTAGAAGACGTTAAATTGGCTTTGCGTGATCTGGCCGTTCTCATCGGGCCTAACGGCGCTGGTAAGACCTCGCTCCTGGAGCTATTGCAATTGCTGCAAAGGGGTAGCCAGCAAGAACTTGGTAGCTTCCTTGAATCTCAAGGAGGATTTCAAGCGATCTTGCGTCACGGCGCTACCACGAAACGCTTGAAAGTGGAGGTGGACATTGACGTCCAAAGTGAAAAGTCCGGCGCGCCCATGCATTACCAGTTTGAGTTAGCCGCTGAACAGGTAGGGTACCTGATTGCCGCTGAACGATTAGAGTGGCAATTTGACCCTCGGGCGCCGAAGCCGTTTCGCTACATTGATGTTCATCATAACAAACTATATTATGCCGACCCTGAAGAAACTGGTTTAGTTCAGCCAGATTGGGATTATGATCGGCTGGAACTGGGGCTGGCGCAAGTGCCCAAAATGTATCGTGAACCGGAGACGTTACGGAGCTTGCTGGCTGGCGCCCGGCACTACAGTTTCCTGGACGTTAGCCCGCGCGCGCCTGTGCGCCTGCCCCAATCGTTGACGCTGGCCACCCGCCCCGGCCCTAACGGCGAGAATTTGTATTCGGCCTTATATAACTTGCGCGCTTCGCACGACGACGTTTACGAGCGGATTTTGTCTTTATTGCAGCAAGGTTATCCCGATTTCAAGCGGCTGGAATTTCCCGTTGTCGGCGCCGGGCAGGTAACGCTGGTCTGGCACGAACAGGGTAAGAGCAACAAGCCTTTTTACCCCAACCAGCTTTCGGAAGGCACGCTCCGCTTTCTGTGGTTGGTCACTACCCTTCTATCGCCCAGCGCGCCGCCCATCGTCCTTTTTGACGAACCGGAAGTTAGCCTGCACCCGGAGCTGCTGAAGCTATTGGCGGCGCTGTTGCAGGATGCCTCGGCCGGCAGCCAGATCGTCGTCGCTACCCACTCACCCGATTTAATTCGTTGGCTGCAACCGGACGAGGTATTGATTGCCGATAAGGAGGACGGTGTTTCCCGCTTCACCTGGGCCGACGAACTGGACCTGGAGGAGTGGCTGGCCGAATATACGCTGCGCGATCTGTGGCTGATGGGCAACCTGGGAGGGCGGCCTTGAAAATCGTCTTGCTGGTCGAAGGCGACACCGAAATCGCTTTGAAACGCCACCTGAAAGCGTTTCTGGACCAGCGGGCACGGGCCGCCGGCCAGCCGCTCGTTCGCCTGGACACGCGCACAGGCATCCCGCTGGCGTCCGACAAGCTGCGAAGGCGCGTGGAGCGGGAATTAGGAGCGCCAGAGGTCGCCGGCGTCGTTGGCCTGGTGGACGTTTTTCCTAACTTTCAAAGCGCGGCTCAGGCCAGAGCCAGGTTACACGAAGCGGCCGGCCGTAACCCAGGATTTCACGCCCACGCCGCCCAGTATGACGTCGAAGCCTGGCTCTTGCCTTACTGGCAGGACATTTGCCGGCGCGTCGGCGTCCAGCATGCCCCACCAGGGGGAAACCCGGAAGAGGTTAACGGCGTCAACCCGCCGGCCTACCGGCTCAGGACGTTATACCGGTTGGCAAGACCCAGGCCGCGCAAATACGTGAAGACGACGGAGATGTTTGCTATCTTGCAGGACAAGGACTTGACGATTGCCGCCGGCCGATGCCCAGAGTTTAAAGCCTTTCTCAACACCCTCCTGACTTTAAGTGATCTATCGCAGCTGCCTTAAAAGTTTCGTGGTGGCTTGCAACCCGGGATTGCCGGGGCTAAACAATGCCCTGACCACAATCTAAAATCTAAAATCTAAAATCTAAAATCGAACGGCCCACCCGGCGGCAACATACAACCGCCAGCGCGCCGCCGCGTCCAGGTTGCTATGCTTCAACGCGCCCAGGCAGGAGAGGGCCAGGGCCAGGTCGTATTCGCGGGGCTGGTCGGGGTTGAACAGGCAGCGGCCGGCTATCTCCCGCAGCGCCCTCAGCAATGGCCCACCTCCGTCCTCCAACAGCAGCGATGGGTAGGTCTCGGCCGGCACGGCCGGGGGGAGGAGGACGTGGGCGATGATCTCGGCGGCCAGGTGGGCAAAGTCAAAGAGAGTGTGGCCGTCGCGGGTGTTGGCGAAGTCAATGAGCCAGACCAGGCCGCCCGGCCCGACCAGGACGTTCTCCAGGTTGAGGTCGCCATGAATGGTGGACTGGGTGCCGCTGACGGTCTCGTTGAGCAGCCCCGGCAGCGCCGCCAGCGGCTCCAGCAAGCTATGGCGGTGGAAGCTTGCTTTGTCAAACCCGGCCGTCCACTCCTCCAGGAGGCTGTCTCGGGTGGCTACGACCCGGGCGGTGGCGCCCTCGGGGTTGGTGGGGCTCAGCCAGCGCAGCCGCAGCGGCGGCCGGCCGGGCCGGGTCTCTCCCCGCAACGACAACTGCCCGTCGGGTTTGCGCTCCACCACCCGGAAATGGCGCAGGGTAACCACGTCGCCTACCCGCCAGCCAACCTCCTCTGGCCCGGCCCGGCCGTCGAACAGCGCCCCCTTCCCCGCGGCCGGTTCCAGGGTGTAGTGCGAGGGCAGCTTGCGGTCGTACTCCTGGGCCAGGCGGAAGGTGTACGGCCGGCGCTGCATCCACCAGTTGGGGCCGAAGGTGCGGAACAGCTTCTCCAGCAGCGCCGGGTCGGGCTCGGCCAGCAGCGCCTGGCGCAGACTCACCGGCCGCTGGCCCGGCTCGCCGATGAAGGTGTAGCGCAGCCCGGCCAGGGGAATTTTGGA
>JAKEFB010000042.1 GCA_022616275.1 Chloroflexota bacterium
GCCCGCGGCTTCAATCCCCTCTTTGAATGCTGGCGCCACTTGGGCTTTGTCTTCGACCATGCCGCTCCCTGACCACTTCTGACACAATTCTGAACTGTTACGTGCCAGAATTCATTTGACCACCCTATACCGCTCATGTATAATCATCCATCGGCTTTGTGAAGAACAACGCAAGCCATTAAAGCAGGCGGCCAGACCAATAGAAGTTGGCGGCCTGTGTGAGTGACAATTCCACGGGGCTTATAAGCCCTTGTTTTTTTGGAGAAAGAGTCATGCCAAAACGTACTTATCAACCCAAAATTCGCCGGCGCGTGAGGGTGCATGGTTTCCGGGCCCGGATGCGGACCAGGGGCGGCCGTGACGTCTTGAAAAGCCGCCGCTTGAGAGGCCGGAAAACCCTGACTCCGAAGATGAATAACCACGTCAAGCGCATCAACTGGAACGGCACCCGGGCACGCAGCTACCGGGCGATCAAAGAAGCCACTGGCGGTAAGCAATCTGCCTGACGGATGCAGCGCCGCTTTCGTCTGCGGCGCCAGGCTGACTTTGAGCAATTGCGCCATCATGGCCAGCGCTGGCGCCATCCCCTGGCTCTCCTGATTGTCGTGACCAATCACCAGACTGTAAGCCGGTTCGGTTTTTCCGCCAGCAAACGGGTTGGTAAGGCAACCGTGCGTAATCGCGCCCGACGGTTGCTGCGCGAGGCCGTTCGTCTTCACCTGCATGAGATCAGTCAGGGGTGGGATTGCCTGTTTGTGGCCCGTCAGGAGACGGCCGACGCACCTTTGGCCGAGGTAGAAGCGGCCGTTTTGCAATTATTGGGCCGCGCCGGTGTCCTGGCGCTGGAGCAAAAACCGGGTCTTGCGGAAGCACCCGGTTCTTAGTGTGGGACTATGAAACAAATCGCCTTGCTCCTGATTCGAATTTATCAGAAAACTCTTTCCCGGGTCCTGCCCCCCAGTTGCCGTTTTACGCCATCTTGTTCGCATTACGGGTATGAAGCGATTGCCAAGTATGGCTTTGTCAAAGGGGGCTGGCTGGCTATGAAGCGCATTAGCCGCTGCCATCCCCTCAATCCGGGGGGATATGACCCGGTTCCTTAGTGGAGGAAACTTGTATTCTATCAGACGGCCGGCCGGACAGCCGGCTCTCTTGTTCTTTATTCTGGCCAGCCTCATCCTGGCCGCTTGCGGTACTCAGGTGGCCAATACCGATTGGCCGGGTCTGACGGCCGCCGACAACCAGGTCTACGTGGCCTCTGGCTCTGGCGTGCTGGCCGTGGACGTGGCCGAGGAAAAGCAGCTCTGGCTCTTCCCGGAAGATCCGCAAGCCCGGCTGCAATTTTACGCCGCCCCCGCAGTGGCCGAGGATCGGGTGATCGTTGGCGATTATGGCGCGGCCGGCGGCCTGTTTTCACCCAGCGTGCGGGTAAGTATCTACGCCCTGAACGCCGATAACGGGCAGGTAGCCTGGGTGGTGAGCGACGTGGCCAAAGACCGGATTATTGCTCCGCCGCTGCAGGTGGAAGAGATGGTTTTTGTCGGCACGGCCGACAACGTGCTGCTGGCCCTGGACGCCGGCAGCGGGCAGTTGCGCTGGCGGTTTGATACTGGCCACAGCATTTGGGGCCAGCCGACCTACGACGATGGCGTTTTGTTTGTCTCTTCCCTGGACAAAGAAGTGTATGCCCTGGACGCGGACAGCGGCCGGGAAATATGGCGCCACACCTTCGCCGGCGCGGTCGCCAGCAAGCCCATCGTAGACGATGGCCTGGTCTACGTCAGTAGCTTTGATAAACGCCTGCACGCCCTGGATCGCGAAACCGGCAACGAGGAATGGTCGGCCGAGGCCGGCGATTGGGTCTGGGCCGCGCCGGTCCTGAATGGCGACCTGGTCTATTACGTGGACGTGAGCGGCAACGTTTACGCCGTCGAGGCAGCTTCCGGGACCAGGGTCTGGATGCAAAATATAGGTGGCCTGGTTCGGGCAACCCCTTTGCTGGTAGACGGCGTGCTTTACGTGGCTTCGGCCGGCGACGTGAACGTAAACGAAGCCGAGCGGCAAGGGGCGCTCATTGCCCTGGACGACGAAGACGGCCGGGAATTGTGGCGCAAGACGACCTCGGCCCCACTCTATACCACACCTGTGGCCGTGAATGATACTATTGTGGTCGCCCTGATTAGCCAGGATGCATTGTTGTTGGTCTTTGACCAGAAAGACGGCAGCCAGCGCTGGAGCTTCCGGCCGGCGCTTGAGTAGGCGCCCCGGCCCAGCTTTGTAGGAAAATAACTATGTGGGATGCATTAATCATTGACCCCATGACCAATGCGTTGTTGCTCTTTTATCATTTCCTGGGCAACAACTTTGTCCTGGCTATTGCCGTCTTTACCGTCGTGGTTCGCCTGATTACGCTGCCGTTGAATTTGCGCCAGCAACAGACGAGCCTGAGAATGCAGGAGCTTCAGCCGCAAATTCAGGCCATTCAAAAGAAATATAAGGACAACCCGGCCAAGATGCAGGAAGAGTTCCGCAGAATTGGCTATAACCCGGCCGAAAGTCTCTCCGGCTGCTTGCCCCTTATTCCGACCATGGTTGTCTTGTTGGGGTTGTACCGGGCGATCATTATCCTGCTGGGCTCTACCCCTAAATCCCTGTTTGAGTTGACTGATCGCGTCTATGGTTGGGTGGATCAGCTTGTGAATCTGTCCTCAACGTTACCTATCCCCAACAAGTTTTTGTGGATGAACCTGGCCCAGCCGGACCCCTTTTACGCGCTGCCCATCCTGGTCTTTGTGACCATGTACATCAGCCAGAAGTTCCTGACGCCAACCCCCAAACCACAGCAGAATGGCAAGAAGCCGCAAGATGAAAACCCGATGGCGTCCATGACCCAGTCCATGCAGTACACGATGCCGATCATGTTTGGCTTCTTTTCCCTTTCTTTTCCGGCCGGCCTGTCTGTCTACTTCATTCTGTCTAACATTATCAGCATCGGCCAGGGGTACATCACCAAGGCCAACATGAATAAGCTGCAAAGCGCCAGGGGCAGCAACAATTTGCCGGCCACGACAGGTATCCCGGAGACCGAAGAGGTAAAGGGTACGGCTGTGCCCGAGAGCAGGGCCAACGGCCAGCCTGGCAGTAAGAAGCCAGCCAAGCGATCTACCAGACAACGCAGACGCCGCTCGGCCAAGCGGCGGTAAGAGGTCGGGAAGAGCGGCCGGGCGAGAAGGCGAACAGAGGTGCAAGGGAGAACGATGTCAACGGAAAGACGTACCCTGGAAGTGCGGGGCGAAAATGTCGAGCAGGCTATCGAGGCGGGCCTGGCTGAGTTAGGACTGACCCGCGCGGATGCTATTGTTGAAGTTTTAGATGAAGGGAGCAGCGGTTTCCTGGGTATCGGCGGCCGGGACGCCGTGGTGCGGTTGACTATGCTGGCAGAGTCGCCACCAGAACCGGCCGTGGCTCCTGTAGCGCCGGAAGCTGCCCAAGTTCCAGGCGAGCCAGGCGTTTCCGAACCGGATGAGGCGGAAGCAGCGCGAGAAGTTGTTACCACGCTGTTGGAGAAAATGCACGTCAGGGCCACAGTCACCGTCCACTATTCAGACCCGGACGACATAACCGGCGAGCGCCGGCCGGTGGTCAACATTGAGGGTGATGACCTGAGTATGTTGATTGGGCCGCACGGCGAGACGTTGAACGCCTTCCAATTCGTGTCGCGGCTGATAGCCGGACACGCCCTGCACAAACGGCCGGCGTTCATAGTAGACGTGGCCAGTTACCGGGAGCGACGCGAACAGGCCCTGGCTCGCCTGGCCGAGCGTATGGCCAGCAAAGCGATGCAACAGGGCCGGCCGATTAGCCTGGAGCCGATGCCGGCCAACGAGCGCCGCATCATTCACATGACGCTGCGCGACCACCGCGGCGTCTACACCGAGAGCATGGGGGAAGGGAACCGGCGCAAGGTCCGCATTTTCCCTAAACCTACCCGGCGCTGACAGGAAAACGCGAATGATGCGAATGAACGAATCACGCGAATAATTTATTAAAAATTGGCGTAATTCGCTTATTCGTGCCATTCGCGATTAGTGATCGCGTATCAACCGGACCACCTGGCGGGCGGTCAGGCCGGCCCGTTGCCAGAGACGCCGGCCGTAACCCAAGGCCCGGCCGCCGTCTGTGGCGTAGTTCTGGCGAACGAATTCAGGCGGGGGAACGAGTAGCCGGCCGGCCAGGCGCAGCGTATCAGCCACAGAATCCACCAACAGCAATTCAATCAGGCGGGGCACAGGTCCCTGGCGCAGAGCTTTACGGCCGGGGGTCAGAGAATGCCAGCCGGCCGTTCGCCGGGCCAGCCAGCGCTGGGCTGGTGGGGTAGCCGGTTGGGGCAAGCCGGCCAGCTCGAAAAGCCGGGCGGCCACGTCCAGGATGTGGGCCAGGGCGCAGCGCGCCCCGGCCTCGCCAGCCAACTGGCGCAGCAGGTCTGGATCGGCAATGGCGCGAGCCAGTAGCGCGGCATCTATCATAAACGAGAGACGGTTGTAGAGGTTGTGGCGGGCGTGCAGCGCCGTGTAGACCAACGCGTCCTCGCCGGCCATCAGCCATGTTTCCAGGCCGGCTATCTGACCCGGCCGGGCCCTCTGCCAGATTTGCTCGACGTCCCAGCCCGGCCGGATCCGTCGCACCAGGTCGGTGTGGATCTCAATCATGGTGTGATGCCGGTTGTGGACGTAGGGCGGCAGGTGGTGCCACTCCGGCCGGGGCACGTTGGGGTGAGGGTGATAGCCGCTTTCCTGGAGAACAGTTAGGGCAGCCGGGCCGGCGCCGGGTGGCACCAGCAGGTCCAGGTCGTCGAAGTAACGCAGAGTGATACTGGGGTAAACGGTGTGGGCCAGGGCAATGCCCTTGATCGGCATGACTCGAATGCCGGCCGCTGCCAGGCGCTGGTGCAGTTCCTGGAAAGCTTCGACCATCACCGCCGCCCGCATCCGCCGCCGCCGGGCCTCGTGCAGGATTTTGGCGGCCACGCCATCCGGTATTCCCTGGCGTGGCAGCGTGGCCTCGATCACGGGAACCAGGTTATGGCCGGCCGCCAGTTGAAAAAGCCGCTCCCAATCTATGCTGAGGGCCGGGATTTCAGTGAAGGGCCGGCCGGTGATCAGGCTGTGGATGGCCCGGAGTAGAAGATGCTCTTCGGCCGTAATCATTCGGCCTGAAGGATGCTGCCGCAGTAAGCGCAGGCGGCGTTGTGGCTATCTATCCACTCGACTTCGTCGCTGCGAACCGGCGCAGCGCATTGGGGGCATTGGGCCGGCAGCCGGCCGGGTGGTTGCCCGGCCGGTTCCATAGGAGCGGCCACAGAGAGACGGCCCTGGTACTCCCTTTGCAGGGTATCGGCTTCAGCCGCCAGGTTGTTCCGGCGCAAGGCAGCCAGGAGGCGCTCCAGGGCCTGGCTGGCCTGGCCGGTCCGGCCGTGAGCCAGCATGGTATCCAGGGTGGCGCGGGCGTGGACTAATGTAGTCTGGCCATTGCCGGCCAGGCCAAAGCTTTCGGCGGCGCGCAGGTGTAACTGCACGGCCCGGCGGGGCATGTGATGGGCTTCGGCTTCCTGGGCCAGGCGAGCGAACAATGGCCCAGCTTCTTGATAGCGGCCGGCATTAAAAAGCTGGTTGGCTTCGTGCAGCACAGCCAGCAAGCCGCCACGGAGCGGGCGGGGCCGGCCGCCGAACAACGGTGGCCCCCAACGCATTGGACCCGGGCGGCGTGGTCGAAAACGCACAGGATTACCTCCGCTTCTCCATTATCGCTTGGCCAGCACGTGCTTGACGGCGTCCTCGTACTTTTGCAGCGTTTCGTCCGCGTCGGCTTCGGTATGGTCTGAGCAGAGGAACCACGGCTCACGGCCGTCGGGATCAGGCATGACGCCGTTGTCTACCAGGTGCATGGCGATTTCTTCGTACAGTTCCCAATCGCCAAATTCGGATAGCTCGCGGAAGTCGCGCGGCCGCCTGTCGCTGAGGCAGATGCCGAACATGCCCGGCGTACCAAAGACATAGTGGGGAACAGCGTGGCGGCTGAGGATTTCGTCAATGCCTTTCATCAGTATGGTGCCGACGTGGTTGATTTTTCCAAAGACGTCGTGGGTGCGCATATATTCCAGCGTGGCGTCGGCCGCGGCCGTCCCAACTGCATTGCCGGTGTAGGTGCCGCCCTGGGCGACTTTACCGGGGGCAATGGTCATCATGATGTCGCGGTGGCCGCCGATGGCGGCAATGGGATAACCGTTGCCCATGGCCTTGGCGTAGGTAGACAGGTCGGGGATCACGCCGAAATATTCCCGAGCCCCACCCAGGGCAATACGGAAGCCGGTCTTGACCTCGTCAAAGATCAAAACGATCCCGTAATGGTCGCACTGTTCACGCAAAAATTGCAGGTAGCCTGGCTGGGGCATCAGGGCGCAGGCGTTGCCTAAAATCGGCTCGACGATGATGGCGGCAATCTGCTCACCTTTTTCCTTGAGGATGTCGCCTAATATTTCCACGTCGTTCCAGGGGCAGAGCTGGACCAGGTCGCGGAGGACTTCGGGAATGCCCAGGCTTTGCTTATAGGCCACCGGCTTGTGGCGTTCGCCCATGCCCTCAACCTTGCCGTTGGCCGTGGACCAGAGCAGGTAATCCTGGAAGCCGTGGTAGGAGCCTTCAAATTTCAAGACTATGTCCCGGCCGGTGTAGCCGCGCGCCATCCGGATGGCGTGCATGGTGCATTCGGTGCCGGTGTTGGTCAGACGGACCATCTCAACCCCAGGACAGGTGGCGATAATGTGCTCAGCCACGCGCACCTCGTATTCGTGGGTGGCGGCAAAGGTAACGCCGTGGTGGATAGCCTCGATGACCCGCTCGATGACATAGGGGTCTACGTGGCCCAGGATAATGGGGCCGAAGCCCAGCCGGTAATCAATGTACCGCTTGCCGTCGAAATCGTAGACGTAGCCATCCTGGCCACGGGCCACCACCGGCGTCGTGTCGTCACTCCAGTAGCGGAAATTGGAGTTAACGCCATAGGGAATCACCCGGCGGGCGCGCTCATAAAATTCGTGGGACTTTTGTCCGTGGGGCATAGAACCTTCCTTGTTTTAAATAGTTGATGGTTGATGGTGGATAGTTGATGGTGGACTACCAACCACCAACTAACAACTATCAACTTGCCTTTTTACAGATTAACCAGCTTGACGCCAGTGACGGCCGGGATTTTTTCCAATGCCTGGAGCACGGGTGGGGGTAGCTCGCTATCCAGGTTAATGAAGGAGAGCGCCTCGCCGCCCGGCTCGTGACGGCCCATCCGCCACTCGCCAATATTGACGTCGTAAGCGGCCAGGATAGTGCCGACCTGGCCAATGACGCCGGGCACGTCCCGGTTTTGCATCACCAGGACCACCCCGTCTGGCTTGGCTTCCAGGTGGTAGTCGTCCACCTGGACAATGCGCGGCCCGCTGCCGAAAATGGCCCCGGCCAGCAATCGTTGGCCTTCGTGCCAGTAAACCCGGCAGGAGATGAGGTTGGGATAGTCGGCCACGCTCATGCCCTTGGTCTGGGAGATGGACATGCCATCTTCCTCAGCCAGGATCGGGGCATTGATGTAATTGACGCTCTCGGCCAGGGATCTTTGCAGCAGGCCCTTGAGGAGGGCGGCTGCCACCGGCTTCACCAGCCGGTCTACTGTCTCTCCCCGCACTTCAATCTCAACCCGGCGGATGCGAGAGGCGGAGAGGGCCGATTGCAAGATACCTAACTTTTCGGCCAGTTCCATGTACGGCCGGGTCGTGGCGAAATCGGGGCCGGCGTGGAAGGGCATGTTGACGGTGTTGCGGAAATCGGTGCCACGCAAGGCGTCCATCACCTGGTCTACGATTTGGATAGCTACGTCCCGCTGGGCCTCGGCTGTGGTAGCCCCCAGGTGTGGCGTGTGGACGACGTTAGACAGCCCAATCAACGGATTGTCAGCCGGGGGCTCGTTGCTGTAAACGTCCACCCCGGCCGCCCGGACCTGGCCCCTTTGGAGCGCCTCGGCCAGGGCCTGTTCGTCAATGAGTTTGCCCCGGGCGGTGTTAATGAGAATGACACCGTCTTTCATCTGGCGGATGACCTCGGCGTTAATCATGTGCTCCGTTTCCGGCGTCAGCACCGTGTGCAAGGTGATGTAATCGGCCTGGGCCAGCAGGTCGTCCAGGTCTACCAGGGTCACGCCCAGATCGTGGCCCACTTCCTCAGATACGAAAGGGTCGTAGGCCAGGACCTCCATGCCGAAAGCCTGGGCGCGCTGGGCCACCAGCCGGCCGATGCGGCCAAAGCCGACAATGCCCAACGTTTTGCGGTACAGTTGCCAGCCGGTAAAGTCGGAGCGGCGCCACTCGCCGGCTTTCAGCGAGGCGTGGGCGACGGCCGTGAAACGGCTGGCGGCCAGGATCAGGGCCATTGTCTGCTCGGCCGTGGCGATGGCGTTGGCCTGGGGAGTGTTCATGACGATGATACCCCGCAGCGTGGCCGCCTTGACGTCAATGTTGTCCACGCCGATGCCGGCCCGCCCGACGAGCTTCAAATTCTTGCCGGCCTTCAGGACGTCGGCGTCTACCTTTGTCCCGCTGCGAACGATCAGGGCATCATATTCAGGAATAATTTCCAGTAGTTCTTCTTTGGCCAGGTCGGTTTTTGAATCATAGGTGGCATCCTGGACCTGGTTCAGCCGTTCCAGGCCCACGTCACCCAATTTGTCTGCTACCAGAATGCGAAACATGAAGTAGTAGTCCTTTTAAAAGAGGAGATTAGAGATTAGAGATTGGAGTGAGCAACCTTTGGTTGCCAATCTCTAATCTCCAATCTCTCCTTACGCAGTTGTCAAATATTCGTCAATAGCTGCCAGTAGCTCTTCCATGTCACTGAACTGGAGATCGCCCATATGGGCGATGCGGAAGTTTTTGCCTTTGAGCTGGCCATAGCCGTTGGAGATAATCATCCCCTGGGAGCGCAGGTACTGGTTGAGGGCGCCAATGTCCAGTCCTCTGTCATTATTAATGCAAGTGACGGTCGAGGACTCGTACCCGGCGGCGGCAAAAAGGCTGAACCCCCGCTGCCCGGCCCAGGCAATAGTCATGTCGCGCATGGCCAGGTGACGGGCGAAGCGGGCTTCCATCCCTTCGGCCAGCATGTCGTCCAACTGCTGCTCCAGGGCATACATCAGGGAAATAGCCGGTGTAGCGGGCGTCTGGTTGCGCAGAAGGTATTTTTCCAGTTCGACAAAGTCAAAGTAATAGCCCCGGTGAGGCACTGTTTTAGCCTTTTCCAGCGCCCGGTCAGACACGGCGCAAAAGGCCAGGCCGGGGGGTAGGGCAAACGCTTTCTGGCTGGAAGTCAGGGCTACGTCTAGATCCCAGGCGTCGAACTCCAGGCGCGCCCCGGACAGACCGCTCACCGAATCTATCAGGATCATGATGTGCTCACCATTGGGCAGGCTGCGGATAGCCTGGGCAATCTCCTGGATGGGACTGGTGACGCCGGTACTGGTCTCGTTGTGGACAACCGTCACGGCGTCAAAGCCGCCGGCGCTCAACCGTTCGGCCACCTGTTCCGGCCGGATGGGCTGGCCCCATTCTACGGATAGGACCTCGTTGTCTTTGCCGTTAGCTTCAGTTACCTGCCGCCAGCGGTCAGCAAAGGCGCCATTGACGCAGTTAAGCACTTTTTGGTTGCTGCAGTTGCGCACGGCCGCTTCTTGCAAGCCGGTACCGGAAGCTGCATTGACATAAACGCGGCTCTGAGTCAGAAAAACCTGGCGAATTTTGCCCTGAATGCTGGCAAACAGATCGGCGCACTCGGGCATGCGGTGGCCGATCATCCACCTGCTTTGGGCCTCCAGGATTTCCCGCCGGACCTCAATGGGGCCGGGAATAAACAGCTTTATGTGAGGCGCTCCAGGCCTCGAGGAACTTGGTTTTGAGTTGTTCATCTTTAAACGTAATCGCTCCAGTCGCTATGAAATGATGGGCTTTCTCAAGAATAGCCTGGTAGCGGGAATTGCCTAAGCGGTAAACGGCCATGGGACCAGCGGCCAGGGCCAGCAGCGGGGCCAGACTGGGACTGTGGACGTAGACCGGCGCTTCAGCGACCACGCGCGGCCGCTGGACAACACCGCCAAAACCGACAAACAAGTCCACAGCTCGGCTGGCTATCAGGTCACTCACGCCATCGCCAACGAGCAAGGAACGGCCAGGCTGGTCGCCCAGCAGTTTACGCACCAGGTCGGCCTTGCCGTCGCTAAGGGTCAGAACTTCTTCGGCGAAGTCCAGATACTTTTCGGCCGTATTGGGCTGCTCGTCCAGCCGCTGCCACCAATTGCCGCTGAGCTGATTGTACTCAATGGGCACAGCGTGGATGTTTTCTCGGGGGACGCCCAGGTAAAGGCCAAACTCAACCACCGGCTCGGCCAGGCCACCGCTAATAATGTACACCTTCAGGCCCAGGGCTTGCAAGGCGGCGATTACTTCGGCCGCATCGGAGACTGCCCTGGCCTTATAGACCTGGCGAATGGTCTGGATCTGGCCGCGCGTCGGGTTTACGGCGCGCAGTCGCTTGGCATAGATTTCTTCCAGGTCCAGATCGCCGTTCATGGCTGCCTCGGTCAAGACACTCACTCGCCAGCCTTTACCGGCCGCCTGGGCCAGGGCGTCAATGCCTTCGACGGCCGTTAAGGTGGAGTCACAGTCAAAAAAGATGTGCTCAAAAGGAGGCCAACGCATACCTTTTGTCCCGAATTGCAGATGACAATGGCTTTAAGAGTGGCACTCAGAAATAGTGAATTGCCAGGGGATTGTACGCAACCTCCCGGAGGTTCGCAACCTCCCGGAGGTTCGCAACCTCCCGGAGGCTATAATCCTTCCAGGAGCGCCAGAAAGGAGGCGTGCAGCCGGCCGTTGCTGGCCACGCAGCCACCATCGTCCAGCGACCAGGGGTGGCCTTGGGCATTGGTCACCTGGCCCCCGGCTTCGGCGATGATCAGGCTGCCGGCGGCCGCGTCCCAGGCGCTTAACGAGGCATGGCAGTAGGCGTCCAGCCGGCCGGCGGCCAGCCAGGCCAGGGCCAGCGCCGCCGAGCCAAGCGCCCGGATAGTATGAACGTGATGGGCAAAGTGGCCGAGAGCGGCCAACATTAGCTGCCGCTTTTCCGGGTGGCGGCTCCAGTCCAGGGCGACAATTGCTTCTCCCAGGTTGTCTATCTGGCTGACCTGGAGGGGGTGATCGTTTAAGTGGCTGCCATGCCCGGCGGCAGCGCTGAACATCTCGTCGCGTAGCGGATCATAAATCACGCCGGCCACCACGTGGTAAACGCCGGCGGCCGGCGCCGGGCGCTCAGGGGCGGGGCCAGATAAGGGGCCGGGCAGGTCGCGGGGCATGGCCGTGGCGATGGACAGGCAAAAGTTGGGCTGCTGGCGGCTGTAATTGCTGGTTCCGTCTACGGGGTCAATGATCCAGACGACCGGGCCGTGGGCGGGGAGGCTGGCCTCTTCCTCGGTTAAAAAGCCGTGGTCAGGAAAGCGCTGGCGGATCAGGCTGGTAATGATGGCCTGGGACGCTTTGTCAGCGTCAGTTACCCAGTCACGAAAACCTTTGTTGCTGACCTGGCGCGGCTGCTGCCACTGCTGGCGCAGCCACTCGCCAGCCGGGGCGGCGGCGGCTTGGGCTGTTTCCAGCAGGTCGAGGTAAGAATGAGGTAGGCCCATTGGGGTCAAAAAAACAGGCCAGAGGATTTTCCCCTGGCCCGTTTTTACTTTCAGGGGCTTCGGCCCAGGTTAGCCGCCAACCTCAGACATCAACTCTGCCTCGAGTTCGTTGGCCGTTTCGGTCAGCTCGTCGAGAATGGCCTTGACGTCGTCACGAGACGCGCCGGCCGGCAGTTGCATGATCTCGTTGAAGGCCGCCTGCGCTGCGTCCCGAACGCCCGTGTAGGAAATAAGTTGCGGCTCGTAGTAGGAATAGGGCAACAGATCGCGCGCCTGGCCCCACTGAGGGTTCTCGTCTACGTAGTCGCCCAGGAATTCGTTCGTTTCCTGGCGGGTGGGGAAGTAGCCGCTGATGATATCCCACTCAGCCTGGATTTCTGGCAGGGTAAACCACTTGATAAAGATCCAGCCGGCCAGTTGCTGCTCAGGGGTATTGGCGGTGATCATGATGTCGCCGCCATAGATATTCTGCACCGGGTCGGGGGTGGTATGGGGGATGGCGGCCACACCCCACTCATCCGGTTCCCGCCCCGCCTCCTCGGCCGCCGTAGCGACGTCGCCGGCGTAGAAGGGAATGCCGGAGCTAGAACCCTGGGCGAAAATACCTCGGCGGGCAGCAAATTCAGGGTTGGGGAAACCAACGTCGGCCGGCAAGAAGTAAGCGCAGCCGTCGTCGTATAGTTGCTTCAGGAAGAGTAAAGCGTCCACGGTGGCGTCGCTGTTATAGACGTAACCGGTCCCGTCCTCGGTCAACACGTCGCCGCCAAAGGCATAGGTCCAGGAGGCGACGGCCGACGCGTCGTCACGCAGGATGTAACCACCAGTCCCGTCGCCGTTGGCCTCAGCCCCGGCGCAGGCCATTTCGCGGAACTCTTCCGGCGTTTCCGGCGGGCCGTCAAAGCCCAGTTCTTCCAGCCAGGTCTGGTTGTAGAACAGGACTTCCATCGAGCGGTTGGGCGGGAATCCCAGGCGTTGGTTGTCGAAGACGGGGTGGATACTCTGGTTGAAGAAGCTGGCGTAGAAGTCCGCCTGATCCTCGGCCGTCAGGCCCCAGGCGGGGTCGCTCACGTAGGCGTCCAGGTCCACCAGGCCCTGGTTCAATTGGTAGAAAGCCTGGTCGTTCTGGTAGCCGACGATCAGGGCGGCCGGCAGGTCCCCGGCGTTAATGCTGGCGTTGAACTTGTCGCGAATGTCGTCATAACTACCCTGGTTCTGGGGCTCCACGGTAATGCCGCAGGCATTTTCGTCGCTGAAACGCTGGACCAGGGGGATCAACTGCTCTTCACGGGAGCCACTATGGTTGTGCCACCAGACAATGGACTGGCCGGACGGGTCAACCCCGGCCAGCGGCCCGTCTGCGGCGACTTCACAAGCCTCGATGCCGTTGAGGCTGTTGCTGACCATCGCTTCCTCTTCGCCACCGCCACCGGCCACCTCGGTAGCGACCGCTTCCACCGTTGGGGCTACTTCCGTTGCCGCCGATTCTACAGTAGCCGAGACCTCCGTCAGGGCCGATTCGATGGTCGGGCCGGCTACCGTCGCCGCCGATTCCACTGTACCGGCAGCCTGGGTCGCTAATTGTTCTCCCTGGCCCTGGGTGCAGGCGACGAGCACGACGGCCGCAACCAGGAACAGGACAAAGATATGAGATACTTTGCGAAACATTTTTCTTCTCCTCGTTTATCGTTAGAGTACACCTCTAATCTGTACTCGAAACTCTTGTTGTCTTTGGTCATAAGTGGCCAAAGTTCTTGTGGCGTTTTCTCTTCTTGATTACTCCGACGTTGGAAACAATCTCTCCAATAACTCGATGTTATCACCTCCTCATAGAGTGATAGGGACTGAAGAATGAGCGAGTCTGCGAGTTTGCGAGTATCTACTCACTTGCCACTTGCCTACTTGCCACTTTAACCCTTCAGGCCGGTTGTGGCAATACCCTCCGTAAATTGCCGTTGAGTGAAGAAGTAGACGAGGATCAGCGGCAAAATGGTAATCATCGCCCCGGCCATCTGCAAATGGACCTGGGTACCGCCTTCGGTCACGAAGTTGAGCAGCCCATAGGAAATAGGGCGCCAATCCGGTGTGGTCGTGACCAGGATTGGCCAGGCCAGGGAGTTCCAGGTCCCGATGAAGCTGAACAGGATGACGGTGACGACGGCCGCACGAGAGAGAGGTAACACGACCTGGATCAGGTAGCGAATGTGACCGGCCCCGTCAATTTGAGCTGAGTCCCACAGCTCGCCGGGAATTTGCTGGAAGAACTGGCGTAAAATCAGGATGCTAAAGGCGCTGGCCATAAAGGGCACAGTCAGCGCCGGCCAGTTATTCACCCACTGGAAAGGCGTCACCCGGCCGAGCCAGGAAACGGTAATGAAATTCGGCACCCAAGTAATGGCCTCCGGCAGAATCAGAGTGGATAAGATCAGCGCAAACAGGAACTCTTTAGCCGGAAACTCGATGCGGGCAAAGGCGTAAGCGGCCATGGTGCAAAAAACAAGCTGGCCCAGGACGGTAATGAAGGTAATTCTGACACTGTTCCAGAAGTACAGGCCAAACTCTGCCCCTTCCCAGGCGGCCAGGTAATTCCCCCACTGGGGAATTACCGGCAGAATAGCGCTGCCCCCGGCTTCCGTTTGAGTCATAAGGGAAATATTGATCGTCAGAATGAACGGGATCAGGGCAATCATAGCGCCAAAGAGCAAGACCAGGTACATAACCACCCGGCCGGCGTCTATCCGGCGAGCCTGGGGATGGCGTTCCGGTTTTTGGGAGGCAGCAGCCATGCTAACGTTAGCCATAAAAAACCCTCTTACTGGCAATGCGATTGTTGAGAATGGTGAGTCCCATGACGATGATGAGTAACAGAATAGCCAGGGCGGAAGCGTAGCCATAGCGTGTGTCGCGTTTGAAGGCGTCAAAGATAACCAGGGTGACGGTATCGGTGGTGCCCAGGGCTGCGCCGGTCCGCATCACGAAAATGTGGTTAAAAGCCTTAAACGTTCCAATCACTGCATACAAGGTCAGCAGGTAAATGGTGGGGGAGAGGAGCGGCAGGGTAATGTGGCGGAACTGCGCCCACCGGCCGGCCCCGTCAATGGAGGCCGCTTCATACAACTCACTGGGAATGTTGCCCAGCCCGGCCATAAAAATAACGGTGTTGAAGCCGACAAAAGTCCAGATGCCAAACAAAATGACGACGACCATAGATAGGCTGGGACCAACAGCCCACTCCGGCAGGGTCACAGCCTCGCCCAGGATCATCTGGAAAATGCCATGAGGCTCGTTGAGCCAGCCCTGAGGGTTCAGGCCCAAGACACCGAAGAGAGCGTTAGCCGGGGATTCGGGACGGTTGGAAAAAATCACCCGGAAGACGGCCGCCGCGCCCACGGCCGGGGTTATATAGGGCAAGAAGTAAATCATGCGCAGCAACCCTTTGCCCTTGATATTCTGAAATAGGAATGTGGCCAGTACCAGGGAGACGCCAAACTGGACGGGAATAGAACCGACCGAGTAGTAGACAGTATAGAGCAGCCCATACCACCAATCCTCGTCCCCGGCGGCAACGGCCTGGGGTAGCTCAACCACCAGGATCCACCCGCCAATCAGCAGCAGGATGGCCCCCCCCAGCCGGAGCAGCGTGCTGGCATTAGAATCGCGCCGGCCGGCGCTGCTCCACAAAAGGAATGATAGCGAGAAGAGGAGGAAACCGGCGCTGATGGTCACTACCTGGGACCAGATGTCCAGCGATTGACCCTCAGCCAGCGCTTCGGCGTAGGCGGCCTGGATTTCAGTCCAGGTGAACCAGGTCAGGGCCAGGGCGGCGATGAGCATGAGCGCCACCTGGACAAACGCCCCATAATATTTGCCGGCGCGCTTGCTATCGTGGGGAACAAAGCGCATAAGGAGGTAAGTGAGGGCCAGACCGGCCAGGAAAACGGCGACCGAAAGCCAGAAAGCCTGCTGGATGGCCGGGAGCCGCCACGATTCGCCCAGGAATTGCCGGAACAGCGCCGAAGGCGGCCCCTGGTTGGCCTGTTGGGCGGCCCGCATCTTATCGGCAACGCCGAGCAGTTCGGGCAGCCAGCGGAAGAAAAAGCGGAGAAAGAGGGCGAAAGCCAGGGCCAGGAGGGTGGTCGCGGGGAGCAGGAACCATGGCCGGTCTCCGTGGCGGCCGGCCTCCTGCCGTGTTTGCAGCCATGTTCGGACGGCGGCATAGATTAAGACGATGGCCAACCAGAACCCGACGACGTAAGCCAGGTTATCAATGGCTCTCAGATAATTGGCCAACCCCTCGTAAGTACCGACGATCCGGTTGAGCCCCTGTAATGTGCTTTCATAAGCTGAAAAGGCCAGGGGAAAAAGGCCGAAAATAAAGATGATCAGGAAGGCGGGCAGGAGTAAGGCATAGCCCAATAGACTCTCTCGTAATTGCCGGCCGCGCCGGCCAGCAAATACGTTTATACCGCTGATAGCTCTAGGGGGAGCGGCATCTCTACTAGGGGTTAGCAGGGTATTGCTCATGGGCTACCTCAGGCAAGCAGGAGATCTGGTTTTTGGGGAGCAGCAACAGCCTCTCTATATATCACCAGTAGAAAGATTATATCATGCCTGGGGAGAGGGGCAAAAGGGGGGAGGGGGGAGAATGGAGAATGGAGATTAGAGATTGGAGATTAGAGATTATCAATCTCCTATCTCCAATCTCTAATCTCTAAACAAGCACAGTCTCTGCCACCCGGCCGTTTACCGCCGGGGCCAGCTCTGGCTCATTCCAGGTCCAGCCCCAGTCCACCAGGTTAGGCAGGGCGTGGGGGGCGGTCAGGTCTAGCTGCATGGGCGTCACCGAGGCGTAGCTGGCGGCCAGCGCCCCTACGTCGGTGCCTTCTTCGGGAATGCCGGTGGGCGTGTCGCCACCAATCCAGAAATAATCGTGGCCGCGCGGGTCCTGCCGCTTCTCCAGCCGGTCTCGGTAAACACGCAGCCCCTGGCGGGTCAGGTGAATGCCTCGCAGTTGCTCCACCGGACAGTAGGGGACATTGACGTTGAGGAAAACACCCTTGGGCAGCCCGTGTTTCATCACCGCCCGGGTAACCATCCGGGCAATACGGGCCGCCGCGCCATACTCCAGGCCTTCTGGGCTTTGGCGGCCGCCATCCAGGGAGACAGCGATGCCGGGTACGCCCCAGATGATGCTCTCCATGACGGCCGTCACCGTCCCCGAATAAGTTACGTCGTGGCCCAGGTTGGCCTGGGGGTTAATGCCGGAGACTACCAGGTCTACCTTGCGCGGCAACAGCCCCATGAGGGCCAGGGCGACGCAATCGGAGGGAGCGCCGTCACTGGTTAGAGCCGTCGTCCCGTCGGCCAGGGTTACTTCGCGCACCCGCAGCGGCCGGCTAAGCGTCTTAACGTGGCCGCCGCCCGACCAGTTGCGGTCTGGGGCGACGATGCTGACGTCACCGCATTGGCGCATCACCTGGACCAGAGCCAGCAGGCCGGGGGCTGTCACGCCGTCGTCGTTCGTTACCAAAATGTGCATATCTCCATCCTTATTACGATGTATCGTGTCTTGCATGGATACATCCTAGCAAGGTGACGTTAACAGCTTTTTAAGGCCGCGTTACCGTTTTGCTAACCCCTAACTTTAGTCAGTTTTTTTACCTGTCTTTGGTAAGGAATGACTCCCTAACTTTTGTCTGGATGAGAACCCTGCTGGAGACAGGTGCGCGGCCGGCCCACTTCCGTGTATCCTGGTCTGGACGCTTTGGCCGGCTAATGCCATAATACCCCTGCGTTTAAGGGTTTCGTCCAATTTGAGGAGGCACGTGGATGTTTAAGCAACTTGGGTTTTTGGGTACGGGAGCCACGTTTGGGGCAGATCTAACCCTCATCGTCCAGACTTTGTTTTACCTGGCCTTGTTGGTTGGCATTGCCGCCCAGCTCAGGCGAAAGTACAAGTGGCACGACCGGATTCAAGCGCCCGTCGTCGTGCTGAACCTATTCTTCATTTTCTTCATCATGGTCGTCTCCCTGCGGGAGGCCCAGATCCTCAGCACCCTGCCCAAGCGGCCGGGCGACCCGTTCTACCTGGCGGCCGGGCTACACGCCATCCTGGGCACGGTTACCGAAGGGCTGGCTATTTATTGTCTGCTGGCCGGCTTCAAGATTTTGCCCCGTAAAATCGGCCGGCTAAAGCACTTCATGCGGGCTACCTATGCCCTGTGGACCGTGACCTTCTTGTTTGGCCTGGGAACGTACTACGTCTGGTATCTCCGGCCGGTCGAGGCCGTGCCCCTGGGCGAAGTGGAGGATCTGGCCAATACAACCGATCCCCTGGACCCTAACGCCCCGCCGCCACCCCGGCGCGTCTCGCTCCAGAATTTTGCCTTTGCCCCAGTTGACCTGACCGTGGTGGCAGGCACGACGGTCATCTGGGTCAACCAGGACAGCGCCCCCCACAACGTGACCTTCGTTGACAACAGTGTGGCCAGCGACAACTACTTCCAGGGTGAGGCCTTTGAACACGATTTCCGCGCCGTGGGGACTTTCTCCATTTACTGTACCCTGCATGGCAACCCGGGTAACGGCATGGCCGGGACGGTGACCGTGGTCGAGGCCAGCGAAGAGAACGTGACCGAACTGGCCGCCCAACCAGTGGAAGTGAATACCGTGCCCCCGGCGCCAACCCCGGCCCCGCCGGTGCCGCCGGCCCCGGTCTCGTTCGTCGAGCCGGCCGAGCCCAGCGACGTCGTCGCCGGCATCCTGACCTTCCGGGACAACGTTGCTCCCAGCGATTCGGTGATCCTAGTGATGAACAACATTGCGCCGGCCGGGGCCGGCATGGCGCTGCACGCCTGGCTCACCGCCGGCGACGGCTCCATTTTTGACATTGGCATCGTCGCGCCGGACGCGCAGGGCAACGTCTTCTACGTTTACAGCCACCCGGAGCGGCAGAACCTGATGGCCCTTTACGATGGGGTGGAAGTGACGGCCGAGCCGGAGCCGGACACAGACCCGGCCCCGGGTGAGGCACTGTACAGCGGCCGGCAGGCTCCCCAGGCCTACGCCGCCATCCGCCAGATTACCGTTAGCGCCGAGACGCCGGGTAACTATGGCTATGGCGTGGCTGCCCGGTTGCAGACCGAAGAGGTGATCCGCCATGCCCTCTACCTTCAATTGGCCTACGACCTGGGTAGCCTTGGCGACGCCCAGCGCCACGCCGAGCACATTGTCAACATTATCGAAGGCCAGAGCGGCGAATTTTTCGGTGACCTGGACGGCGCTCACGGGGTACAAAACCCAGGCGATGGCGTTGGCGTTATTCCTTATATCTTCAGTATGAAGGAGGTGGCTTTACAGGCTTTTGAAGCCGGCGACTCCACCCCGGCCATTCGCTATCACGCCGAGCACGTAGACGTGGCCGCCAACAACTCCCGGCAGACAGCCCAGTCGCTGCGGGAAGCGGCCGTCGCCGTAACCGAAGCGGGCAGCATCGGCGAGATTGGCGAGTGGGTAGCCACGATTAACACGCTCAGTCAGCGACTGCTGCTCGGCGAGGACCTGAACGGGGATGGCAACATTGCCCTGGCCGAAGGCGGCATCTTCATTGCCTACCAACACGCCCAATATATGGGCGCCATCGGCATCATTGCCGGGGCCGACGCGGCCATCGTGGACCCAACCTCGGTCGGCGGCGTCAGCGAATCAGCCCAGGCCACCGGCGACCAGGTGGTCATTGACATGCTGGATTTCGCCTACAGCCTGCCGACGGTGACCATTCCGGCCGGCACGGCCGTACGTTTCGTCAACGTCGGCCAGGCCCAGCACTCAGCCACGGCCGACGACCAGAGCTTTGACTCCGGCCTCCTTGGCCCCGGCGAGGAGTTTACCATCTCCTTTGAGCAACCCGGCTTTGTGCCCTACTACTGTATTCTGCACGGCACGCCTGGGCATACCGGCATGGCCGGCAGTATTACAGTGGCCGAGCCGGGGGCGGAAGTCGTTATACCGACCCCGGAACCGGCCGAAGCGCCGCCGGCCGCGTCCCAGGTCAGCCTGGAAATGTTGGACTTTGAATTCAGCCAGCTTGAAATGACCATCCCGGCCGGCACGACAGTGACCTGGTTTAACACCGGCGAGGAGAAGCACTCGGCCACGGCCGACGATGCCAGTTGGGATACAGGGTTGCTGGACCACGGCACACAGGCCAGCATCACCTTTGATACCCCCGGTACGTTCGCCTACTTCTGCATTCTGCACGGCGCGCCCGGCGGGGTAGGGATGTCGGCCACGATTACAGTGGTCGAGCCCAGCTCCCAGAATGATGGCGGGCCACGAGTAGCCGCGGCCGAGATCAGAGCCAACCGGTCCAGCCTGCCCCGGCGCGGGCCGCCGTCTTAACAGGGCAGTTCCCTACCAGCACCGCCCGCCAGGAAAGGATTGCAAGCCGTTTCCTGGCGGGCTTTTTCGTGTATACAGCTCTTACTTTTTTCTATTATTGCTCTAACACTCGTCTTACAGTTGGCGCCTATATTTTGGACGTAAAAAAGATGCCTTCCTCTACGTGCTAGAGAGGAACCGGCATGTTTTTCTGCGTAAAAGTGAAGTACACGGATCCTACAAATGAGTGTAAGGAGGTTTTGAGTATGTTGTGGCGAAATTGGTACGGAAACGGAAATACCTCGCGGTCACTATGGCCGGTCTCGTCCATGTGGCGTGAGATGCGCCGCCTACAGAACGAGGTAGACCAGGTCTTGGACAGAGGAGCCGCTGTTCGCGCTTTCCCCTTAATTAACCTGTATGCGGGTGACGAAGGTGTGATTGCCACGGCCGAAATCCCTGGCGTCAGTCCGGAGAACCTCAACATTACCGTCGAGGGTGATCTATTGACTCTGAGTGGCTCGCGGCCAGTAGAAGAGGGCGATAGCCTGACCTATCACCGTCGTGAACGCGTTGTCGGCGAGTTCAGCCGGACTGTGCAACTACCCTTCCGCGTCAACGCCGAAAAGGTGGAAGCTAACTTCCGTAATGGCGTCCTGCACATCACCTTACCCCGCCTGGAAGAAGACAAGCCGCGCAAGATTTCTGTCAAGACGCCCTGAGATGAGTTGGCGAGTGGCGACCAAAGGTCGCTAAAGTGGCGACCAAAGGTCGCTAAAGTGGCGACCAAAGGTCGCTACAAGTATGCGAGTTTGCGAGTATGCAAGTAGGAGGTACAGAATGACCGAGCGGACTATGGAATTAGAAAAACAGCAGACCCAGACTCCCACAAATGTGGAGCGGACACGCCAGACTCGGGCTTACATGCCCAACGTAGATATCTTTGAAACCGGCGACAGGGTCATTTTGCTGGCCGACATGCCCGGCGTAAGTGAGGACTCGCTGGATATTACCCTGGAGAAGAACGTCCTGACCATCCGTGGCTATACTGCGGCCCAGGCGCCGGAAGGATTTCAGCCGGCCTACGCCGAGTATGGTGTGGGTAATTACGAGCGGACCTTCGCCCTCTCGGACGAAGTAGATCGCAACCAGATTGAGGCCACTATTAAGAATGGTGTGTTGCGCCTGGAGATGCCTAAGGCCGAAACGGCCAAGACCCGCAAAATTACCGTCAAGGCGCAAAGTTAGACCGTGTCACGTGTTTCCGTGTCAAGTGTCATGTAACTTTCTCACTTGACACCTGACACTTGACACCTGACACCTGAAAGTGGAGGTATGGACAATGAATATCAATGATTTGGTACCCTGGAGAGGAAATCGCGGCAGCAATTTAGCCGTTCGCCAGGAAGAGGATTATCCTTATTCCCTGCAGCGTGAAGTGAACCGTCTGTTTGACGATTTCTTCAGTGGTTTTGACTTGGCTCCGTCTCCGTGGTGGGGCGAGCGCACCACTTTCCTGCCCCGGGTCAACGTGACGGAACGGGAAAAGGAAATCGAAGTGACGGCCGAATTGCCTGGCCTGAGCCAGGAAGACGTTGATATCTCCCTGGCCCGTGATACTCTGACCATCAAAGGTGAGAAGAAGCAGGAAGAGGAGCACAAAGGCGAGAATTATTACCGCATGGAACGCTCCTACGGCCAGTTCAGCCGGACCATCCCCTTGCCCGAAGGCGTGGTGGACCCGAATAAGGTCGAGGCCATGTTCAAGAACGGCGTTCTGACCATTACCCTGCCTAAACGCAAGGAAGCCCAGCAGGTTTCCAAGCGCATCACTGTAAAGGCAGGCTAATTGCCTGTAAAGGCAGGCTAATTGCCTGTAAAAGCAGGCTAATTGCCTGTGAAAGCAGGCTAAATGCCTGTTGACGATTTTCCGGCCGGGGCAGAAATGCCCCGGCTTTTTTTTAGCGGAAGATGCCTTCCAGCCACTCTCGCAGCTCCACCGGCCGCAGGAATTGGCCCAGGTAATACTGCCCCAACCATAGCTCGAAATGAAGGTGAGCGTCGGCCGTCTCGCTATTAACCGAGAGGATAGAGCCGGAGTTACCAACCGCACCAATGGTCTGTCCCTGGACGACAGCGACCCCTTCGACAATGGCTGGATCAATGGCGCCCAGGTGGGCGTAGTGGGAGACCAGGCCGTTGGGGTGGGCAATCCATACCTGCCGGCCGCGGTAAAAGTCCTGGGCCTCGGGCGAAGTGTAGCCAAGCTGCTGTGTTTGGGAGCGCCAGTAGTCGAAGATAATGTCGGCCGGCGTGGCATAATCTACGTCGGCCCGGACCACCACCCCGTCGGCCACGACCCTTACCGGCGTCCCCGGCCCCCAGTAAAAGTCCACTCCCTCGTGAATGCCCAGGCGATAATGGCGTGGCGCGCCCGGCATCTGATTGTCCCGCCCGGTCACGGCCGCGCCGGCTACCGGCGGAATCAAACCATGCAGACCGGCCAGGAACACCGGGTCGTGGATCTGCGGGTCGGGAGCTGGGGCCGGGCCGGAGACCACTGCCTGGCGGCCGGGCTGGCCGTAGAAGTAGAGTGTGTCCGGGCCGGCCAGGATCAGTTGCTCCCCGGCCGGGTCGGCCCAAAAGGCGCTGATCGGCTGGCGGTTGGCCAGTTGGTATATGGCCAGCAGCACCCCACTACCTGGGGCCAGCGCCAGCAGCCGGTAGCCGTCCCGGTCCAGGACGTACACGGCGCGCGACGTGGCCTGTACCTGGCGCGGCCGCGTCATGGCCACGGCCGGTTGAAAGTCGTCCACGGTGGCCCCATTATTATAGTGGACCAGGCTGGCCAGGGGGAAGTCTAACGCCTGGCTCAATACGTAGACTTCCTCACCAACCGCGCTTACGTCCACCTGGTGACTTTCCGGCAGGAGCCAGGCAAAGTCCGGCTGACCGGCCGTGTAGCGCACCACCATTTCGTAATTGGTTTCCAATAAATAGTGGCTACCGGCGGCCGCGGCCAGGGCCAGGTAATAGTGGGCCGAGGTCTGGCTTACCGGCCGGTTGTAGCGGTCCAGACGCCAGGTATTGCCGGCCGGGTCGTAGCCGTACACGTCGGCCGCCCGGTCCAGGGCCAGTAGCGAGTCGTCGTCCAGGGCCAGGTCCAACGGCTCCATCACCCTCACGCCGTCAACCACGTCGCCGCCGGCCAGCAGCGGCCGGGGCAGGTCAGGTACGGCCAGATCCAACGCCAGGACGCGCCCGCCGTCCAACAAATAGGCCCTCTCGCCGCTGACCTCTAGGGCCAGCGGATGGATAAAAGTACCGGCCGGAAAGCGCCAGACGCCCGTGTTGCTGCTGTCCAGCCAGGTAAAGGTTGCGCTATTGGCCGTTGCTTCGGCGGCAGCAATATCGCCCACGGCGGCCAGCGCCGCCTGGACGCCGGCCAGGGCCTGCTCAAATTCGGCCGGGGGCAGCACGGCCGTGGCCGCGCCGCTGCCGGCCAGGGCATCGGCCAGGTGGCCGGCCGGCAGGGACCCGGCCGAGAGGGCGCTATCGCTGTTGCCCGCCAGCAAGGACGCCAGTTGGTTGGCCGGGACATACTGGCCGCAGCCGCCGGCGGTGACGCCGGGTTGGGCTGGCTCATAAAAGATGGCCACCCAGGCGTCGGCCAGGAAGTCGCGGGCGGCCCGGCTTTCCGGCTCGGAGAAAGGATAAGGGCCACCCTCGCCGGCCGCCCAATCATTATCTGGGCAGGTGTCCAGGCCGGTATCGGCGTCGCGGCTCAGGTGGACGCCGTTGGCGTTGACCAGGCTGCCAGCGCCGGCCGCATCGGGATTCAGCGTGGGCACAATCCACAAGGCCAGGTGGGCCGGTACGGCCGCCGGATGGGCCTGGAAATAGACCAACAATTCCCCGGCCAGCGGGCCGCCGCCGACCACGGCTACCTTAATCGCTCCCCGGCCAACCCGATAGGCAATGAGTGGCCGCCCCTCAACTGACGTACCAATGGTGATTTGCCCCGTCTCCAGGACAGGAGTTGGGCTCGGTAACGGCGTTGGGCCGGTGGTGGGTAGCGGGGTGGGAGTGGCTGGCTCAGGGACGGCCGTGACTCTGGCCGGCGGAGGCGCCGCGAGCGACGTGGCGGCCGAAGTAGTCGTGGTCGCGGCCGGTGAGGCAGCGACTTCTTCTCCTCGTCCGGCCGGCGATTCACCCGTTACAGCGACAAGGAGCAGGCCGGCCAGGAGCACCCCCCCCAACCCCAGGACAGCCACAATGGTAAAAACGGTTGGCCGGCGGATCATAAGCCTGTCGCTTGCTGGTAAAGACGGCGCAGCCCCTCCTCCAGGGAAACAGCGGCCTGCCAGCCAATCAGCTCACGGCTCCGGCCGGCGTCGGCCGCCTGGCGGGCTTCCTCGCCCGGCCGGCCGGGCAAGACCCCCACCAGCGGCCGGCCGAGGCGGCTGGCCAACTCGAAGATTTTTTGGACGACCTCGACCACCGGCGTTAACCGGCCGGTCCCCAGCTCAAACGTTTCGCCGGGAGGCAGGTCCGCATCCAGGGCGGCCAGCAGGCCGTCCACCACGTCGTCCAGGTAAATCCAGTCCCTTTCCTGGGCCCCGGCCGTCATGGGGAAATCGGCCCCGGCCAGGGCGGCCGCCAGGGCAGAGGGGATGAGCATCTGGGCTGGCTGGCCCGGCCCGTAGGCCTGGAAGATCGTCGCCCCGTGGATGGGCCAGCCCTGGGTGCGGGCGTACATCTGGCAGAAGCTCCAGGCGGCCGCCTTGCTGGCGGCGTAGACGTTCATGGCGCTCTGTTCGCCAGGGGTGCGACCGCTAATCAATTGCCGGGGCCGCTCGACCAGCCCTGGCGCTGCAAAGCAGGCCCGCAGCAGGTTCAGTGTGCCATCCAGATTGTGGCGCAGGGCGGTCTCCGGCGGCAGGAATGGGTCGCTAACGCCGGCCGCGGCCAGGTGGATGACGTGGCTGGGGCTGGCGGCACGGACGGCCTGGCTGGTCAGGCTGTAATTGCGCAGGTCGGCGTAGGCCACGTCGAGCTGGGGGCGCAGCGTGGCCAGGGGTGAGGGTAGCGGCCGCCCCTGGCCAACCGTTTCCCGCATCAGGATGGTCACCGGTAGACCTGACTCGACCAGCCGCTGGACCAGGCGACGGCCGATAAAGCCGGTGGCCCCGGTGACCAGGACGCGGGTGATCGTCATGCCGGCCTGGCCTGCTGCCGGCGGGAATGGCGATGGTAGAGGTAGGTTAGCAGGCGGTTTTTGTCGCGGGGTAGGAAAAACAATGGTGGCTTCAGTTCAGGTTATTCCCAGAGGTATTGATGAACGGCCGCCCATCACTAATAGCAGTTAAGGCGAGTGATCGCCCTCAGTTTCTGTATCCGCCTGGGAGGAGAGGAATTCGGTGATGGTGGCGAGCGAGGTGGCTTCCAGGGCAATCCTGGCCAGTTGGCGAAGTTGATCGGGGCGCAGTCGGCCGATTCTGGCTACCAGTTCAGGCTGCACGGCGTGAAAGCGATGTTGCAGGATGAGTAAGACCATTTCTACCAGGCCTTCCTCACGTCCTTGTGCAATTCTTCCTTAAGAATTTCCTGATACCAGGGCGATTCCCGTAAAACAGCCATATCCCACCTCATAATTTTTCGTACCACACTGGATTCTAAAACAAAACTGGCAAAGAAAGCAAGCAATCGTTGGTGAGCCAGCGCGCCCAGGCTGTTGGCGCCAGGCTAATGAGTCGTTCTGTGCCGATGTCGGCCGCTTTTGCCATTTTTGAGCGTGCTTACCCGGTAAAAAAGGCCATGTACCAGTCCATTGTCTCTTCCAGGCCTTGCTCCAACGTGTAATCAGGTTGCCAGCCTAGAAAGCGGTGGGCTTTTTCCGAGGCCAGGTACTGGTCCCGGATTTCGTTGTGGGCTTCATTTAAGATGACCGGTTCCAGGTCGGGGTAATCAGATAGAGCAATAATCGTCTGGACCACTTCCAGGGCTGTGGCCGGCCGGTCCAGGCCGAAGTTAAAGCTTTGCCCGCAGACGGCCGGGTCGGCCAGGCGCTCGCCCAGCAGGAGGTAGCCGTTGACCGCGTCCTGCACGTAGAGGTAATCCCGCTTGAACGTGCCATCGGAGCGGACGACCGGCCGCTCGCCGCGCAACACGCTGCGGACCGTCCCCGGCACAATCCGGTTCCAGTTCAAGTCGCCGCCGCCATAGAGGTTGGCGAAGCGGGTGACGGCCAGCGGCATTTGGTAAGTGTGGGCGTAAGCCTGAGCGATCAGATCGGCGCAGCTCTTGGAGACGTCGTAAGGGTGGCGGCCCTGTAGGGGGGCCTCCTCGCGATAGGGCAGTTCGGGCTGGTCGCCGTAGGCCTTGTCGCTGCTGGCGACGACGACGCCCTGCACCGTTGGATTGCGCCGGGCCGCCTCCAGCAGCGCCCAGGTCCCCTTGACGTTGGTCTCAAAGGTGGACAGAGGCGCCCGGTTGGCAATGCCGACGATGGTTTGGGCGGCCAAGTGGAAGATAAAACCCACTTCGTACTCGGCCAGGGAGCGCTCCATTAAGGTGTAGTCGCTCACGTCCCCTTCGACTATTTTGATGCGTTGGACAGTTCCGGAACGGACCAACTGGGACTGGGGGACCCGGTCGCGGATGAGGCCGATGACGTCGGCTCCGGCCGATACCAGGGCGGCCGTTAGCCAGGAGCCGAGGAAACCAGCGCAGCCGGTCACAAAAACACGTTTATCTTGCCAGAATGAAGACACAAATGACTCCTTCAATGAGCAGGTAATTAAGTAATTGGTCATGAGTAATTGGTAATTACCAAATTACCTAATTACCCAATTACGTCACCATACTTTCCACGGGGCGCCTTGCTGCCACAATTCTTCCAGGAGAAGGTTATCTTTCATGGTGTTCATGGACTGCCAGAAGCCGGTGTGGCGGTAAATCATGAGCTGGCCTTGCCGGGCCAGTTCGGGCAGCACCTCTGTTTCCAGGTTGACGTCGTCGCCCTCGGCCATCAAGGCCAGGGCCGGCCGTTCAAAGAGCATAAAGCCGCCGTTAATCCAGTAGGGCAGGCGCGGCCGTTCGACAAAACCAGTGACCAGGCCGGCCTCGTCGGCCTCCACCACCCCGTAGGGGAGGGCAATTTGTACAGCCGTGATCGTCGCCAGCCGGCCGTGCCCGCAATGGAAGGCCACCAGAGCGTTCAAATCCACGTCGCTGACGTCATCGCCATAAGCGACGAAAAAGCGATCGCCGTTCAGATGCCCGGCCACCTGGGCAATGCGGCTGGCTTTTTCCGTGTGCAGGCCGGTATCTACCAGGAGTACTTCCCAGGCCGGGTGGCCGGCGTCGTGATGGAACTGCACCTGGGGCTGGCTATCGTGTTCACCAAGCTGCAGCGTCAAATCGCGGCTCATCGCCTCATATTCCAGGAAGTAGCGCTTGAGCTGCTCGGCCTGGTAACCCAGGGTGAGGATGAAACGGTTGTGGCCGTAAGCGGAAAAGATGCGCATGACGTGCCAGATAATTGGCCGGCCGCCCACCCGGACCAGTTCTTTCTTGGTCAGAGTCTCGCCGCGCATGCGCGTGCCCTGACCGCCACAGAGAATGACAACGGGAATATCTTCCATAGAAACTCGTCTAGTAATAGCTTTGGGCCTGACCGGAGAGTAGAGATTGGAGATTGGAGATTATGTTTCCTTTTGCGCTTTTTCCACGGCGGCGCGCAAGTTCTTTTCGAAAGGTGGGTAAACAATGCCCGCTTCGGTGACAATGCCGGTGACGTAGCGGTGGGGGGTTACGTCAAAGGCCGGGTTGCGGGCGGTGATACCCGGCGGGGCAATCGGCCGGTCAATGGCCCGCAGGACCTCGTCCGGCGAACGTTCCTCAATGGGGATCAGGTCGCCGTTGGCCAGGTCCAGGTCAATGGTGCTGGTTGGCACGACCGGGTAGAAGGGCACGCCGTTTTCTTTGGCGACCACGGCCAGCTTGTAGGTACCGACCTTATTGGCCACGTCGCCGTTGGCCGCCGTCCGGTCCGAACCGACCAGGACGATATTGACCTGCCCGGTGCGCATGAAGTGGCCGGCGGCGTTGTCGGCAATGAGGTCAAAAGGGATGCCTCGCTGTTGCAACTCCCAGGTGGTCAGTAGCGCCCCCTGCAGGCGCGGCCGGGTCTCGTCCACCAGGACGTGGATTTTCTTGCCCTGCTCGTGGGCGGCAAAGATAACGCCCAGGGCCGTGCCCCAGTCCACGGTGGCCAGCGCGCCGGTGTTGCAGTGGTGCAGAATAGTGTCGCCGTCGGCGATCAGCTCGGCGCCGTAGTAGCCCATCCGCCGGTTCAGTTTCACGTCGTCGTCGGCAATTTTCTGGGCCGCCTGGAGCAATGCCTCCCGCACGTCGCCGGCCGTCTCCAGTTCTTCGCTGGCGGCCAGGCGCAACTGCCGGGCTACGGCCCAGGCCAGGTTGACGGCCGTCGGCCGGGCGGCTTTGAGCGCTTCGGCGGCCGTTTCCAGGTCACGCAGCAAGGCCAAACGGTCCGTGGCCTGGCTTTGTCGGGCGGCCAGAGCCAGGCCAAACGCGGCCGTCGCTCCAATGGCTGGCGCGCCACGCACTACCATCTCCCGGATAGCGCGGGCCACTTCCTGGTAGTCGTCAAACTCGGCAATCACCAGCTCAAAGGGCAGCAATCGCTGGTCAATCATTTTGACCGTGTGATTGTCGTAATCCCAGAAAACTGTTCGCATCAACGCCTCTCACTCGCAAATTCGCCCGATGATAGCACAGGCTATTTACCCCGGCCAAACGAGTACGGTCGTGGTACAATAGGTCGCTGGACGGGGCATGGGGGCCTTGTTAGAATGAGTAGAAGGGCCACATGAACGAACGATCTTCTTTGGGCAAAGCCTGGACACTCTCAAGCCGATGGTTGACACCGGGGATGGGCATCAAGCGCTGGCTGGCGGTGCTGGGGTTGGGCGCTATGGTCGTCGGTATGGGTGTGGGCTCATTTATCATTGCCTTGCGCCAGGAAAACCTGCTACCGGCCGATGTTTATGATTTGTTGACCCTCCAATTTTTGCCTGTTGGCTTGCGTGTTTTATTGCCCCTGCTTACCGGTAGCCTGATCATGTTTGTCGCTATCCTGCGCCTGGGGGCTAACCTGGTGGCCCCATTTCGCCGGCCGGGGGAAGAAGTCGTGGATTCGCTCTACGATTACAGCCAGCGTAACCGAGGGCCACAGGTGGTAGCCATCGGCGGTGGGACAGGCATGCCCAGCCTGCTGCGTGGCCTCACCCGCTATACCAGCAACATCACCGCCATCGTCACCGTGGCCGACGACGGCGGTAGCAGCGGCCGGCTGCGCCGAGAGCTGGGCGTGCTGCCGCCCGGCGACTTTCGCAACAATATCGCCGCCCTGGCCCGCGACGAGGCCCTGATGACCCAATTGTTGCAATACCGTTTTGGCTCGAACGTTTCCCCTAACGGCTCGCCGGATGGCGACGGCCAGGAGCGGGGCGAGCTGCAAGGACACGCCTTTGGCAATTTGCTGCTGGCAGCGCTGGCCGGTATTACCGGCAGCTTTGACGAGGCGCTGGTGGCCGCCGAGCGGGTCCTGGCCATGCGCGGTCGGGTGCTGCCTTCCACGTTGGCTAATGTCGCCCTGGTGGCAGAAGTGGCCGTGGGAGAGGCCGCCTCGCGGCGGGTGGTGGGCGAGTCGGCTATCCCTAAGGCCGGCGGCCGGATCAGACGAGTGAGCCTGGAGCCGGCCAACGCACCTGCTTATCCGGCCGCCATGCAGGCCATCCTGCAGGCCGACCTGGTCGTCATCGGCCCAGGCAGCCTGTATACCAGCATCCTGCCCAATCTGCTGGTGACCGGGATTGCCAGCGCCTTGCGGCGGACCCGCGCTACCCGCGTTTACGTTTGCAACCTTGCCACACAGCCAGGGGAGACGGATAATTATAGTGTATCTGACCACGTGGTGGCGATTCAGCGGCACATGCCCGCAGAAAAAGGCAATGCCCCTGGTTGGGTAGACGTTGTCCTGGCCAACGGCAACCTGTCTATTCCCTCGGACGCCGGTGGCGGCCATACTGTTTTTGTGCAGCCCGTTGGACCGAAAGATGTAAAAATGGTCACCGCCGACCTGGTAGACGAGCAGCGACCGTGGCGCCACGACAGCGCCAAGCTGGCCTGGGCCGTGATGAGCCTGGGCTTTAAGCGTTAAAAGCTGGCGCGCTGGCCGGAGTGAAAGTGCTAGGCACTTGTCCATTTTGAGCAGTGATTAATATCGGTTGAAGTGCCTGGCATTTGTTCTAGAGATAAGGAAAAGGAGAATTAGGTCATGACAGTCAAAGTTGGCATTAACGGTTTCGGCCGTATCGGCCGTCAGGTTTACAAGGCTATTTACGAAAATTACCGGGGCATCCTGGACGTAGAGGCGATTAACGATCTGATGAGCGTGGACGTTAACGCTCACTTGCTCAAGTACGACTCCACCTATCACCGCTTCCCTGGCGAAGTTGAAGTCCGCGACGGCGACCTCACCATTGACGGAGAAAAGTTGAAGAGCTATGCCGTCCGCAACCCGGCCGAGTTGCCGTGGCGTGACCTGGGCGTGGACGTCGTCCTGGAGTGTACCGGTATCTTCCGGGAGCGCGACCAGGCGGCCGCCCATCTGGATGCTGGAGCCAAGAAGGTGCTCATTTCCTCACCGGGCAAGAAGGTGGACGCGACCTTCTGCCTGGGTGTCAACGAAGAGAGCTACGATCCAAACAAACATCACGTCATTTCCAATGCCAGTTGCACCACTAACTGCCTGGCTCCGGTGGCCAGGGTGCTGAATGACCATTTTGGCATCCGGCGGGCGTTGATGACCACCATTCACGCCTACACCAACGACCAGCGCATTCTGGATCTGGCCCACAAGGATTTGCGCCGGGCACGGGCAGCCGCGGTCAACATCATCCCTACCACCACCGGCGCAGCCAAGGCGGTGGCCCTGGTTATCCCTGAATTGGAAGGGCGGTTCGACGGCATGGCCTTCCGCGTCCCGGTCCAGACAGTCTCGGTGATTGACCTGGTAGCCGAGACCGAGAAAGAAACCTCGATTGACGAAATCAACGCAGCCTTCAAAGCCGCTTCGGAGAGTGGGGGCTGGCTGGGCAAGGTGCTGGGCTACACGGAGGAGCCGTTAGTGTCCAGCGACTTTATCGGCGATGCCAGGTCTTCCACGATAGACGCCCTTTCGACGCAGGTCATTGGCGGCACCCTGGTGAAGGTCATCTCCTGGTACGATAATGAGTGGGGCTACGCCTCACGCCTGGCCGATCTGGCCGCCTACGTCGCCGAGCGACTCTAAAAGAGAGATTAGAGATTGGTTATTGTCCAATCTCCAATCTCTAATCTCTAATCTCCAATCTCCCCTTATGCACCTCAAAGAACTGGAAGCACAGATGCACGCCTTTGTCGCCGGCAAGGGCTGGTACGCCACCGACTCTCCCAAGAAACAAACACCCCGCAACCTGGCCACTTCCCTGGCAATTGAAGGGGCCGAAGTGTTGGAACAGTTCCAATGGCGAGAGGAGGTCACCGACCGGGAGGCCCTGGCCGAGGAGCTGGCCGACGTGGCCCTTTACCTGCTGCAATTGGCCAGCGTCACCAACATAGACCTGGAACAGGCCATCCTGGACAAGCTGGCAAAAAATCGGGAGCGAGAATGGCCAATCCCCTAAGAAGATGGTAGGGGCCATGCGCATTATGGCGGTAAGTGATCGCGTTTTAGATCACTTGTATTCCCCCGACGTTGGCCAGAAATACCCGGCGATTGACCTGTTGATTGGTTGCGGTGATTTACCTTTTTATTACCTGGAATTTTTACTTTCGGCGCTAGATACCACGCTGGTTTACGTGCGCGGCAACCACGACGCCGGCCCCCAATATACCGCCGAAGGACGAGTCTTGATGGATGCCCAGGGAGGGGTGGATCTTCACGGCCGGGTGGTGCGAGTTAAGGATCTATTGATCGCCGGCCTGGAAGGCTCAATGCGTTACCGGCCGGAAGCGCCCCACATGTACACTGAATGGGAAATGACCAGGAACGCCGGCCGGCTGCTGCCGCAACTGCTATGGTACAGGCAGCGCTACGGCCGGTCGTTGGACATCCTGGTAACCCATTCTCCACCCTGGAGAATACACGACGCCCAGGATATTGCCCACACCGGTTTCAAAATCTTTCTGACTTTTATGCGGTTGTTCCGGCCGCGTTACCTGCTACACGGCCACGTCCACATTTACCGGAATGAGCTTCCCCGGATCACCCGGTACCACGAGACGACGATTATCAACGTTTACCCCTGGCAGATGTTTGACTATGGCACGCTTTAGAACGAGAAGAGCCATTCTGGCCGGCTGGTTGGGCTGGCTACTCCTGGCCGGCGTGATGGTAGTGGCGCTGCTGCCGGCCGGGCCCAGCCAAAATGTGGTTCGCGCTGGGGGCGCTGCCGTGGAGTTGGTTCCGGACAACAACGGCGCCGGCCAGCCGGGGGACACAGTCATTTACGTCCACACCATTACCAACCTGGGAGACAGCACCGACACGTTTACCATGACCGTCGGCTCCAGCCGGGGATGGCAGGTAGCCGTTTCACCTCCGCAGGTCACTTTGGGCGCTAACCAGGACGAAACGATCCTGGTAACGGTCGTCGTTCACCCGTCAGCTCAGGTTGGCGATACGGACATCACCACCGTCACAGCCACGTCCGGCAACGTTCCCTCGGTTTCTGATTCGGCCGTGGACGCCACTGTCGTGCCGTCCCCTGTTTTTTTGCCTTTTATCAGCCACAACGTGGGTGTTGACCCGCCACCCCCCAACTGCCAGTTAAACCCACCGCCCCCAGCCAATCCGGCCGGGGTGGACCTGGTGGTGACCAATCTGACGGTAGCGCCCAACCCGCCGCCGGCCGGCCAGCCGGCAATGGTCCAGGTGACGCTAAAGAATCAGGGCACAGCCAGCGTGCTGCCCGGCAACAATTTCTTGCTGGATTTTTACGTAGACCCCAACCCGGAGCCGCCCCAGCCCCAACAGCCGGGTGTTTTGTATTGGGGCATCCAGGGGAGCGATTTGCCGGCCGGGGCCAGCCGGACGTACAGCGCCCAATACGTGTTTGTCGCCGGGTCTCACCACCTCTACGCCCGAGCTGACACCGACAACAACGTCGTCGAGGCGATTGAGAACAATAATGTTTATGGCTGCCTGGGTGTAACAACAGAGATTGGAGATTAGAGATTGGAGATGAGAGATTGTGAGCAACCCCTGGTTGCCAATCTCTCATCTCCAATCTTTCCCCGACTGCCTGCCGTCTAGCAATCGTTGGTGTAGGGTGTGAAAAAAAACCTTGTGTTTTGAGACTATACTCTTTATACTGAAAGATGCCGGCCGGGGGCTGGTTTATCCAGGTTCGAGCGTCACTCAAACGTGGTGGAGCAGACCCCGTTAGGAAATTATACCTATTCGCGCCAGAATTGGCGGAGTTTGGGTATAGTAGAGTATTGGGCTTTTTGCCAGTTAAATCCATATTTCTGAATTATTCCATAGGAGATGGGGACATGAAAATAGTCAAGAAACAAGAGGGCCAGGGTTTGGTAGAGTATGCTCTACTCCTGGTGTTGGTAGCCATTGTCGTGATTGCCATTCTGGCCATATTAGGCGACCAGATCAGCGTCGTCTTCGCCCGCGTGGTGGCCGGCCTGAATGGTCAGGATATTAGCGGGACGGGGACAGAATACATCATTTCTGGCGTTGACGTCTCGGTTAGCGGTGTACCGCCGTTTTGCACCGTGTCTGTGGGAGGGACGGTTATCGTCTTTGAAGATGGACAGACGGCCGGCTCCGGGGTAGGGGTATCCGGTAGCGCCAGTTGGTCAGGTGGTAGTGGCGGTTCGGTCAGCGGCTCAACCAACTCTAGCGGTATCGCCAATCTGAGCAGCGCCTCGGGGGGTGGCAACTGTAGTGGTCAGGCGACAATATCTATCTCTGGCGGTCCGTCGAGAACTGTGGATTATGGCAACTGATCCCGATCAGTGGACCAGTTGTAAGTATCGGCTGTTGGCGATTTCTCTCCAGGTTGCCTGTTTTATTGACATAAGTTTATAATAGCAGCCGTCCTGTTGCCACCATTTTCGGCAATAGGGCGGCTGTTGTTGGCATTCCAGACGCGCGCCAGTTTCAATTCAAGTAGTTGTAGAGGTTGTAGTGCCATGAAAAAATCAAACGGCTCAACTCTCCGGCAGGTAAATGGTCCAGCCTATTCCTCCTTGCATCTTGAGCGGCTCGGACGCCTTTTCGTTGCTCCGGTAGGCGGGTTGGTTTTGCTAGCATGGGTTTTGCTGTTAATGAATTTCCAGCTTTCCCCAGCGCAGGCGGCTGCTCCTGAAACTGTCGGGGCCACGCCGGAAGCAGCCAGGTCTGGAGCGACAGCGATAGCAGGCGAGATACCCCTGGCCGGACAGACGTTGTACGTCACGGCCGACGCGACGGGTGTGGCCTGCACGCCGGCCGAGCCGTGTCCGCTGCAGGTAGCCGCGAACCAGGCGTTAGATGGGGATGAGATCCGGGTAGCCGGTGGTCTGTACGACGAACTGCTATCCATTGACGGCTTTACCCAGACGCTGCGGCTGGAAACATCCATCACCATTCGCGGGGGATACACCTCAACCAACTGGCTGGCCGAGCCTGATCCGGTGGCCAACGAGACGATCCTCGACGGCCTGGGCCAGGCGCGGGTCGTCTACATCGTCGGCCCGATCCAACCGACGATCACCGGCTTTGCCATTCGCAACGGGGAGGCCACGGAAGGCGCCGGCGTCTATCACCCTGACGCCAACGGTGGGGCCGTTATTGAAGCCAACCAGATCTATGATAACGTGGCTACCGGCGGCACGGCTCGCGGTGGCGGCGTCTTCCTGGGCGGTCCGGGTACAGTAACTAACAATGATATTTACAACAACAGCGCCGCCGGCCGCGGCGGCGGCGTCTTTGTCGAAAATTTGAACACAGGCGGCGACACGGCCGTGATCCAGGCCAACAAAATTCATGGCAATTCGGCCGGGACGGTGGGGAGCAACGCCCTGGCCGGTGGCCTGGGCATTGCCGATGGCAATGTGACCGTGGACGCCAACGAGATTTACCAGAATACGGCCGATTTCGCTGCCGGTATTCTGGTTGACCTTGACGGCAACGTGACGCTGCAAAATAACGTCGTCTATCTCAACACGGCGACTTTCAACAACAGTTCGGCCGGGGCGGGCGGCGGCTTGCTCACCCGGGGCACGGTCAACATCTGGCACAACACTTTTGCCAAGAACAGCGCAACCAACGCCCAGGGCGGCGGGATCTACCTGTTTGGCGGCACGGCCGTTATCAGCAACACCATCGTCGCCCACAACACGGCGGCCAGCAATTCTGGCATTCACGAGCTGACGCCGGGCATTGGCAGCGGTGGTTTTAACAACATCTTCAATAACACCAGCAACGCCACTGGCTTGGTCAACACCATTATTACCGATCCGCTCTTTGTCAGCCTGGCCGGGAACGACTTTCACCTGACGGCCGCCAGCCTCAACATTAACGCCGGCGACCCCTCCGTCCCGGTCAACACTGACTTCGACAACCAGGTCCGGCCGTTTGACGGCGGCATAGACGTGGGCGCGGACGAGTTTTACGACCCGGCCAACACCTGCTACGCCCGCTTTAACAACGGCCCGGTCTTTGACACTATTGACGAGGCGATGGCCCTGGTCACCAGTCCGTCCGACGTGGTCAAGGTCGCCGGCCGCTGTACCGGAACGGGCAGCCAGGTAGTGCTGCTTACCCAGACCTTCACCCTCCAGGGCGGCTACACTACGACCAACTGGGTCGAGCGCGGCTTTGGCCCGACGATCATTGACGCCGAGGGCGTCTCCGGCCGGCGCGGCATTCACGTCACGGCCGGCAGCCCGACCATTGATAGCCTGCGCGTCACCGGCGGCAACCTGGCTTCCGGCAATGGGGCCGGCATTTACGCTGCCGCCGGCTCGCCGACCATCCAGAACGCCGTCCTCTACGACAACAGCGCCCCCAGTAGCAACGGTGCGTTGGGCGTCGGGTCGGGGGCCAGCGCCACGCTCCGCTTTTTGACCATTGCCGATAACAGCGCCGACGGCGTCCGTTTTGAGGGCAGCGGCTCTCTGCACAACAGCATTGTTTACAATAATACCGGCGTGGCCATTGGCGGCGGCAGCGGCCACACCTTCAACCTGGTCAACGTCAACCCGCTCTTTGCCAACGCCCCGGCCGGCGATTACCACATTACGGCCGCTTCGCCGGCCATGGCCATAGCCGACCCGGCGACGACGCTGGCCGAGGACTTTGAGGGCGATAGCCGGCCGTCCGGCTTCCTCTTTGACGTGGGCGCCGACGAGGCCAACGACTACCCGGCGATTGACTTCCGGCCGGCTCTCATCGCCCGCGACGTCAATCGGGGCTTTACCTACACCTTCACCCACGTCCTGACCAATGCCGGCACTCTGACCGACAGTTACAACCTGGCCGGCAACAACAGCGCCGGCTGGAGTATCAGCTTCCCTGGATCTATTTCTAACTTGCCGCCCGGCCAGTCTACTGAAGTGCCGGTGATAGTCCAGGTCCCGGCCGGGGCCAGCCCGCAGCAGGTAGCCACGACCACAGTCACGGCCACTTCCACGGCCAATACCAACGTCTACGCCGTTGTGGAAGATGTGGCTACAGTCTTACAGCTTCCCAGCATCGCTTTCACCCCCTCCTATTCCGACACCGTCTTGCCGGGCACGGTACTGACTTACGTCCACACCCTGACCAACACCGGCGACTACACCGACACCTTCGTCATTGCCGTGGCCAGCGATCCCTTCAACTGGGTGGAGTTGCTGCCCACCGATCCCCAAAGCGTGACCCTGCCGGCCGGCGGCGTGGACATGGTCCAGGTCCGGGTAGAAGTGCCGCCCTTCGCCTCGTCCGGCTTTGCCAACGAAGCCCTCATCCGGGCCACCTCCGTCTTCTCGCCAGTGGTTACGGCCGTCGTCACCGACCGGGTAACGGCCAAGGCCACCGTCGGCACGCGCTACGTGTCGCCCGGCGGCGTAGACCTGAACAACAACTGTACCCAGACGAGCTTTCCCTGTGCGACGGTGGCCCGGGGTGTCAGTCAGGCTTCCTTTGAAGACCAGGTGCGGGTGGCTACGGGGACTTATCTTGAGATTAACATTAACGTCAATGACACTATCTCTGTGACCGGCGGCTGGGTCAACGACTTCACCGAGCAGCAGGGGCCGGAGACGACGATCATTGACGCCAACCAGCAAAACCGCATCTTCATCATTGCTCCCGGCTCGAATATCCAGCCTTTCCTGGGCAACTTTACGCTGCGGGACGGTCTCAACGCCTCGGTTGGTGGAGCGATGATTGTCGGCCAGAATGCCCAACCCCAGTTGAGTAGGATAATTTTCGACAACAACCAGGGCTCGGACGGTGGGGCTCTCTATCTGCAGCCAGGGGCCAACGTCTTGCTGGAGAAGAGCAGGTTCGTCGGCAACACGGCCACCCGCGATGGTGGGGCCGTCTTTGTCCAGGGTGCGACGCTGTCGGCCGAAAACAACCTCTTTGACAGCAACGTCGCCCAGCGCAACGGCGGGGCGCTCTATACCAACGGCGGCCAGGTGACCGTCGTCCACAACACCATCCACGAAAATGCAGCCGCGACGCGGGGTGGCGGCCTGTACAACAACGGGGCCACGGTCGCCATCGCCAATACCATCCTGGTCAGCAACACCGCCACCACCGGCGGCGGCGCGGTCTACCAGGCCAGCGGCGCGACGACGCTGGACTACGACGACGTCTGGAACAACAGCGTGCCGGAAACCAATGTGCCCGTGGGGGCTAATTCCATCAGCGCCGATCCCGACTTTGCCGACGCCCTGTTCCGCCTCCAGGCCAGTTCGCCGGCCGTAGACACGGCCGACCCGGCCTCGACAGTAGGGGAGGACTTTGAAGACGATCCCCGGCCGGTAGACCAGGGCTTCGACATGGGCTGGGACGAGCGGGCCGGCTGCCTGGCCAAGCGCGGCGAAATAATTTACGGCAGCATTCAGGCGGCCATTGAGGCTGGAGGTATTGAAACCCTCATCCTGGTTTCCGGTTACTGCCGGGGTGTCCACCCCATCGTTGTCAATAGCCAGACGATCAGCCAGACGGTGGACCTGGACGAGAGCCTGACCATCCAGGGTGGCTGGGATTCCACCTTTGCCACTCGTGGATTCCCCACCTACGTGGATCCCGAAGGGCGCGGCCGGGCTTTCTACGTCAGCGGCAGCGCCACGCCCGTCCTGGAAGATTTGATCCTGCTCAACGGCGACGCGGCCGGCCTGGGCGGTGGCCCGGCCGGCGAGGACGCCGGCGGCGCTATCTACAACGCCGACAGCGACCTGACGCTCGTTGACATGAACGTGTTCACCAGCACAGCCGGAGTGGGCGGCGGCGTCTACAACGACACCGGCCTGTTAACCGTGACCTATGCCATTGACTCGCAATCCGGGAGCATCTCGCGCACAGTTGTGGCCAGCAATACGGCCGTTCTGGGCGCCGGCCTGTTCAACAACGCCGGGCAAATGATCGTCCAGAGCGCCCATATTCGCGACAACCAGGCCACAACCGGCGGAGCGTTGGCCAATGAGAGCGGTGCGCTGTACGCCGAAAACAGCCTCGTCTGGGACAACAGCGCCACCGGCAATGGCGGCGCGGTCTACGGCAAGGGCCAGGTCACGCTGCTGCACCTGACCTTCTACGAAAACACGGCCGGCGGCAGCGGCGAAGCCGTCTACCAGGCCAGCGGCAACCTGGTGGCCCGCAGTAACATCTTCCAGGGAGACGTCGCTTCCCTGGGAGCAGCCATTCACGTGGCCGGCGGCTCGACCGACATTGACTACAACTATTACTACAGGCACACCACCCCGGCCGTGACCGGCGCGGCCGAGGGGCCCAACTCGATCAACTCGACCACCCCGCCCGGCCTGATAAACCCGGCCGGCGGCGACTTCCACCTCTTTGACAGCGCGCCGGCCGTGGATCAGGGCGACCTGAACACGCCTGTGTTGCTGGACTTTGAGGAGGACTTGCGACCGTCGAACCAGAGTTCGGACATGGGCGCCGACGAAGTCGCCAACTGTTACGCCCGCGTTCGCAGCACGGGCATCATTTACGGCAACGTTCAATCGGCCGTGGACGTCGCCCCGGTGGGTGACTGGGTAGACGTGGCCGGCAAATGCACCGGCGTTCACACCATTGACGCCGGCGGGCTGGGCGTCATCAGCCAGACCGTCCACCTGACCAAGAACGTCAACTTGCAAGGTGGTTGGACTATTGACTTCAGCAGCCAGACGGACGAGACCATCCTGGACGCCCTGGGCATGGGCCGGGTCATTTACGCCGGTCCGGCCATTACCTCGACGATTGACAACTTCAACGTCACCGGCGGCAATGGCAACGCGCCCGGCCTGAACGGCAACGGCGGGGCCATTTACCTGGACAACGCCCAGGCCTCGTTGCAACGAAACGAGATTTACACCAACACCGCCAGCAACGGCGCTGGGATTTACATCAGCAGCGGGTCGGCCGCCGTCGAGGCTGGCAACCGCATTTTTGGCAATACGGCCACCAACGGCGGGGCCATCTACCTGGCCGGAACGGCCACGGTGGTCAACAACTTCATCTACCTCAACACCGCTACGACGAACGGCGGCGCGGTCTACCAGGCCAGCGGCAACAGCAGTTTCTGGCACAACGACCTGGTGCAAAACACGGCCAATAATAGTGGTGGCGGCCTCTTTGTGGCCGGCGGCTCGCCCTCCATTCGCAGCAACATTGTCATGGACAACGACGCCAATGTGGGCGGTGGCGGCGCGCACGGCAGCGGCGGCGCCCCCAGCCTGGGCTACAACGACTTTTACCTGAACACGCCCGCTAACTTTGGTGGCACGATTGCCGGTGGTGGGTCGGGCAATCTCTCGGTAGACCCCTTGTTTACCGACCTGCCCGGTTTCGACCTGACCATCACCGTCACCTCGCCGGTGATAGACAAGGGCGATCCTGCGTTGTCGCTGGAGGTGGACTTCGAGGACGACATCCGGCCGTCGCAGCAGGGCTTCGACGTTGGCGCCGACGAAATTGGCGGCTGCTACGCGATGGTGGTGAGTTCGGGCGAGATTTACGGCAGCCCGCAGTTGGCCATAGACGTGGCCTTGAACAACGATACGATCCTGATTGACGGCACCTGCTATGGGGTCAATGGACAGTTGGTGAGCGCTACTACCGTGAGCCAGACGGTCTTTTTGAACAAAAACCTGACCATTGACGGCGATTGGGACTCCGGTTTCCTGCCGGCGGGCACCCCGGCCATTTTCGACGCCCTGGGCCTCGGCCGGACGGTGTACGTAGACACCGCCGTGACGGTGGTGGTTAAGGACCTGGAGCTGCGCAATGGCGACGCCAACGCCACCGGTTTCACCGGCAACGGTGGAGCGGTCTACAACACCGGCGTATTGAGCCTGACCGAGGTCCTGGCCCACGACAGCACGGCTATCAACGGCGGTGGTGTGTACAACGCCGGCGGCCAACTCACCATCGAGTATAGCCGGATTGCCACCAACACCGTCACCGGCGGCGGCGGCGGCGTGTACCACAACGCCGGCAGCCTGCTGCTCCACAAGAGCGACATTTATAATAACGACGCCGCCAACGGCGCCGGTATCTACCTGAACAGCAGTGCCGGCCCGAATCCGGCCGTTCAGAACAACTTTATCTACGACAACCAGGCCACGGCCAATGGCGGTGGCCTCTACAACGCCAACACGACGGCGGCCATCTGGCACAATACCTTTGTCAACAACGGGGCCACCGGCAGCGGTGGCGGTATCTATACCACCGGCGGCTCGTCCGTTGTCATCCGCAACGACATTGTGGACAGCAACTCAGGCACGGGTATTCACGCCAGCGGCGCGGCCCCCAACACCGGCTACAACAACGTTATTGGCAACAGCGGGGGTAATTACGGCGGTACGGCCGTGGCCGGCGCTGGCGCTATTTCTGCGCCACCCGACTATGTGGACCCGGCTAACAATGATTTCCACCTGGAAGACGACACGGCTGGGGTGGATGTCGGCGATCCCGCCTCACCTGTCACCGACGATTACGACGACGACGTCCGGCCGAGCAACGCCGGCTTTGACATGGGTGCTGACGAAGTCAACTCCTGCCTCATTCGCGTGGTAGACCCATCTGGCCCCGGCACGCGCATCTTTGGCGTGCTGCAGTTTGCCATTGATTACGCCGAAGCCAACAATTTCACCCTGGTCCAGATTGCTCGCGGCGAATGCAAGGGCGTCCGGCAAGACCCGACCAGCCTGACCTGGCAGGTGGGTTACGTCCGGGAGAGCCTGCAATTTGTCGGCTCGCTGCGGCGGCTGGACTTCTCCGACCCCAACGACTTCGAGACGCTGGGAACGTTGACCACGATCATTAACGCCGAGAACAACGGCCGGGTGCTGCACATTGCCAGCGGCGCTTCGCCAACCTTCCTCCACCTGGTCTTTGTCAACGGCGATGCTGCCCCGGCCGGCGGCGGGACAAATGGTGGGGCTATCTACAGCGCCGGCGATCCGACCTTCGTCGAGAGCTTCATCAGCCAGAGCAGCGCCAGCAACGGCGGCGGCTATTATGGGGCCGCCTCATCCCACGTTTCCTTCCGGGGTGGTGAGGAATTCGACGCTATCCCGCCGGATCTCGATGGGCGAGCGCCCGACGATACTATTCTCGGTGACGCGGCCATCGTGGGCTTCAGCATTGCGGCCCTGGTCAAGGAAGACGAGACTGGCCAGATCATTGACATCACCTTCAAGGTTTACACCGGCAATGTTGCCTTGAACAATGGTGGCGGTATCTACAACGCCGGCGATATGTATGTCAGCGGCGTTAGCTTCTTCCTTAACTCGGCCGGCAACCAGGGTGGTGGCCTCTACAATAACGGCCCGGACTTTGAATTTGTTAACGTCCTCTTCTGGCGCAATCAGGCCACCAACCAGGGTGGCGGTATCTACAACAGTGGCTCAAATGCCCTGTTTATCAATGGCGTCTTCCAACTGAATGAAAGCCTGGCGGCCGAGGGCGGCGCCATCTACAACGCCAACTCTATAGCGATTTATCACAACACCATCCGCGATAACACGGCCCAGGGCAATGGCGGTGGTATCTTTAACAGCAGTACCAGCTTCGTCCTGAACAGCACCATTGTCTACAGCAACGCCTCGACCCTGGGAACCGGGGGTGGCCTGAACAGTGTCGCCAATCCTGGTGTCCTGCTGAGCTATAACAACTTCTACAACAATCTTCCTAACGACTCGACGGTGGGCATTGGCAGCAACTCAATTTCTGCGCAACCCCAGTTTGAGCCCCTCAGCGCCTGGCGCCTGCTGGGTTCCTCGCCAGACATAGACCGCGCCGACCCCGCCCTGGTGGGCTCGCCGCTGTTTATTGACTTCGACATCGAGCTGGACATCCGGCCAGACGGTGGCATCACTAATACCATCGCCTATACCAGCGACATTGGCGCTGACGAATATCCCAAGAACTTTGGCTGTTCGATCACGCCCGACAACTTTAGTCTGGCCGATCCTGGTGAGACTGTCACCTATACCCACACTGTTGCCAATTCCGGCAATTACACCGATATTGTCACTATTACCCTGACCAGCACTTCCCAGGGCTGGGCCACGTTGGTTGGTGGGCCGCAGGTGGTCGCCCTGGGCGCCAATGAGAGCGTCGAGGTAGAGGTCGAGGTGGTCGTGCCCTTTGGCGTCCTGGCCGGCGTTCAGGACGTCTCTGTCGTCCAGTGTCAGTCAACGGCTATTCCTGACCAGACCGACACGGCCACCGATATCACCGAGGTAGCTGAGCTGCGCGGGGTCATTATTATCCCTGACTACATCACCACGGCCGTACCCGGCCAGGTGCTGACCTTTACCCATACCATTATCAACATTGGCAACATCTCCGACACGTTCCGCTACACCCCCAACTCCGGGCCGGCTTACGCCAACGCCGTGATCGTCAACCCGCTGACTGATACGGTCTTCCTGGTTCCCAGCCAGTCCATTACCATTGACCTGCAGGTGACCATCTTTGACGACGCCATGGCCACCGGAACGGCCACCCCCGGAGCGGTGGTCCGCTCGGTGACCGAGCCAACTATCTTTGACGCTGCCCTGGACACGATTCTGATTGGCTACACCAGCGGGACGCGTTACGTGGCCGCCGAAAACTCGGCCGATACTACCAACTGCACCAACTTCCAAAACCCCTGCGCTACCATCCAACATGCCGTAGACCAGGCAGTGGACGGCGACGCCATCCTGGTCGCCCTGGGGACTTACACCGATTCCCAGACGAGCACCGTCGGGCAGCACAACGTCCACGTCTACAAGTCACTCTCCATTGACGGCGGCTACGACGCGGCCGAGGATTACGCCACGTCTGAGCCAATTACGAATGCTGTCATCCTGGATGGCGAAGGCGCGCGCCGCGTCATTTACGTGGACGCGGGTCTGGTGGTGACCATCAGCAGCCTCTTCATCCAGAACGGCGTGGCCCCCACGACGGCTGCCCTGCCCGAACCGGGCCTGGTCCCGGTAGCCCGGGTGCTGCTCCAGCCCAACGCCGGTGGCGGCATTTACAACGACGGCGCTGACCTGACGCTGAACGGCGTCTGGCTGTTGAACAACACGGCCGAGTTCGGCGGCGGCCTCTACCATCTGACCAACACCCTGCACCTGAACAGCGTCGTCCTGGCCTACAACGGCAACGTGCCCGGAACCAATGGCGAGGGTGGTGGCGTCTACGCCGCCGGCGGCGACGTGTTGGTGGAGAACGGCACCTTTGCCTATAACGACGTCATTGTCCCGGCCAACCTGGTGGCTACCGGCAGTGGTGGCGGCCTGTACCAGGCCAACGGTTCGCTGGTCATTACGAACACCATCTTCCTTAGCAACACGGCCAGCAACTACGGCGCTTTCTTTGGCCCGCCGGCCACCAGCAACGATTACAACCTGACCTTCGGCAACTCGTCGCCGGAGACGAACGTGCCGCTAGGCAGTAATAGCTTCTCGGCCGACCCGCTCATTGCCGACGGCTTCTTCCACCTGGCGGCCGGCTCGCCGGCCATAGACGAAGGCACCGACCTGGTGACGCTGGGCTTCGACATAGACCGGCAGCCGCGCCGGCAGGGGCCGCGGGTAGACATCGGCGCCGACGAATACCTGCAGGTGCCGGACTTTGTCTTCGTTCCCGTCAGCCAGACGGCGACGATTAGCAGCGGCGTCGTGTACACCTATAGCCACGTCATTACCAACACCGGTGACTTTACGGATAGCTACAGCCTGGCCATGAACAACCAGACGACCGGTGGGACCGGCTGGGGCTATTTCCTGACGCCGACATTGATCACTGATCTGCCGGTGGAGGCTTCGGTCCAGGTGACATTTGTCATCACCGGCGGCTCGCCTGGCTACGTGGACACGACGGTCATTACGGCCACCTCGGCCACCGACCCGTTGCTGACACGGAGCGTGGTGGACACGACGATCATCAGCCAGACGGCCGGTGTGGACATTGAGCCGTCGCTGTCCGGCAGTGGCCTGCCAGGAGAGGTCATCACCTATAACCACATCCTGACCAACACTGGCGATGGGCCGGATACCTATACCCTGACGGTGACCTCGGCTGTGCCGCCCGGCTGGAACATCACTATCACGCCCAGCAACACCGGTGTGGTCCTGCCGGGGGCGACGCTGCCTTTTACCGTGGCCGTGGAGATTCCGGCCACGGCCGTAAGCGGCACGGTCCACACAGCCCAGATCACGGCCATTTCCGGCGCGAACCCGGTCATCAGCGACACGCTGACCGACACGACGACGGTCGAGGTGGTCTACGGCCTGACTCTGACGCCCGACAACGTCGCCTCAGTCCCGCCGGGAACAGCCGTGGTCTACACCCACACCCTGGCCAGCCAGTCCAACCTGAGCGATACCGTCAACCTGACCGTTACCTCACTCTTGGGCTGGCCGGTCTCGCTGTCAGATTCGGTGGTGAACCTGCCGCCGTTTGGCTCGCAGATCATCTCGGTGACGGTGACTGTGCCGGTGACGGCTTCAATAGGCATCAGCGATACGGCTATCGTCACGGCCACTTCGTCCATCAGCCCCAGCCTGGTGGCGACGGCTACAAATACAACCTTTGTCGTCAGCCAGACATACGGCGTGGACATCGAACCGGACCGCAGCCAGAATACGCCGCCCAGCACAGTTATCGTCTATACTCACACGGTGACTAACACCGGCAACGGGCAGGACATTATCACCCTGGCGGCGGCCAGCAGCAATGGTTGGGGCGCGACGATTACGCCGACGCAGGTGACGCTCTCGCCGCAGCAATCCACACCGGTAACAGTGACGCTCTCGGTCCCGGCCGTCCCGCTGGGCACGTTGGACACGATGGTCGTCACGGCCACCTCGACCTTGACCTCGGTCTTCGATACGGTTACTGACACGACCCTGGTGACCGATACCGTGCCTGGGGCCGGGGTGCTGCTGGAACCGGACCTGAGCGCTACGGGTCTGGTCAGCGATTTCGTCGTCTACAACCACGTCATCACCAACACGGGCGACAGCGCCGATACCTTTGACCTGGTCGCCCAGTCCAGCCAGGCCTGGCCGGTGACGGTTAACCCAACCAACATTAGCCTGGCGGCCGGGCAGAGCGCGCCGGTGGTGATGCAGATCTTTATCCCACCCGGAACGCTGAGCGGCACGGTGGACGTGACGGTGATTACGGCGACTTCGACGGTCAATCCGGCCGTCTTTGACACGGCCACGGACACGACGACGGTGACCACTGAGCCGGTGGCCGGCGTCAGCCTGGTCCCCAACAACAGCAGCACGGCCGCGCCGGGCGATACGGTCGTTTACAACCACACCCTGACCAACCTGGGCAACAACTCCGACACCTTTACCCTGGCGGGCAACTCCAGCCAGAGCTGGAGCGTGACCGTGTTGCCGTCGGTAATTACGCTGTTGGCCGGTGAGAACCGGGGTATCTCGGTGACGGTGGTGGTACCGCCTTCGGCTCCCAGCGGGACGGTGGACATTACCCTGGTGACGGCGACCTCCGGCGATGATCCCGGCGTCACTGATTCGGCCACTGACACGACCACGGTCATAGGCGCCGGTGGGCTGCCGGAACTGTTCCTGCCGATCATATTCCAGGCCTCAGCCGCGCCGCCCCCGCCGCCCACACCGACGCCGACCCCCACGCCGACCAACACCCCGCCACCGCCAGCCTGCACGCTGAACGTGCCACCGCCGGCCAACCCGCCGGGCATAGACTTGGTCATCACCAATATGACCATTGTCCCCAACCCGCCGGGCGCCGGCCAGCCGGCGACGATCTTTGTAACCATCAAGAACCAGGGCCAGACCGACGTACCTTACGGCAATAACTTCTACCTGGACTTCTACGACAACCCCAACCCCGAGCCACCGCAGCCGCTGCAAATCGGCAACGTCGCCTGGGGCGTTCAGGGCGTCTGGCTGAATGCCGGGGCCAGCGTAGTCTTCCAAAGTCCCTACGTTTTCGGTAGCGGGCAACACCGGTTGTGGGCCCAGGTGGACACAGACGGTACGGTGGTGGAAGCGAACGAAGGCAACAACCTCTATGGTTGCCTGGCGCTGGCGGTGACTGGGGCGGGCGACCTCGCAGTGACGCCGCAGCCACCCTCCCAGCCGGCCGACCTGCCGCGCAGCACGCCGACCAGCGCACCGCTGGCCGATACCCCGGTGGCCAACGAACCACCGGCGACGCCTGTCCCCGGCGGGACCCCCGTTCCTGGCCGTTAAACCAGCTCCGGGCGAGGTAACCAGATTTGGTTGCCTCGCCCGGAGTTTTTGACTTTTCTCCTGGCCACAATCGGATAGACTTACATTCATGGACGTTCAAATTAGCCAGGTTGGCGACCTCATGGTGGTCGCGCTGGCCGGTGAGATTGATGGCCGTACCGCCCCGGCCATTCAAGAACAACTGTTGCCGCTGGCTCAGCCGGGGTGCAAGATTCTGCTGGACATGAGCGGGGTCAGCTACCTATCCAGCGCCGGTCTGCGCCTGTTGCTCGTCCTCTACCGCCAGATCAATGACAACCACGGCCGCGTCGTCTTAGCTGGACTCCGGGAACCGATTCGGGATACGATGGCCATTACCGGTTTCCTTGATTTCTTTGCCACTTACGGGACCTCAGACGAGGGTGCGGCCGCTCTAAAAAGCGATGCAGCGGATTGACATTTATCCCACCCACCAACATGAAAAATTCTTGTTGCGGGTGGGGAAGCCGTTTCTTTTTGGAGCTACATTTGTGCCAGGAGGAGTCAACTTTGCCGTTTTCTCCCGTCACGCCACTTCCTGTACGCTGGTTTTGTTTGCCAGGGGACAGCCGGAACCGCTGGTAGAAATCCCCTTTCCCGACGAGTTCCGGATTGGCCATGTCTTTGCCATGATCGTCTTCGGCCTCGATTACGAGAACGTCGAGTACGGTTTTCGGATGGATGGACCCTATGCGCCCCAGGCCGGCCATCGTTTTGATCGCTCGAAGATCTTGCTGGACCCTCATGCCAGGGGGATCAACGGCCGGGGCGTGTGGGGCGAACCGCCCGATCCCACCAATCGCTACCAGCAGCGGGCGTTGCTCGTCTATGACGATTTCGATTGGGGCAACGACCGGCCATTGGAGATTCCGGCCGAGGATCTGATCATCTATGAAATGCACGTCCGGGGCTTTACTCGCCACCCCTCCTCGGGAGTGAAATACCCGGGCACCTTCGCCGGCATTCGCAACAAGGTCGCCTATCTCAAGGAACTGGGCGTCAATTGCGTTGAGTTCATGCCCATCCACGAATTTGATGAGTTTGAAAACAACCGGGTTAACCCGGAAACGGGCGAACAGCTTCTTAACTACTGGGGTTACAGTTCGGTCGGATTTTTTGCTCCCAAGGCCGGCTACGCCGCCACCGGCCGGCACGGCATGCAGGTTGACGAGTTTAAGGCGCTGGTCAAGTTGTTGCATCAAAACGGCATTGAAGTCATCCTGGACGTGGTCTTTAACCACACGGCCGAGGGCGGCCAGGGTGGCCCGACCATCTCCTACCGGGGTATAGACAATAAGACGTACTATATGCTCCGGCCCGACGGCGCTTACTATGATTTCAGCGGTTGCGGGAACACCATGAACTGCAACAACCCGGTCGTCCGCGACATGGTGCTGGAGTGTCTGCGTTACTGGGCGGCCGAATACCACATTGACGGCTTCCGTTTTGACCTGGCTTCAATCCTGGGGCGGGATGACCACGGGCGTCCCCTGGCCAACCCACCCCTGCTGGAAGCCCTGGCCCACGACCCCATCCTGGGCCGCTGCAAGTTGATTGCCGAAGCCTGGGACGCGGGAGGGCTTTACCAGGTCGGGTCGTTCCCATCTTACGGCCGCTGGGCCGAGTGGAACGGCAAATATCGTGACACCCTCCGCAAATTCCTGAGAGGCGAGCTGGGCCAGAGCTGGGAGATGGCCCAGCGCATACAAGGCTCGCCTGACCTGTACGCCGGTCGCGGCCCGGCTGCCTCCATTAACTTCGTGACCTGCCACGACGGCTTTACGCTGGCCGACCTGTTTTCGTACGATGAAAAGCACAACTGGGCCAACGGCGAGGGCAACAGAGACGGGGCCGACGACAACAGTAGTTGGAACTGCGGCCGGGAAGGTCCCACTGCTGACCAGGAGATCAATGCCCTGCGCCGCCGGTTGATGAAAAACGCCGTGGCCATTCTGGCTGTCAGCCAGGGCGTGCCCATGATCTTGATGGGGGATGAAGCCGGCCACACCAAGCAGGGCAACAACAATACCTATTGCCAGGACAACGAGCTGAACTGGCTGGACTGGACGTTGCTGGAGCGTAACGGTGACCTGTTTCGCTTTTTCAAGCAGTGCCTGGCCTTTCGCCGGGCCCATTCGGCGCTGCGAAATCGGACCCATTTTGGCCAGAAGGATTACACTGATAGCGGCTTGCCTGGCATTTCCTGGCACGGCGTCGAAGCCTGGCAGCCGGACTGGGCTTACCACAGCCGCACGCTGGCCTTTATGCTCGCCGGCCGGCACGTCCGAGAGGGCAAGGAGCGGGATGATACTATCTACGTGGCCATGAATATGTACTGGGAGCCCCTCGTCTTTAAGCTGCCCGGCTTGCCTGAGGCAGAGAAGTGGCGGGTTTTCGCCAACACTGCGCTGGCCTCGCCAGGAGACGTTTGTTTGCCCGGCGACGAACCGCTCCTGGTCCTTCAGGGACACATCGTGGTTGGCCCTCGCTCTGTGGTGATATTAGTCGGCCGTCCACAGAAATAATCTCGCGGAGGTTGACGACAGAAGACGGACGAGATGGATGCACTCACGATACCTGGTACAGTGGCCGCGCTGGGCGAGGTCACCAATTATGTTCTGGCGGCTGCGGCTGCGGCCGGGCTGGACGAAAAGATGAGCTATCGCCTCCGCCTGGCGGTGGATGAAATAGCCACCAACGTCGTTACCCACGGTTACGCCGAGGCCGGGCTATCCGGGACATTGACAATCTGGGCCGACCAGGACGAGAAACATCTTACCGTGTACCTGGAGGATAGTGGCGTCACTTACGATCCTCACCAGGCGCTGCCGGAGAATGGGCCACGGCCGTCGCTAGAAGAGCCGCCGGTGGGCGGCCTGGGTGCTTTTCTGGCCCTGGCCGGCGTCAATCAATTTCACTACCAGCAGATTCAGGGGCGCAATCGCAGCACCTTTGTCGTCCGGCGAATGGAACCAACCGGTGACCACCTGCTGTTGGTTGACAAAGATGAGCTACGGCTCAACGCGCTGGCCAGGTGGTTGGAGGAATGGGGGCCGGCCGTCTCCACGGCCACAGGCAAAGCGCACGCCCTGGCCTTGCTGGCCGCCTGGCGCTTTGACGCGGTGTTGATTGACCTGGCTGTTGCCAGCCAGAATGATTTTGCCCTGCTGCGCCGCCTCCAGTCAGAGGCAGAAGGCCGCCAGGGGCCGGTCATTGTCCTGGCTTCACCCGTCGAGGAGATAGAGATAAGCCGTTGTATTGAGTTGGGTGTGGTTGACTATCTCCACTATCCTCTGGACCTGGCCTTGTTAAAGCTCCGCCTTCAAGCCCACCTGGCTCGCAGAGATCTTCAGACAGAAGCAGCCTCAGCCCGCCTGGCCCTGGACGAAATGAAGCACCTGGCCGACCAGCTCAGGCTGGTGATATTGCCCCTCGGCATTGCCCTGTCGGCCGAAAAGGAGTTCGACCGCCTGCTGGAGCGGATCGTGGTCGAAGCGAAACGGATCTGCAAGGCCGATGCCGGCACGCTCTATTTGCGGGCGGCCGACGATCACCTCCACTTTACCATTACGCAGACCGACTCCCTGGGCGTGGCTTATGGCGGAACGACTGGCCGGCCGGTTCCCTATTCTCCTTTGCCTTTGTACGACGAGAACGGGGCGCCCAACTACCATAACGTGGCCACTTATGTCGCCCACCACGGCCGTACCGTAAATATCCCTGACGTTTACCAGGCGCCTGGCTTTGACTTCTCCGGAACGAGAGTCTTCGACCAGGCCAATGGTTACCGCTCTATCTCTTGTTTGACCGTACCCCTGAAGCGCCACGACGTCATTGGCGTCCTGCAGCTATTAAATGCCCGGGATCCCGGGCACGACCTGACGATTCCCTTTAGCGAATACCACCAACTGGTGGCTGAATCTCTCGCCTCCCAGGCCGCCATTGTGCTCCATAACCACATCTTGCGCCAGCGCCAGGAAGAGCTGCAGGAGTTTGGACGAGAGTTGGAGATCGCCAGGCAGATTCAGGCCAGTTTTTTGCCGGTTGAGCTGCCCCGGCCGCCCGGCTGGGAAATAGCCGTCCGCTTCCGGCCGGCCCGCGTGGTGGCTGGCGACTTTTACGACGTTTTTGCCACGTCCGGCGGCAGGATAGGGCTGGTAGTAGCCGACGTTTGTGGCAAAGGGGTCGGCGCGGCGCTTTTCATGGCCCTGGTGCGGAGTCTATTGCGGGCCTTTGCCCAGCGACTCGAAAACCAGCCCCGCTCTGGCCCGCCCGCCTCTATATCTGATTCCGAGCCAGACCGGCCGGTTCTTTCTGAGACGGCCGATGCCCTCCTGGACACGATTTCCCTGACCAACCTGTACCTCGTCCGCAATCATCTGCAAACTAATATGTTCGCCACGCTCTTCTTCGGCGTATTAGATCCGTCCACGGGCTATCTGTCGTACGTGAATGGCGGGCACAACCCGCCGGCCGTCCTAAACGGTGGCCAGGTGAGGCTCCGCCTGGCCCCGACCGGTCCGGCGGTGGGGCTCAGGGCAGACGCTCGCTTCGAGGTGGGCGAGGCCCACCTGGCGCCGGCCGACGTTCTGCTGGTCTATACCGATGGCCTGACCGAGGCCCGTGACCCGCACGGCGTGATGCTTACCGAAAAACGATTCCTGTCCCTAATCCCGGCGCAGCTAGAGTCGGCCGGAGCCTTGCTCGACCACGTCGAGTCGGTGGTCCAGGCCCACGTGAGCGTCGCCGGCCAATATGACGACATTACTATCCTGGCTGTGAAACGGGCTGGCTAAAGCTAGAGAGTTGGCGCGGTTTTTCTGGCGGCGGCAAAGCCGGGCAAAGCACCGGTGATCATCTCGTCGTTGGCCGTGAGGGAAATCCTGAAATAACCCGGCATCTCCGCCACCGTCCCCGGCAGGCAAAAGACGTTATGCTCGGCCAGCCGCTCGCAAAAGGCACCGTCGTCGGAGATGGGCGAACGGACCAGCAGGTAAAACGTCCCTTCTGGCGGGTCGAGCTGGTAGCCCATCGCCTGCAGCTCGCCGGCCAGCCAGTCACGCTTATACTGGAGATGCTCAATGTCAATGGACTGCCGTTCCAGGTCGGGCAGAGCGTGTTGCAGGAGGGCGTTGGGGAAGGCGTAGCCGTTGGCCAGTTGCGCCACCAGCAGGGCCGGCCGCAAGGCGTCGCGTTCCGGCATGTCGGGTGGCAGAGCCAGGTAGCCCAGCCGCTGCCCCGGCGTCAGCAGCGTCTTGCCGTAGGTGTAAAGCAGGAAGGAGTAGGGGTAGCAGGTGGCTGGACTGGTGTACGGCCGGCCGTCAAAGATAATCCGGCTGTAAGCGTCATCAGACAGCAGGTAAATCGGCCGGCTGTGGCGCTGGCTGGCGTCGGCCAGCAAGGCCGCCAGGCCGCCTAACGTCTCCGGCTTGTAGATTTTGCCGGTCGGGTTGTTAGGCGAGTTGACGATGATGGCCCGCGTGCGCGGGGTAATCGCCCCGGCAATGGCTTCCAGGTCCAGGTCGAACGTGTCAGGATTGACCCTGACCCGCACCGGCCGGCCGTTGTTGGCCACAATCAGGGCACTGTAGAAGAACCAGGGCGGGCTGATGAAAATGACTTCGTCGTCCGGATCGGTGATGGCCGCCAGGCCCACGCCTAAGGCCGCAAAAGCGCCGTTGGTGAGAAAGATGTCCTCCGGCTGGAAAGGCTGGCCGTAGCGCTGGCGCAGCGTCTCGGCCACGGACGCCTGGGCATCCGGCTCGCTCATCTTGTAAGCGTACTAATCCTTGTTCTGGGGCACGTGCCAGTTTCCTAGCGCAGCCACAAAACCCGCCAGGGGCATCTCGTGTGGATTGCCGAAAGCAAAGTCGTAAATGCCCGGTTCGCCCACCCGCCGGGCATAGGTAGACCGGGTGGCAAAATAAAAGATAGGACTCGCCTCGTCCAGGACGGCCGCCATACGGCGGGAAATGTGGTGGCTGGTCATAAGGTTTCCTCGTTTAGGGGTAGCCGGGGGAATAAATTCTTGTTTATTAGGCACGGCGGCATTGTACTGCTTTCACTATTGTGCGCCAATATAAAGAACTTTAACTGGACTTCTCTCCCAACCCCGCTTCACGGGCACGGATAATGGCCTGCGCCCGGTCAGTGACCTGCAGCTTGTTGAAGATATTAGAAACTTGATTGCGTACGGTCTTCTCGCTAATCCCTAGCCGGTGGGCAATCTCGGGATTGGTGAGATGTTGGGCCATCAGGGCCAGAATTTCACGCTCCCGCTCGGTGAGTTCCGGGAAGGTCTGTGGCGGCGCAGGCGGGCGAGGAGTGGCGAAGTAATGCATGACCTGGCGGGCCACGGCCGCGCCGAAAATGGCTTCGCCGCTGTTAATAGCCCGCACGGCACGGACGATTTCGGCCTTCAAGGCGCCCTTCAACACGTAACCACGCGCCCCGGCCCGCACGGCGGCAAAGACGGAATCATTGTCGTCGAACATGGTCAAAACGAGAATACCGATGTGGGGGCTGGTGTGCAGGATGTGGCGCGTTGCTTCGATGCCGTTAACGCCAGGCATATTGAGGTCCATGAGGACCACGTCTGGCTGCAATTTCACAGCCAGTGTCACCGCTTCCTCGCCGGTGGTTGCTTCGCCGGCCACCGTGAAATCGGGAACAGAATCGCACAGCGCCCGGAGTCCCTCGCGGAACTCAGTGTTGTCGTCGGCGATGAGAATGGAGATTGGTTCCATACTTCAATTCTCCTGGCGGGCAATGGGCAAGCTGGCCGTCACGCGTGTACCTCCGCCGGGTAGAGCTTCGACCAAGCACTCCCCGCCTAACTCCTCAGCCCGTTCGCGCATGGAACTCAGCCCAACACCGGCCTGGTGCTCCGGCGACAACCCGATACCATCGTCGCTGATTTCCAGGGAGAGCGCCATTTGCCCGGTGGTGTGACGCAAATCGAGCGAAATGAAGCAATTTTGGGCGTGGGCATGGCGTACGACGTTCGTCAAGGCTTCCTGCACAATGCGATAGGCAGCTACTTCGACGGCGGCCGGCAGAGCGGGCAGGTGTTCCGGCGCAGAGAGGGTGACCTGGGCGCCGTCTAGTTCACTCTGAGCGGCGTGCTCCCGCAGCGCAGCCACCAGCCCCAAATCGTCGAGCGCCGGCGGCCGCAGGGCGTAGACCAGCCGCCGGACCTCAACGATAATGTTCTGCGTTTTGCCGATCAAGTCATTCAGCAGCGCTTCAGCCTTCTCGGGATTGGCGCTGAGGGAATCACGGGCGGCTTCGAGCTTGAGCGTTTGCCCGGCGAGTTGGGGGCCAAGGCCGTCGTGTAGGTCGCGGCGCAGGCGGCGGCGTTCCTCCTCCCGCGCCGTCACCAGCCGCTCGCGGGCGCGCTGGAGGTCGGTGGTGAGGCGCACGGCGTGGGCGGCCACGCTGGCCTGGCGGGCGATATTTTCCAGCAGGCGGCGCTCCGGCGCGGTGAAGGACTCACCTGGTGCGCGGGCAGCGACGATCAACTGGCCGATGGTTTCGGCCTGGTAAACGAGGGGCAGGTGAAGCAGCGGGGTGACCGGCGAGCCATAAGCGGCGGCAATGGCAAAATTGTCCGCGCCGGAGTGCTGTTGCTTCAGGGCGACGGCCGCATAGGGCAATTTGAGGGCCTGGGCTATCGTTTCGACCATCGCCGGCAAAACGGCTTCGGGGGCCAGTGTCGTTTCCAGGCGCTGGCCCAGGCGAGAGAGCACGCCGTAGGGGTCGTCGCGTTCGCCATAGAGCAGGCGATTGACACCCTGTTGCAGCCGCTGGCGCAGCGGTTGAAAGAGGACGGCAATGAGGCCGGTCGCCAGAAGCGAGACGGTGAAGTGATCGCTGCTGTGAAAAAATTCGCTCAGGTAGCCAACGACCAGCGCATAGAGGCCGACCACAATCACAGTCAACGAACCGTAGACGAGGGTGCGATTAATGATCAGGTCAATGTCAAACAGGTGGTAGCGCAGAATGGCAATGGCAATAGCAGCCAGGAAAAGCAGTTGAGTAATGGCGATGAAGAGCAAACCAATATTAAGTTGCCGGATATTGGCTGCGGGGTTAGAAAAAAAGGAGGCCTGGGCTATTAATACCGCCACGATGACGACGCCAGAGGCCCAGACCACCCATTTGATTTGCTGTCGCTCGCGGGCTGGTGAGACGCGGTAACGTAGCAAGAGGGACGCCATCCCGGCTAGCAAACTAAGGGGCAGCAATATCCCGGTAATACCAATGGTGGCGGCGATGAGGGAGCGATAAGGAGCTAACGTGGGAATAAACAGGGGATTGGCCGGCAGGGTAAAGATTTTGATCCGTGTGGAGCTGGCCATGATTTCCAGGATCGCGCCAGCAAACTTGACGAGGGCGTAGATTTTTACCCAGGGCGCCAGACGCGGTGGATAGACCCGGCCGGTAGGGAAAGTGAGCATGAAATAAGCCAGCGAGGGAGCAGCCACGCCGGCCGCGCCGATCAAAAAGAGTTCAAAGGCCAGGCCAGAGAGGTATGGCGAACCCAATTCATAGCTGAATTGGGCGCCAATGATAAAAATACTCAACACCACCAGGAAACCACCCACGACGTTGCCGGGGACGCGCCAGAGGAGCACGGCGCCCAGCAGCAGCATGGCCGGTCCAATGAGTAAGCCAAACATAATCCGCAAGAGAAAGGTCTGGCCGGCGATGCCTGGCGTATTGGGATGGGCCCATAAATCAGCGACCAGCGCCCCGGCCGGCAACAGGCTGAGAAGCGCCAGCGCCCGAAACAGATAATCGAGCGGGCTGAGACGGATGGGGTGTGATGGAGGGATGGTTATTGCGACCGGCCGATTCATTGCATTACATTATAACGGCTATTTAAGGGTGTGATAGTCTGGCCTGTACCGTTACCAGCACCAGGGCGGCCACCAGCACAATAGCCAGCAGCAGGATAAATCCCTTACCTGCTGCCGGTGTACCGCCTAACAGGGGGATGTTGTGCCCTGGCCCCAGCGCAAAGATAAATCCGGCCAGGGCGGTAGAGGTCACGGCCCGCCAGGAGTGCCCTAGCAACCAGCCGGCCGCCCCACCGACCAGCGTGGCGGTCAACAATAGCTCCAGGAGGAAGTGAACCAGCACTCGCCCGCCCTGACCTTCGGGGATGGCGGTGAAAGGAGGCGGAATGAGCGGTGGGCGTAGCTCGGCCAGGATAATGGCCGGAACCAGCGTGGCCATAACCAGCGCCGCCAGGGCCGGGAACGTCCACGGCGGTGGCGGCAGGCCGTCACGAATTTCGGCGTATGACCAGCCTATGGCTAACCCGCCCAACGCGGCGACGATGAGCCCCACAGGAAGAATAAACCAGATGGGCGCAATCCAGAGGTGGTGGATCGTCAGGAAAAGCAAAAGACCGGCGACCCCGGCGGCCGCGCCGGCGATTAAGGCGGCGTTGGACGTCATTTTCTTTCTCTCCATCATTTTTCTGGCCAGAGTTAATGGGCGTACTGCTGCCCACGCTGGTGGTATCGCTGGATGATCTCATAGCCGACCACCGGCGCCACCATGACCACCTGACCGAGCAGCACGTCGTGCCAGAGCTGGTATCCGGCGGCCATCTGAAACTCGTTGCGGGCCATCTGCCAGCGGTCAACGACCACCACAATGGGGATGAAGACGAGCACGACCAGCCCATAGGCGAGGAGTGGACGCGGCATGCGGCGAGCCAACCAGCGGTAGCCCAGCAGCCATAGGGTCCAACCAGGCACACCTCCCAGGGCGGTGAGGAGCATTAGCACTGTAAACGGGCGTGGGGCGAGCGCAGGTCCCACCCACCAACCCATCGCTCGAGCGAAGACGTTAACCAACACGAGTAGCGCCGCGCTGCCAATTGCGGTAAGCAGAATCACCTGGCGTTGTGGGTGGTCACCGCGCCACGCCCACCAGATCGTCGCGCCACAGGCGATGGCAGTGAGCGTAATGGCCAGACCAGCGCCGAAAGGGCTGGTGAGGAACTGAACTTCGGGTGGAATTGGTTCTGCTGGCATGATACACCTTCAAAAGTAATGTGAGTTTGCGAGCTTGCCAAATCACTTGCCACTCTTTATGTTTGAGCCTTCTATGGTGAGGTTTGACACTTGCATAGTTGGCTGCCGGAGTGACGGGGCGACGTGCTCGCGACGAACGCCGAAACCGATAAATCGGGCGGGCAGTTCGCGGACAAAGGGCAACTGCCGCATCAGCGGCAGGCGGAAGAAAAATGGCAACTGGAAAGCCAGGCCCGGGTCGAGGGCGCGGTTAATGAGCCTATCCTGAAGACCGCTAATGATGGCCTGGACGATGCGGGTTGGCCACTCGCGGCGGCGCTGCACGGCCGCTAAATGGGCCAGGTACACGTCGCCTTCCTGGAGCGGCCGGGTGAGCATGTTGGCGGCGGCGACGGCGTCCATGATGGCGTAGTTGATGCCGTTGCCACCGGCCGGGGACATGACGTGGGCGGCGTCGCCAATCAATAGGAGCCCCGGCTTATACCAGCGCGGCAGCCGGTCGGAAGCGACCGAGAGCAGGGACATTTGCTTCCAATCTTTTAGCTCTCCGGCCGCCCCGGCCAGTTCAGGAACCAGCTCGGCAATGGTGCGGCGAAAGGCCTCAATGCCGGCGGCCTGGAGTTGTTTGTAGCTACCTTTGCGAATGACGTAGCCAACCTGCCACTGCTCCCCGCGATCCAGCAAAATGAGCAGAGCGCCCTGGCCAAACCGGCCCATCACGCCGCCGGCCGCCTCAGGGTGTTTGGGCAGCCGCAGCCAGAGCACGTCCATAGGCGGCGAGGTGGTGATGGGCTGGAATCCGGCCAGTTTGCGCGTCTTTGAGAAACGGCCGTCGGCCCCCACCGTCAGCAAGGCCCGGACTTCGTAACGGCCGTCGCGCCCCACGTAGCGCACGCCCCGCACCACGCCATCCTCCTCAATCAATTCCTGGACGTTGGCGTTGAAAATCAGCGAGAAGTTTGGATATTGCTGGGCCTCCTGGGTGATGAATTCCAGAAAACGAGTCTGGGGCATCATGGCAATGAAGGGGAAACGTGTTTTCAAAGTGCTGAGATCGAGAAATTGGACAAAACCGGCCGGCGTGGGGCCGGTGAAGGAATCAATCCTGGCGTAGGGCAGTTGCAGCAGCCGCCCGGCCAGCCCGATCTCATCCAGCACTTCCAGGATGGACGGATGCAGGGTGTCGCCCCGGAAGTCGCGGTCGAAATCGGCGTGCAGTTCCAGCAGCATGACCGGGACGCCCTGCCGCGCCAGCAGGAGAGCCAGCACTGCCCCGGCCGGGCCGCCGCCCACGATGACGCAGGTGGTTTCAAGTTGATGTGGATTTGAATCGTTCATCGTCTTTCCTCGGCATGATTCCCAATGAATAGGTGGCGCGATTTGGCAAATCGCGTTACGGCGGTGCAGCCCGAAAACGCCAATGCCCAGGAGATAATTTCAATGGTGGCCAGAATGTTCGGGGTCAGCCATGTAAGCCCCTTCAGGCTCGCGGTAGGCTAATAACTGCGCAGCGGCCGCCATCAACAATACCACCCAAACCAGGTTATCTGTCCCTCGCAAGACAACGGCGACGGCCCGGGCCAGCCCGGCCAACACCAGCGTGCCGCCCAGCAGGCGGTGGGCCAGCACAGCCCTGGCCACCGCCCCGGCCGTGCCATGCTGCTCGTGTACAATGAAGAGAAGGCCAATGAGAATGAGGGCCAGGGGCATCACCAGGGCCAGCAGGAAGGGCAATACGCCAGCCAGACTCAAGAACTCGGCCAGCCCGCCGGCGAATAGTAGGCCAGAGAGCAGGAAATGCTGTTGCTGTTGGTGGTCGGCCAGGAGCTGGGCCAGTGGTCGCCGGTAGCGACGCGCTGCCCAGAGGATGAACAGCGGCACGAACAGTCCAGCGCCAACCAGCAGGCCCGGCCACAGGTAGCGCCAGCCACCCCGGACAAGGCCGAAAGCCTCCAGCGCGGCCAACAGGGCTACCGCCCCCAGGAGAAGGCCCACGACGATGTGGGCGAAGTTCGAGTAAGCGGCTCTGCGCCTGGCAACGGCCGCATTATCCATAGAATCCACTTGAGACATCGTTCATACCTCCAACTGTTGTTGCTTTCATGGTGTGTTGCGCACCAATGGCAGATAGACCTGGTAGCCGGCCGGGCTTTCGACCCAGAAGCCGCCGGCCAACATGTAATTGCCACCACTGTGCCGCCCGGCGTCCGGCTGGCCGGCCGTGCCGCCCACGGCGTAGCTCCCGCCGCTGCTAAACGTGGCCCCGCCGCCGTCGGCCGTCCACCAGGCCAGGCCGTAGCCGCCCTCAGGATTGGCTGCCAGAACGGCCGGGACTAAAACCGCCACGAGCAGTACAAGTAAGAACCACAATAGACGATGTTTCAACTGTCCTGGCTGTTTCATGGTTACGCCTCTACTGGCAGGTGTTGTTGAGGGGCGCGTAATTGCCGTCGTACACGCCCACGCAGGTAAATGGTCCCGTGCCGGTGACCGGGTTAATAAGCTGGCTGGCTCCGACCCGGATGGTGTAGCTGGACAGATTGTTGATGCTGTTGCTGCCGCCACTGATGGTGGAACGGTCAATAGTCACTGTCGCCGCCGCGCCGGAATTGTACAGGCCGTAACTGCTGCCGCCGCTGGCCCTGGCCACCACGTTCCGCAGCGTAGACGAGGCGCTGCTGTGGGCCACGGCTGCGTTCAGGCTGCCGCCACTGACAGAAATAGTCACGTCCTGGAGCACGGCCGGAGCAGCGCCGACGTTCACGCCAAAGTTGCTGCCGGGGCCGCTGGTGGTGATCGTGGCTCGCTCAAGGGTGAAGGAGGAAATGACGCCGTAAACACCGCTGGTGAAACTACCGCCGCTGGCGACCAGGTTCACGTCGCGCAGCAGGGGCATAGCGGCGTTGTCCAGGTACACAGCGATATTGCTGTCTGCCCCGGAAGCGATGGCCGTGACGTGGCTCACGCGGAATGTATCGGCGGCGTTGTAAATGGCGAAGGCGTTGAGCACCGCTCCGCCGCTATTGGCCACGGTCACCAGGCGCAGCTCGGCGTTATTGGCTCCCAGCACCGTGCCGCCGGTGGCGGAGTCGCTGCCCGAAGCCGTAATAATCGTCACCCCTTCGCCGGCGCCTTCCACGGCAACGTACTCCTTGAGGCTTAAGTGGTTGCTACCCAGGTTATAGACGCCCGGCTCGATTTTGAGCAGGTAGGGATTGGTCGCCGAAGCACCGCTGATGCCGTCCAGGGCATTGCGCAGGGCAGTCCCGCTGGCCAGCGGGTCGCCCGGAATTGGGCTGACGACGACAGTCCGTACGTAGCCGGGTGAAAGTCGTCAGCATCCCGGCCGTCGAGCTTGTCGGCCCCCAGGCTGTAAAGGGCGTAAGGGGCGGCCGTCAATTCCTGGCGCGGCAAGAGGGTGGTGTACCCTCCCGTGCTGCTGCCCGGCCGGACGCTAATTTCCAGGTAGCGGGCCTCGCCGGCAAAAGCGGCGCTGCCAAAGTCAAGTTGGGTGGTAAACAGGCCATCGGTGACAGCCACGTCATCCTTGGTTACCGGGCTGCCGGCCTGGTTGCCGCCACTGGCCGCGTCGAATAACTTAAACTGGAAGTCATATAAACCACCGGTCGGGCTGCCGCCATCGGTTAGCCGGCCCTGGTAAGTAAAGCTGGCGCTAAGGGCAGGCGCGCCCGCCGGAGTTATGGCCGGGCCATGAGCCGTGGCCCCAGGCGCGCTCAAGAGCAAAAGAACAAGCAAGGTCAGAGCTAAAAGTTGGCGGTTCATAAGGGCCATCTCCTGGTGATGGAAATATTTGGGCCGGTGCCGTTGAGGGCTATCGGCAGATACAACCGGCCAGACGCACAGCCACCGGCTTCGTACGCGCCCAGGTCCGGGGTCTGGTCGCGCGGGCAGCCGGCCAGGTCACCGGCCGGGGCGTTGGCGGATATACCGGCGTTAATGGCCGGGCTGCCGGCGGCCAGGTGAAAGTCACCCCCGGCCGGGTTAACGAATAAGGGGTCGGCGTAACGGTTGGCTGGCTGGGGCCACCTGCCGTTGTTGATGTCGGCGTCGCTGAAGCACTGGCCATTGTAGGGGGCAAAGTCAGCGCAAATGACTGCATCGGGCCGGTAAGGGTTAAAAAAGAGGGCATTGCTGACCGTCTCCAGCACCACCTCCGGCCCAAAGTAGAGCAGGGTGCCCTCGTTGGCCGGGTTGTCGTTGAAGAAGATGGTGTTCTGGAAACGGACCGGCGTTGGACCGCTGCTACTGGTATCGCCGGCGACCACCAGGTAAGCGGTGGCGGCCATGTTAGCCACGGTGACGTTGGTGACGGTGTAGCTGCCCCCGGCGGCCAGGACCAGGTTGGCGTCGGCCGTGGCCGCATAGGCCAGGGCGTTGACCAGGGTGCTGTTCTGGCCCCACAGCTTGATGTTGTTGCGGGTGTGATGGGCGACCACCCGCGACAGCAACACGTTGTCGGCCTTGACGTCGAAGCCATCGCCCACCCCGCCGCTGGCCAGCGACCGCTCGATGACTACCCCGTTGCCCCGCTCGATGGCCAGAGAATCGGTGGCCGTGTCCCCCTGCGTGCCGTTATCTATGGCTTGCAGATCGGCGATGTGCAGGTTGGTGCAGCCGGGGTCGTCCTCGTTGCCGGGTAGGATGGGGGTGCAGTCAAAACCGCCCTCGTTGTTCTGCAACTGCACGTTGTGTACCTGGCTGCCGTCGCTGTTGGACAGGCGGATGCCCTCGCCGCCGTTGTTGCGGATCACCAGGTTGGCCAGGGCCAGGCGGTGGTTGACGCTCCAGGCAACGATGCCAAAGTCGCTGTAATTTTGAATGGTAAAGCCGCTAATGGTGACGTCCGAGACGAAAGGATCAGGTTCGCTAAAGGTGGTCTGAAAGGCGGCGTAGAGCGAGCCCTGGCCGTCCAGGACGGCGGCCTCGCCCGGCCGGGCGGCAAAAGTGATGGGGTTGCCCGGCTGGCCGGAATGGCTGAGGGTGACGGCCTCGTGATAGGTCCCGGCCCGGACGTACACGGTGTCGCCAGGTTCCAGCGTATCGGCCGCGTGTTGGATGGTGCGCCAGGGCTGGTCCAGCGCGCCGGGGTTGGCGTCGTCGCCATTGATAGCCACGTAGTAGGTGTTGCCCGGGGGAAGGGTGAGGACAGCCGTGGGCGCCAGGCCGGCCGGGACCATAACGGTCGTCCCTCCCGAGGCCGTGGTGGGGGCAGCCGGAGTAGCCTGGGACCGGCAGGCGGTCACAAGAACCATCAGGCTGAGGAAGTAAATCAAACGCCATTTGAGTAGCATCTTTTCGCCTATATTAGACATTATCGGAATTAGCGTTTGATAACCTCCCGGAGGTTTGACATTAGAAGTTGGCAGTAGACATTAACCTCCGGGAGGTTATTTCCGATAAACTATCACCGCCGCACCAGCGGCAGGTAGAGGCGCGCGCCGCCGCTCAAAGCCCAGACCTGGCCATCGTAACTGGCGGCGATGATCTCCAGCGAACCGTCTCCATCCAGGTCGGCCACGGCCGGCGAGGCAATCGTTCGTGGGCCAAGCTGAAAGCTCCACTCTTCCGCCCCGGTGGCCCCGTCGTAGGCGTGAATCTTGCCGTAACAGCCGGTGGTCAGCAAGACTTCGAGCTGGCCATCGCCATCCACGTCGGCCACGGCCACCGAACCACGGACGTTGCCCTCAGTGTCGCCGAAGTTATGCTCCCAGGCAATATCCCCGTCTCCCTCCAGAGCAATAATGCCGCCGCTGACCGGGTCGCACAGGCCATAGTTGGCCGTGCCCTGCGTGGTGCCGATGCCATAGCCGGTGACCACCAGGGGTGGATTGGCAACCGGTAGGAGAGCGACAGACGATTTCCAATCATCCCGGCTCTCGGTCCAGCCAGGCGTAAACTGGACCGTTCCGGCGGCCATGTCGGCGTTGAGCCCGACGGCCGAAATACGCGCCTCCGTGCCGATGGTCCAGTCTGGCATCCAGCCAAAGACGGCCGTTGGCCCGCTGCCAAAGTTGGCCACCAGCGGCGAGCTCCGAATCACCGAGGGAGCGTCGGCCGGCACGGTCGGGTCTAGCGTACGGATGTCAAAGCCGTGGCTGATGATGGTATGGTTGGGTTGCCGCCAGGCGACGAGCAGTTGCGCACCCCAGGAACCCATGATGATCGCCAACCGTGCCTGCCCGTCGCCAGGGTCCAGGTCGGCAATGGCCGGCTCGGCCGAGTCCAGCTTATAGGGGTAATCATAGGACCACAGGGGCGGGTTCACCCCGCTGGCCTGGGCGGCAAAGACCAGCAGCGAGCCGCCGTTGGTAGAGCCGGGGCAGCCCACTCCTAACTGGCAATCGGTGACGACAATGACTTCCTGGAGACCGTCTCCTTCCAGGTCGGCGACCATCGGCCCGGCTTCAATAAAGCGGTTACTCTGGTATTCCCAGATGAGCTGGCCGGTACTCCCTTTCAGGGCGCGGACGTAACCATCCTTGGACGTAAAGAGGACGTCGGGCAGGGTGTCGCCGTCGGCGTCGGCCAGGGCGGCGCTATACTGGTCAACGCCCCATTGGCCGGCCGTGGCCGTGGCCGTATAGACCCACATGGCCTCCACCGGCGGGACCTGCCCCGGCCGGTCCTGGAGGGCGATGACCCGGTCGGCCTCGCCGCTGTTGTCGGGGGTGGTGACGACAACTTCCTGCGTGCCGTCCCCGTCCAGGTCGGCAATGGGAAAGGAGGCGTACCAGCGGTAGGTGGAGAAGTCGGCCGGGGGGGCGGTGACCTGGTAGGTCCAGCGGACGATAGGGCCGCTGTTGGGGTTGATGTTGCCAGCGCCGGGGGCGACACCGCTGTGAAGGGCGTCACGGTGGAACATCGGCCAGGAGCCGGCTCCGCCGCCGGTGGCCAGGATTCTACCGGTGAGCAGTCCCAGGCAGACGGCCGCTAACAGAGGCACAAGTGCGGCTCGTATTCTCGTCCGGCGGCGGGGCAAAGGTTTGTCGTACTGCTTAACTTGGGTGGTCATCGTTATAACTTGCTCCATTTTGCTCTTTGAGTTTCACATGGCAGCTTCACTGCTGTCTGCTCTCCGACCTCAGAGGGTGGCTGAAAGCGAACTGGCTTCAGTGTGCGCCAGAATTCGTCCCGGTGTCATGAGCCAATGTCCCGGTTCAAACGGGAAATATGTCCCACCTTGACGACTGCTTAACGCGGGCGTACACTAAGCTTGAGGAGTAGCCGATGGTCGCTGAAATGGGTTCTAAAGTTAAACCGGGACAAGCGTTGCAGCCGGTTGTCTATTACCTCCTGCGACCTGTCCGCTTGTTTCAAGCCTACGACAGAAGCAATTTGCGCCAGGACCTGGCCGCCGGCGGCACCGTGGCTGTCCTTCTACTCCCCCAGGCCATTGCCTTCACCTTAATTGCCGAGCTGCCGCCGGAAATGGGGCTGTATGCGGCCGTCATCGGGGCCATCGTCGCGGCTCTGTGGGGCTCTTCCAACCAGAACCACACCGGCCCGGCCAACGCTATCTCGCTGCTGGTCTTATCGGCGCTAACGCCCATTGCCGTGCCCGGCTCGCCGGAATTTATCGTCGCTGCCGGCATGATGGCCGTCATGGTCGGCGTTCTTCAACTGGTGATGGGCTTTGCCCGGCTGGGCGTGCTGGTCAATTTTGTTTCCCATTCCGTCATCGTCGGCTTTACTGGCGGCGCCGGCCTCCTGATCGCCTTCAAACAGTTGCGCCCCCTGCTGGGAACGACTTTCCCGGACAACAACGTCGTCGAGACCGTCCAGGGGGCACTCCGCACCCTGCCGGAAACGCACCTGCCCACGGCCGCCGTGGGCCTGGGCGTGATCGTTTTGCTGGTTGTGCTGAAAATTGTCCGGCGCAAGGTGCCGGGCGCTTTAATAGCCATGCTGGTTGCTTCCCTCGCGGTCGTTGTCTTCCGGCTGGACGAGCGCGGTGTCGCCGTCATTGGCGAGTTGCCCAGGAGTTTGCCGCCGGTAGCCGACTTGCCGCTGTTTAACCTGAATTTTATTGCCCAACTGTCCACCGGCGCGCTGGCTGTGGGGGCCATTGGCCTGGTAGAGACGATGGCCATTGCTCGCTCCCTGGCCACCCAGACCGGCCAGCGGCTGGACAGCAACCAGGAATTTGTCGGCCAGGGGTTGTTCAACGTTGCGGCCGGCTTTCTGTCTGGTTATCCGGGGGCTGGCTCCTTTTCCCGCTCGGCCGTCAACTTCAACGCCGGAGCCAGAACGCCGCTGGCTTCGGTCTTTTCCGGCCTTTTCGTCCTGGTAGCCATGTTTGTCCTGGGTCCGCTGGCCGCTTATCTGCCCCGGGCGGCGCTGGCCGGTGTGCTCATTATCGTCGCCTTCAACATGATTCACCGCGAGGAGATTGCCCGTATCTGGCGCGGCGCGCGGGGCGACGCCATCATTATGCTGGTGACTTTTCTGGGCACTCTCTTTCTGGCCATAGAGTTTGCTGTCCTGCTAGGTATTTTGCTATCCTTTGCCCTGTACATTATGCGGACCAGCACCCCCCGCGTTCAGGCCGTTATGCCCGACGATGACTTTCGTCACTTCCTCCACCAGCCGGACAAGCCCTGCTGCCCGCAGTTGGGCGTCATAGACGTCCTGGGCGACCTCTACTTCGGGGCGGTCAATCACGTGGAAGAGGCCATTCACCAACACCTGACTCGCTATCCTGACCAGCGCTTTTTGTTGATCCGGATGCACAACGTCAATCACTGTGATTTCAGCGGCATCCATATGCTGGAGAGCGTGGTCCGCCTCTACCGCGACCGGGGTGGCGACGTCTTCCTGGTCCGGGTCAGCCCGCCGGTGAAAAAGCTGATGCATTCCACCAGCTTTGACACCTTCCTGGGCCAGGACCACTTTTTGTCTGAAGACCGGGCCATTGATTATCTCTTTCACCGGGTGTTGGACCCGTCCATCTGTATTTACGAATGCCCGGTGCGGGCCTTCAAGGAGTGCCAGAACCTGCCCAAGCATTTTTACCCCCAGGCGGTGGCCATTTTGCGCCCGGCCCGGGTCAAGGAAAACCACGCCGAGGATATTCCCCCCCAGGAGTTGCGGCGCCTGTTGCTGGCCGGCGAGCGGCCGGTGACGGTCATAGACGTCCGCGAGCCGCGCGAGTTTAAGCGAGGCCACATTCCCCAGGCCCAACTGAAGCCCCTGCCCTCGCTGCTTTCGGAAAATATGGAGTTCGCGGAGGATTGCCTGGTTGTCTTTGTCTGCCGCACCGGCCGGCGCAGCCGGCTGGCAGCCCACCTGCTGCACGAAAAAGGCTGCTGCAAGCACGTGGCTATTTTGCAGGGCGGCATGCTGGCCTGGGAAACGGCCGGGTTGCTGGCTGCTGTAGAGTAAGGTATGGACGCACTAACCACCCGCAACATCGGCCTGGACCTGATCCGTGTCACCGAGGCGACGGCGTTGAGCGCCGCCCGCTGGAGTGGGCTGGGCATGCGTGACGGCGCTCACCACGCCGCCACTCAGGCCATGGTCCGGGCCTTAAGCCAGGCAGACATTTCCGGCCGGATCGTCATTGGCGAGGAAAGCCGGCTGGGCGAATTTTCTCCGTTGAGCACCAGCAAAAGGGTGGGCACCGGCAACGGCCCACCCCTGGACGTGGTCGTAGACCCGATTGACGGGACCAACCTGGTGGTCAAGGGGCACCCCGGGGCCATTTCCCTGGTCGCGGTTGCCCCGGCCGGGGCGATGTGGTCGCCCGACCCGGCGGCCATCTACATGGATAAGATCGTCGTGGACCGCGACGCGGCCGAGGTCCTGGTGCAGGAGTGCATGGACGCGCCGGCCGCCTGGACGCTGGCCCTGCTGGCCCGGGTGAAGAAAGTGCCGGTGCGCGATTTAACGGTTATCGTCCTGGACCGGCCGCGCCACCGCGACCTGATCGAGGAAATTCGCGCCGCCGGGGCGCGGGTCGTGTTGCGTTCCGAGGGCGACGCCGAGGGGGCGTTGGAGGCGGCCTTGCCCAACGCGGAGGCGGACATGTTGATGGGCATTGGCGGCGTCTCCGAGGGGGTGATTGCCGCCTGCGCCGTCAAAGCTCTGGGTGGGGCCATGCTTGGCCGGCTGGCCCCGCAGAGCGAAGAGGAGAAAGAAGCTATTCTGGCGGCGGGGCTGGACATTAACCGGGTCCTGACCTCGGACGAGCTGGTGGCCAGCAATGAAGTTTACTTTGCCGCTACGGGGATCACCAGTGGCCCCTTGCTATCCGGGGTGCGCTTTTTGGGCCGCCGCGCGGAGACCCACTCCCTGCTGCTGCGAGCCGAGACCGGCACGCGCCGCTTCATCCAGGCTGAGCACCTGGTGGCGGACTAGGGACGACGGACGATGGACGACGGACGACAGACGATGGACGATGGAGTCTGCCGGCTTACTCAATCTGGTTGATGTCTAGAACCATTTTTACGGCAGCGTAGGCGTCTACGACGCCGTAGCCGACGGCGTTGTTGGGGATGGCGCTGCCGGCGGCGCAGGAGGATGGCGCGCCGCTGTACGGTTGGGCGGTGGCGATTAAGATCTCCTCGGTCCGCTCAATATCTCCCACCAGGGCCGGGGCGGCCGACCAGAGGAGGGTGACGACGCCAGCCACGTGCGGCCCGGCCATCGAGGTGCCGTCCAAATGGGTATACGTGCTGTTGGGAAAGGCGGACAGAATTTCTACCCCAGGAGCGACAATGTCAGGCTTGGTCCGGCCGCTGCCGTCGGCGGTGACCGGGCCCTGGCTGCTGAAGAAAGCCAGATTACCGACCGGATCAATAGCCCCCACGGAAAAAACCTCGTCGTAAATGGCCAGAGGATCGCGCACGCTGCCGCAAGACGGCCCTTCGTTGCCGGCCGAGACGATGACGAAGATGCCGGCGGCGCGCAGCGCCCGGACAGCCGGCAATAGCGAGTTGGCGTCGCAGCCTTCCAGTTCTTCCGGGCAGCCCCAGGAGTTATTCAGCACGTGGGCCGAGCGGGTGGGGTCGCCATCGCTGAACGGGTCGCCGCCCAGGGGGAAGGGGGCCAGCAAAAATTGCAGGCAGTCCAGGTAGAGAGCCGGGTTGCCCAGGTTGCGGGCCAGGTTAACGCAGCCCAACCACTCCGCGCCGGGCGCTACCCCGGTGCTGGCCCCCACGATGGAACCCAGGGTGTGAGTGCCGTGGCCGCCAATGTCTACGGGGGTGGCGCTGTGGTTCCAGGGGTCGAACCAGTTGTAGTTGTCGTTGCCGCCCCGGCCGCGATAAGCCTGGGCCAGTTCCGGGTGGTCGCCCTGCACGCCAGAATCAGACTGGCCGACGACAACCCCTTCGCCGGTAACGCCAAATTCCTGCCAGACACGGTCGGCGCCAATGAAGGTCAGGTTCCAATCGGGCGTGACCGGCGGCGTGGCGTCGCCGCTGGAGGCCGGTGGAATGTCCGGCAGGGGGCGCAAAATGGGGTTGGGGATGATCCGGTCCACCTCCGGCCGGGAGGCCAGCCACAGGCGCACCGCCGGGCCGCCTTCGACGGCGATGGCATTGACCAGGTAGTAAGGGGTGTAATCCAGGCCCAACCGATCCAGTTGTTGGCGGAGGCCAGCCTGGGTGGTGTCGGCGTGGTTGACCAGCGTGTCGTAGACGAATTGGCGGCGGGCGTCGTAATCGCCCATACCGGCCGCGGCCGAGACGTCGGCCTGGTCCTTGAGGATGACGAACAACTGCTCGCCGTAAAACCCCGGCTGCCCGGCCAGGCCGTATATGGCCAGCCCGGCCAGGAGGGCCAGCGCCGCCCCGGCGGCCAGCAAAGGACCGGGCCGGCTGTGGGCCAGGCGATGGCGCAGGAAGAAGAGCGGCAAGCCCAAAAACCAGCCCAGGAACATGGCGACGATGGCCGCGGCAAAGGCCCACTGGATAATTTCGCCTTCCCCGACCAGGTAGAGGGTCAACTCATCCGGGTCAATAAACAGGGCCGGCGTGGCCGCCGCCAGCCCGACCAGCAGCCCGACGGCCGGCCAGCTTACCGCGGAGTCCCTGGCCCGGCCGAGCTGGGCCAGCCCGGCTACGGCCCAGCCCAGGGCTGGCAGACTGAACATGAGGAGCAGTTGCAGGCCGTGGTAGCCGAAGCCGGTGGCCAGGATGAGCAGCGCCGCCCCGGTGGCCAGGCCGCCCAGGGTGACATCCCAGCCCGGGCCGGTGGAGGTGTCGTGAATGGCGGGCAGCAGAACGCGGCCGAGGATCAGCCCGGCGGCCAAGCCCAGCAGCAGCCCGGTGGCCAGGTTCAGCGCCGTGTCGAGCAGGGAGCCTAACGCCCCCCAGGCCAGCCAGGGAATGGCCAGAACGGCGGCGAGCAAGAGGGGCAGGGATAAATAGCGCAACGCCTGGCCCGGCCGCATACCCAGAGAGAGCAGCGGGGGCGCAGCAGCGCGCCGGCCCCGCCGCCAGAGCCAGAGGACCAGGAGGGCCAGGCCGACCAATAGCAGGATGATTTGTAGCAGATTAGCCATTTGCACGGCCGGCGGCTGGACGAAGCCCACCGGGGCCAGCAGCAGCAGGAAAAGGGTGGCCAGCGTCCAGGCCTGGAAGACGGCCCGGTAGCGCGGCCGGGGCCAGCGCCAGGCCATCAAGCCCAGGGGAATGAGCAGAAATAGCCCCTGCCCGGCCGAGATCAGCGGCCAGGCCCAGAACAGCCAGGTGCCGCCAAGCTGCAAGACAAACTGCTCGACCGTCCAGGCGAAGAGGTGGATCAGGGTCGAGACGAGAACAATCCCCAGGAAGCCCAGGGCTACCAGGACCAGGCTTAACCAGTCGGGCCCGGCGTTGAGGGGAGGAGGGGGGGAGGGGGAGACGGGGAGAGGGGGAGACGTCTCCCCTTCTCTACTTGTCTCACCGTCTTCTTGTAGGGGGCCTGTATTGCTAACAACAGTCATAGGGAAGCCTTAGGTGTTTTTGAATAACAAACAGTAATTGCTAAGCGTGATCTTTCATAAGCCTTGTTCGCTCAGCCAACTGACGATGCGGCCGGCGACGGTTGGCCAGTGAGCTTCGAGCATCATATCGTGGGCGACCGGAAAGGTTTCCAGTTGGGTGTGGTAGGCCCGGGCCAGGGCTTCGTTGACTTTACGGGGAATAGAACTATCTCTTTCGCCGCCAACCACCAGCAGCGGCGTTTTAATTCGTTCCGGTTGGGGCTTGTCGAACATCATAATGTCTAAAAGGGCGCGGAACGATTCATTGCCCATGCGGGCAAAGTAATCGCGGACCTGGCTGCGAGGCATGTCGGCCGAGAAGAAGGCATCCTCGAAAGCCGGGCGAGCGTGGAGCATATTGAAGGTCAGGAATGTTTTCAGCAGGGGGATAGGGTAATGCAATATCATCTTCATAGATGCGGCGGCCATGCCCTGTATTGGGGAGGAAGCGAGCAGCACGCCGGCCAGCGCCAGATGTGTTTCCAGGTATTTCTGGACAACAACACCGCCCAGGGAGTGGCCAATTAATACCGGCGGTTGGGGCGAGGTGGCAACAACCGTGGCCACGTCTTCGACGTAATCGGCAATACGCCACTTGTTAATTTGTTCATGACCCGCACTCCGGCCGTGGCCGCGCAAACTGAGCGCGCAGGCCGTGTAGCCCTGTTCGGCAAAATAAGGCAGGAAGTGCTCGTCCCAGCACCAGGCGCCGTGGTAGCCGCCGTGGACACAGAGAATGGAGACCGGCCGGGCGTTGGCTGGAGGAGTACGGGTGATAACCTCAAGCTGCATTGGTTGTCTCTACTCATCAATCAGTGCATTTTGAGTATAATCTGATCATGCGGTCTACGCTAAATATGGAAACGTTGCGGTTTAAGCGACATATAGAAGGATAGGAAAGGAGTTATTGTGGACAAGCAGTATGACATCATCATTATTGGCGGGCGGGTTGCCGGGGCAAGCCTGGCCATGCGACTTGGCCAACAGAATCGGAAGGTTTTATTGATAGAACGGATAACGTTCCCCAGTTGGCCAAGCGTTCCCAGCAGCCCAATCGTTCACCCGGGCACGATGCGCCTGCTCAGCGAGCTTGGTTTTGCTGAAGAGGAATACACCTATGCTGAAGGCAAGGCGGATCACGTTATTATGGATATGATGGGTAAATTCCAGGCCGTCATGCCGATGGCCATGATGGATTTAGACCGGAATTACATCTATGGCATTGACCGGAACAAGTTCGATACGGTGTTATGGCGGCGGGCGGCGAGTTGTCCCACTGTCAGCGCATACGAGAATTTTGCCATGACGGATGTACTCAAAGATGCCGCCGGCCGGGTGACGGGCATCGTCGGCCGAACGGGCGATAGAACAGAAGAGGTAATCCAGGCCGACCTGGTGGTGGGGGCAGACGGGCGATTCAGTCTGGCGGCGCGCAAGTTTGGGGCGGAACCGTTTGAGGAGTTAAACGACTACCCCAGTGCGTCGTACCACGCCGAGTGGGAGGGTGTGGCCGAGTACTCTAAAGCCTGCCCACACCCACTGGTGATCTACCAGCTTGGAGGTGGTTACTCGCTCTTGTGTATCCCAATTGACAAACAGAAATACATCATTGCCAACTATCTACGCACCGGTGATACGCACTTCGGTGGGAAGAAATTGGAGGAGCATTACGTCCAGGCTCTCCAGTCCGTCCCGCGTTTGCGGGAACAATTAAAGAACGCCCGCCGGGTGACACCGGTCGTGGGCGTCCGGCGCATTGACAATGGTTATCGCCAGGCCTATGGCCAGGGATGGGCTCTGGTTGGAGATGCTTTCCACTACGAATCACCCCTTGACGGGCAGGGTATTTACAACGCTTTGCTGGCCTCGAAGTTTTTGGCGGAGGCGATTGAGCAGTGGAAAAACGGCCAGCCGTGGGAAGAGGCGGGTAAGGAGTACCAGCAGCGTTTTTACGATTCCAGCCACGACATGCTCAAGCAGACGGTGGCGCGGGTGCAACAGGAGCTATACACCAGCCCGCCGCCGTTTGTCGTCAATACCCTCATGCGTTGGGTATTAACGGATCCGCGCTTCCAAAAGAAATTCCTCCTTTACCTCAGCCGGGCCATTGACCCGAACACGTTCACTTTTGGGCCCAGCTTAGGCCCAGTTGCGCGTGGTTTCCTGCGGGATGTTTTTAGAACCGGCCGCAGACAGCCTGCTTTTGAGTGACATAGAAAGGTATGGCTCAGATTAGCCTTACGATTTGACGACGGACGACGGACGACGGACGACAGAGCTAAACCTCCGAGAGGTTACTTCTAGTGCCAACCTCCCGGAGGTTTGATACAGGAGGTCGGCAATAGACCTGAACCTCCGGGAGGTTACTTCTAGATGAAGAAAAAGTGGTGGAAAGAGAGTGTCGTTTACCAGATTTACCCGCGTAGTTTTTACGACAGCAACGGCGACGGCGTCGGCGACCTGCGGGGGATTATTGAGAAGCTGGACTATCTCCAGGAGCTGGGCGTTAACGTCGTCTGGTTGTCGCCCGTCTACCAATCGCCAAACGACGACAACGGCTACGACATCAGCAATTATAGAGCGATTATGGACGAGTTTGGGACCCTGGCCGACTGGGAGGAGATGCTGGCCGGCATGCACCAAAGAGGCATCCGGCTGATCATGGACCTGGTGGTCAACCACACCTCGGACGAACACCCCTGGTTTGTCGAGTCGCGCAAGTCCAAAGATAACCCGTACCGCGACTACTACATCTGGCGGCCGGCCAAAGACGGTCGTGAGCCAAACAACTGGTTCTCTTTCTTCAGCGGTTCGGCCTGGCAGTACGACCAAGCCACGGACGAATACTACCTCCATCTCTTCTCCCGCAAACAGCCCGACCTCAACTGGGAAAACCCGGCCGTCCGCCGGGAAATCTATGACATGATGCACTGGTGGCTGCAAAAGGGCGTTGACGGCTTCCGCATGGACGTTATCAACATGATCTCCAAGGTGCCAGGCCTGCCGGACGCCCCGGTCACCAGCAATAGCCGCTACCAATTTGGCGGCCGCTACTTTATCAATGGGCCACGGCTGGCCGAGTTCCTCCAGGAGATGAAGGACGAAGTACTGTCCAAATACGACATCTTCACCGTCGGCGAGACGCCGCTGGTGAGCCCCGAGGACGCCGTCGCCCTGACCCACGAGGAGAGCGGCTATCTCAACATGCTGTTCCAGTTCGAGCACATGGAGGTTGACGTTGACCGCGGGGCCACCACGCGGTTGAACCTGGTTCCCTGGCGCTTGTCGGCGTTGAAGCAGGTCATGACCCGCTGGCAAAAGGGGCTGGAAGGCCAGAGCTGGAACAGCTTATACCTCTCCAATCACGACCAGCCGCGCCAGGTGTCGCGCTTCGGCGACGACGGCCGCTACCGGGTGGAGTCGGCCAAGCTGCTGGCCACTTTCCTGCACATGCTGCAGGGCACGCCCTACATCTACCAGGGTGAAGAGATCGGCATGACCAACGTGAAGTTCGACTCGATTGAGGAGTACCGGGACATTGAAACGCTGAACGCTTACCGGGAGCTGGTAGAAGAAAGGGGCCTGGACCGCCAGGCAGTGCTGGCCGGTATCCACGCCAAAAGTCGCGACAATGCCCGAACGCCGGTGCAATGGGACGACGGCGAGCAGGCCGGCTTCACGACTGGCGAGCCCTGGATCAAGATCAATCCCAACTACCGGGCCATTAACGTCCGCCAGGCGCTGGCCGACCCGCATTCCATCTTTTACTATTACCAGAAGCTGATCAGGCTGCGGAAGGAGAACCCGGTGGTCGTCTACGGCCGCTACGACCTGATCCTGGAGGAGGACGAGGCGATTGTCGCCTTCACGCGCACGCTGGAGGGCGACCGCTTGCTGGTCATTCTGAACTTTACGGCGGGCGGGCCTGTCTTCGAGTTACCCGGCCAGATCTCTTTCGCCGGCCAGGAATTGTTGATCAGCAACTATGAGGTTGATGCGGCCGAACCACTCCACCACCTATCCCTCCGCCCCTTCGAAGCCCGCGTCTACCGCCTCAGCGGAGCATAATTGCGCCTCGAATGACGCAAGCTTCTTGCGTCATTCGAGGCCACAAAATGAGAGAAGATGAAACCATTGCCGTTTTTCCCACGCGCTCTTCTCGTGATCGTCGTTTTACTGCTCTTGCCGGCCTCAACAGTTCTGCGGCTGGCTGACGGCTCCTCCCTCCTCTCAACCCCGGCCGGCCCGCTTACTTACCAAAACAATGAAGCCACCATCCGCCAGGGGACGGCCGCTATGTTCGTCGAAAACGTCGGCCAGTTTGACCCAGGCGCCCGCTTCCAGGCGCGCAGTGACAACCGCCTTGTCTGGCTGGCCCCGGATGGGCTGTGGATTACCTTGCTCGAACCGGCCGACCTGGCCGAGAATATCGCCGCTTACCAGGTTGAAAGCCACGACCGGCTCGCCGCCGCCACCCGCCACGGCGTCCACCTGAGGCTGACTTTTGTTGGCGCCAATCCCAACCCCCTCCTGGAGCCTTTCGACCCCTTGCCGATCACTACTTCTTATTTCGCCGGCCGCGGGCCTGGCCAATGGCGGGCCAACGTTCCCGCCTGGGGGGGCGTCCGCTACGTCGAGCTTTACCCCGGCCTGGACTTGGAAATCAGCAGCGACGGCGGCCTGGCGCCGCGCCTGGTCTGCCGAACCAATTGCCCCCTGGCGCTGCGGCAGGTCCGCCTGCGAATCGAAGGCGCGGAAGAGCAGACGCTGCTGGCCCGGCCGGGTTCGCCCACGGCCGACGCGATCCACCTGACTACCACACTCGGCGACTTTATCTTCCCTCTTCTGCCGGTCATCACCGCTGCTGGCGCTCCCCTCGAACCGCCGGCCGCGCCGCTGTTAATCGGGAACGAGATCGTGGCCCCGTTTGTGGCTGGTAGCGCGCCGGGCACGAACCAGGAGCGACCGGCCGCAGGCCCGGCCGGCTCCGACCTGGTCTATCTCACCTGGCTGGGTGGCGCGATTACCGACTACGGCCGGGGCATTGCCGTTGACGACCAGGGCAGCGCCTACGTCACCGGCACGACCGATTCGGTTGATTTCCCCACCACGCCTGGCGCCTTCGACACCACCCTCAACGACAGCTTCGACGCCTTTGTGGCCAAGCTGGATGCCAGCGGCGCACTCGAATATGCCACCTATATCGGCGGGGGCCTCGAGGACCGGGGTTCTAGAATCGCCGTAGACGAGGCCGGCAACGCCTTTGTTACCGGCTATACCTACTCCACCGATTTCCCCGCCACGCCAGGCGCCTACGACACCGATCACAACGGCGGCAACTTTGACGCCTTTATAGCCAAAGTCAACGCCGACGGCAGCGACCTGGTCTACGCCACCTACCTGGGCGGCGCCCAGGACGAGTACGGCGGCGACATCGCCGTGGACGCCGCCGGCAATGCCTATATCACCGGCTACACCACGTCCATCAATTTTCCCACTACCCCGGCGGCTTACGATACCAGCTTCAACGGCGTTATAGACGTTATTGCCGTCAAAATCAACCCGGCCGGCGACGACCTGATCTACGCCACCTTTATCGGCGCGGACTCTTTCGAATTCGGTTACGGCATTGCCCTGGATGGCCAGGATAGCGCCTACCTGACCGGCCACACTATGTCCATGGAATTCCCGGTTACGCCTGGCGCTTTCGACACAATTTACAACGGCGGCCTGAGCGACGCTTTTCTCCTCAAGCTCCTGCCGGACGGCAGCGACCTGGCCTACGCCTCTTTTCTCGGCGGGGCTAACTTTGACAACGGTAAGGGGCTGGCCGTAACCGCCACCGGCGACGCCTTTGTCGCCGGCCCAACCGACTCCGGCAACTTTCCCACGACGCCCGGCGCCTACGATACCGAGTACGGCGGCGGTCGGGACGTCTTTGCCCTGCGTATGAACGCCAGCGGCAGCGCCCTGTGGTTCAGCACTTTCCTGGGTGGCAGCGGCGAAGACGAGGCCGGCGACCTTGACTTTGACAGCTCCGGCAGCGCCTTCGTCACCGGCTGGACGTTATCCGGCGATTTTCCCACGACTGCTGGCGCGTATGATCCAACCCACAACGGCACCTATGACGCCTTTCTGGTCATGCTCTGGCCGGCCGGGGACCGCCTCGCTTACAGCACCTTCCTGGGCCAGGACAGCACCAATTACGGCTGGGGAATCGCCGTGGACCCGGCCGGCGGCGCCTATATTGCCGGCGACGCCGGCTTGCCCATTGATGCCTTCGCCCTCAAGCTGGCCCTCACCCCGCCACCAATCCATAATAGTTACCTTCCGATCATTTCAGCCGGTTCGTAACTTTAAATAAACAATCAAGGATGTCGTTGCCTTTGGTTGGGCGTGTTGTTAGGTGCAAACAAGGAAATCTATTATGCAGGGGCAAAAGTTGACTTTTCTGTCAAGCTGGCGGCGTCAATAGAGTTTCAGCGCGGTGACGGCAACGTTGCTCCCGGAGACGAGGATCCTGATTTCGATTTCCGCCCCAGGCGGGTACTCTTCCTCAACCTCGCTCTCGGCGACGACGACGTGGAGATCGTAGTAGGGATTGCGATCCGGGGCAGCCGAGTCGGATAGGAAAAGACTGGGCGGGGCGCACATGCCCATGTCGGACGGGCAGGCTTTCTCTCCCAGCAGCGTGGCCACGACGATGCCGCGCACCACCACCTCCTGCCCGTCGAGCGCGGTGCGGTGCTCGATGACGTAGGTTACCGAGACGGGCTGAGTGGGGAGGGTCTGGACCGGCTCGTCAGGATAGGGGGCCAGGCCGGCCTGGGACGGGTCTTCGGGATAGACCACGGCCGATCCGGCGGTGACGACATCTTCAACTGTCCCGACCGGGGTGACCTCCGGCTGGACAGCGCCGGTCTGTTCATCTCCGCCGGCCGGGGTGGGGGTGGCGTCGTTTCGTTGTACGGGGAGTGTGCCGGGCGAACCGGCCGGCGGGCTGCAGGCAGTCAAAATGATGGCTAAGCCAATGGCAAGTAGGCGATAAAGGCGAATCATGATATGATGTCCTCCCGTCAAAATCTCGACCCAAATCATGCAAACGATTTGCGTTTGCCCAAAGGTATATATATATATAGACGCTGGCAGGCAGATTTTGTTCCAGCAGGCGCGGTCATGAGACCGGCCCGAGCGAGCAATTCCTCTGTGTATACTCTGTGCCCTCTGTGTTCCTCTGAATAAAGATAGTATGAAAACGATTGGCATTATTGGCGGGATTGGGCCGGAGTCAACGATTGAATATTATCGTTTGATCATCGCCCTATACCGCCAGCGGAAGCCGGATGGCAGCTATCCCCCGATCCTTATCAACAGCATCAACCTGACGAGAATGCTGGATTTAATCGGCGAGCAGAGGTTGGAGGAGGTTACGGAGTATCTGCTGGGTGAGGTGGCGAAGCTGGCCCAGGCCGGGGCCGAGCTGGGCCTGCTGGCGGCCAATACGCCGCACATTGTTTTTGAGGATATTCAACGGCAGTCGCCGATTCCGCTGGTCAGCATTGTGGAAGCGACGTGTCGGGCGGCGCAGGCACTGGGGCTGAAAAAAGTGGGGCTGTTTGGCGCGCGCTTCACGATGCAGGCGCGGTTTTACCCGGAGGTGTTCGCCAGGCAGGGGATCATGGTCGCCGTACCTGAGCCGGACGAGCAGGGGTACATTCATGACAAGTATATGAGCGAACTGGTCAATGGCGTCTTTCGAGCCGAAACGCGGGAAGGCTTGCTGGCGATAGTGGACCGGTTGGTAGCGCGGGAAGGGATTGAAGGCTTGATTTTAGGCGGAACGGAACTGCCCTTGATTCTGCGGGACGCGGCCGGCCGGCCGATCCCATTTCTGGATACGACCCGGATTCACGTGGAGGCCGTTATGGCGCAGGTGCTGGCGGAGGAAGGGGTTTGATGGCGGACGATGGGCAGCTTGCACCGAGGCTTCCGAAGTGACGGACGGCGGATGATAACTGGTCAGAGAGAAATTGTCCGTTACTGGGGGTTAACTAATGGCTGAGCTTTCGATTGGTCTGATTGGCGATTACGATGAAGCGAAACCGGCCCACGTGGCTATTCCCCAGGCCCTGGCGCTGTCGGCCCAGGCGCTGGGCTGCACGGTGGGGGCGACGTGGCTGCCGACGCCGCTGTTAGAAGCGGCTACCGCGACCCAACTGGCCGGCTACGACGGGCTGTGGTGTGTGCCGGGCAGCCCCTACGCCAGCATGGAGGGGGCGCTGAGAGCCATCCAATATGCCAGGGAGAGCGGCCGGCCGTTCCTGGGGACGTGCGGCGGCTGCCAGCACGCGCTGCTGGAATATGCCCGGCACGTTTTGGGCTATCGCCAGGCGGACCACGCCGAGTCGAGCCCGGAGACGGAGTTTCCGCTGATTGCCCCGCTGGCGTGCGCGCTGGTCGAGACGACGGCCGGTATCTGGCTGCGGCCGGGGTCGCGGGTGGTTGAGATTTACGGGCAGGAGGAGATCGTCGAGGCGTACCACTGCAGCTATGGCTTCAATAACGACTATCTCAGTTTGTTCGACCAGGGTAAGTTGCGCATTGCCGGGACAGATGCGGCCGGCGAGGTGCGCGTGGTGGAACTCGACTCGCATCCGTTCTTCGTGGCGACGTTGTTTCAACCGGAACGGTCGGCTTTGGGCGGCCGGGTGCATCCGCTGATTACGGCTTACGTTCGGGCGGCGTTGGACGGGAAATAGAGGGGGAGAGGAGGAGACAAGGGGACAAGGGGAGGGGGTGACAAGGTGAAAGTGGACACAAGGAAGTATAGAGATGCCCAGGTTTGGGCACGGGTCTTGTTCATTGATAACTCTGCAATATTCGCCGCGCCACCGACCACTTATGGACTTCGTCCGGCCCATCATAAATGCGAGCCGCCCGCTCGTGCCGGTACCAGTAGGCGAGGGGGGTATCGTCGGTCATGCCCAGGCCGCCATGCACCTGCAGCGCCCGATCCAGGACACTTTGCAAGACATTGGCCACGTGAAACTTAATCAGCGATACCTCATCGCGAGCAGCATAGTGGCCTTCTTTATCAATCTTGTCGGCCGTCTCCAGCACCATCAGCCGGGCAGCATTGATTTCCGCGCGCGATTCGGCCACCCAGTTCTGGACCGTTTGCTGGTCGGCCAGCGTGCGGCCGGGGGCTATCTCGCGCGTCACAGCATAACGGCACATCAGGTCGAAGGCCCGCTCGCAAATGCCTAACCAACGCATACAGTGGTGAATACGGCCAGGGCCCAACCGGTTTTGGGCAATAGCAAAGCCGTGCCCTTCCTGTCCAAGCAGGTTCGTCTTGGGCACGCGCACGTCCACGTAGCGCATCTCGGCGTGGCTGGCCCACCCATCCCCGGCCTCGCCCATCACCGAAACATTCCGTAGCCGCTCCACACCGGGTGTATCTAAGGGAACGAGGATCTGGCTGGCCCGGTTATGCCTGCCGGCTTCAGGGTTCGTAATCGCCATCACCACGGCAAATGCAGCGCCATCGGCCGAGGAGGTGAACCATTTGTGACCGTTGATAACGTACTGGTCCCGGTCGGCAACGGCCGCCGTGCTCATCACCGTTGGGTTGGAGCCGGCGTGCTCCGGCTCCGTCATAGAAAAGCAACTGCGAATCTCTCCGTTCAGCAGCGGCCGCAAGAACTGTTCCTTTTGCTCGGCCGTGCCGTGCTCAATCAATATTTCCATATTGCCGGAATCGGGGGCCTGGCAGTTAAAGGCATAATGCCCAATTGGCGTTTGCCCCAATTCCTGGCTCACCAGCCCGTGCTCAAAGAGAGACAGCCCCAGGCCACCATAGTCAAGTGGTATTTGCGGCAACCACAAACCCAACTCTTTCACCATTTGCCGCTTCTCGTTCAGCACTGGCTCGACAGCATAAAAGCCGTCGTGGATAAATTCCAGTTCCAGGGGCATTAATTCTTCGCGCACAAATTCGCGAACGGTACTCAAGATCTTTTTTAATCGAGGGGGAATGTCAAACACAGGGAAACCTCATATCCAATAAAGTATAGAATGCAGAATGCATTCTATCAAGACTCGACGGCCTTCGATTCAAATTCGTTGGCAACCGGTTGAGCAAGAGTTTGGCCCCGGCGCGGTCCTGGATGTCGGCGGGCAAAATCATCGCGATTTGACAGGGGGAGCCGCCGTTGACATGGCCTCCGGTTGGCGTAGAATATGAATGCTGTGGTGGGGTAGCTGACAAGCCTTCCCTCCTAGGTATTGGTGAATAGCAAAGGCCTGGCCCGGCTGCCTCGCCCGGAAAGGTGGAGAGGAGCCGCCTTTCAGTGGTTGGGATTTCTCACACCCTGCCCGGCCAGAATTAAGAAGCTGACCAACAGGCCGGTAATGCCGGCCATAAAGATTGACCCCAGCCACAAGTGGATGGTCCAGCCAATCCCTTGGGTCAACTGGAGCACAAGGAAATACAGCGCGTAAAACAGTACTGGCACGATGAAGGCGAACAAGGAGAAGCGCCCCCGCTGCCCGGCTGCTGGTTTTAGCTGCCGGAGCAAGATGTCGGCCATGAACCCCGCGCCCAGCATGGGCAGCGCCAAAAGGTATTGGTCATTAAGGACGCTCATCAGCAGTCCGTTGACTGTGAACAGGAGCGTTAGCGCGCCGAACGGCAGCGTCCAAGCCCTGACCAGCATCAACACGGCCGCCGTCAACAAAGCCGATTGCAGCAAGATGCTGGCAATGGCGCTGGTTTGAGTATCGTAGAGATTCGGGCGCGCCGAATGCCCCTGGGCCGAGAACATAATCGTTTTACCGTCAGGCGACCATTTCGGAAAATTGATCTCCAGCGCATGGCTATGGGTCAGGTTGCGGACACTACTTCCATCGGCGTTCATGGCGTAAATGTCCGCCTGGCCGTCGCGCCAGGCAACAAAGGCAATCTGGCGGCCGTCCGGTGACCACGTGGGGCTGTACTCTTCGGCCGGCGTGTCCGTGAGTCGCTTTTGGCCATTGCCGTCAGCATTGATGACGTAGATGTCCAGGTCGTCGTCGCCGGGCCCGTTGAAGGCAATTTGCCGGCCGTCGGGCGACCACACCGCGCCCCAGTTGTGGCCGCTGTTCGCGGTCAGTTGCACCGGGTTACTGCCATCGGCGTTCATCACGTAGATCTGGTCAGTGCCGCCGGCGTTCGAGGTGTAGACGATCCGGGCGCCATCGGGTGACCAGGCCGGGCTAAAGGCAGGGGCCGCCACGCCGGCCAATGGTTGCAGGTTGCTGCCATCGGCGTTGATGGCGTAAAGCTGTTGCTGCTCTCCGGCCCCCGAGACAAAGGCGATGCGAGCGCTGTCCGGCGACCAGGCGGGCATGGATTCCTGGCCGGGTACATCGGTGAGCTGCTGCAAGCCGCTGCCGTCGGCGTTCATCAGATAAAGCGCACTTTCAGGCGGGTGGCCTTCTTTCACCTCGGCCCACAGAGGGCCTTCAGTTCGGGCGAAGACGATCTGGCGACCGTCGGGCGACCAGGCGCCATAGCGGGCAGACATTGTCGGGCTGGCTGTCAGCCGTGTCTGGCCGGTCCCATCGGCGTTCATCGCGTAGAGGTCACTGAATTGCCCCTGGTCAATGGCCGTTGCTGCTTGGGCCACAGGTTGGCTGATGGGGTGAACAAACTGGGTGAAAAATGTCAGAACGGATAAGACCAGTGTGGCGGAGAGCACCAGTGGGCCGAGCGCCGGCCAACCGCGCGCTTGGCCAGGGGACAGGTGGGAACACGCCGCCCGCATTGGCCCGCTTATCACCAGGACGCCACTCGTGGCCAGGAGAAGATGAGTCGGGCTGAGGAAAGCCTCCAGACTGACTTCGATGCCAAACAACGTGTGCCAGAGGAAGTCAAGCGCGCCCCCCAGCAGAAACAGAGCGGCGCCGGCCAGCGACAATAGATAGCCTTTCGGTAGGGCTTTCGGCCAGGCATGGCCTTTGGCCACGTTCCGGCTGTGGTTGAATCCAAGAAAGACGAACATGGCCAGGAGGCCGCTATAGAGGACGGCGTGCCAGGGAGTGAAAAAACTGTCGTCCACCTGGCCGTGGTTATGGGCCCAACCGTCGAGATAAACGCCGCCGAGCGCCCAGGCCGACAGTCCGGCCGCTACCCAGTCAAAGCGGACGTTGCCGGCCGGATACTCTTTTAGGTGGACCCGTTCGGCTTTGGACTTCACAGAATCTATCGTTGCGGTCATGGTCTATTCCTTTCTATTATTGTATTCGGCTTATGCGCTTACATTGAATACACCGCCGGCCGGCAACAGGTTCCACTATGTTCCTTTTCTACCAGGGTGGATTTTTTGGTGGCGCGGTATGGGGCCGAACTGTTGGGTCAGCACAAGAGGGGGAGGCTGAGCTTCAGGATGGGGCACTTTATGATTCAGGCGCGCAAGCCTTGGTAGAGAGACCCAGGGCGATGGAGCAGAGGTGGCCGATAGTTCGGTTGATGGTTGAAGTGTTGGTTGAGGGAAGGAAAGTGGAATGGATAGTAGGGAGAGGTGAGGAGAGATAGAAGCAAGATGATCAAGATGCGCAAGGTGCGCATAAATATAAAAAAGTCATAGTACCCTGTGCATTGTGGGGGGTGAGGCGGGTTTAATGTGGCATTAGGGGGGCAATAGGGGTACGAAAAGGGGGTTTTTGGTTGATTTTTGGGGGAATGGCGAGCGAGAAGGGGGTTCAAGATGCGCATGGGCCGGCCGATGATCAGCTTGATGAACAGGTTGATGAGCGAGGAAGCTAAGCAAGGTGGAGCACCTTGCGGCTGAAGGAAGGTGATTACCAACCTCAAGATCACACCCGCGCCAGCGCCAATAGAAATGCCGCTCACCCTCATGGCGTTCCGCCGTTGACATGACCCCTGGTTGGCGTAGAATATGGATGGTGTGGTGGGGTAGCTGACGAGCCTCCCCTCCAGGTGGTTACTCTCGGCCGTGATTTGGAACTCGGAGAGGAATGATGCGCGATTACCATATTCCATCACCGCTTATGATCCTTGGGGCGGTCGCCGCCGGGCTGGTCATCGCGACGCTGCCGGTCTACCGGCGCGAGCAGGGCGGGCTGCCTGCGCTCGATGGTGCGCCCAACCGGCTGATTCAGACCTCGCGCGGGCCGCTGGAATACGCGATGCTGGGTGAGGGCCGGCCGCTGGTGGTGATGCACGGCTCCGGCGGTGGCGCCCGCCAGGGCCTGCTGATGCGCTACCTGCTCGACACGCGCCGCATCCAAATCATCGGGCTATCGCGCCCCGGCTATGGGGGCACGCCGCTCGAAACCGCACCGGAGATCGAGCAGGAGGCCGACCGGGTAGTCGAGCTGCTCGACGCGCTCAAAATCGAGATGGCGGCAGTGCTGGGCCTCTCAGCGGGGGGACCGTCCGCGGCGCACTTCGCGCTGCGCCACCCGGAGCGCTGCCTCGGGCTGGTGCTGCTCTCGGCGCTCCTGCCGCCGCCCGGTGAGAGCCTGGCTCGGATGATCAGGGCGATGCCGGCCGCGTTCCGGGTGCTACGCTTCTCCGATTGGCCGCTGTGGGTCTTCATCGCGCTTGTCCGCCGCGTAGTTCTGCCGCTGATGGGGTGGTTGAATATCCGTGGGCTGGCCCAGGACGACGCACGCCGCATGGTCAGCGAGCTGTTCCAAGGGATGATCCCGGCCAGCGCCTGGCGCGCCGGGACGCTCAACGACCACCTCCGGCTGGGAAAGAGTCCCCTGGCTTTCGAGGCGTGCCGCGTCCCGGCCCTGATCGTCCACGGCACGGCCGATCCCGCCGCCGCGTATGAACAGGCCAGGGCGGCGGCCGCCGCCGTCCCCGGCGCAAAGTTGGTGACCATCGCGGGTGGCTCGCACGGCATCTTTGCCACGCACTATCAGGAGGTCGGCGCGGCGATCGAGGCGTTCCTGCTGGGCCTGAAGAGCTAACGGCGGTGCAGCCCAAACGTGGCTGGCCCGGCTTGAACGCCCTCACCACTTATCACTTATCACTCATTACTCATCCATCACTCATTACTGGCAGCGCCGGCCGGCGACAGGTGAAATCATCACGATCTGACAGGGAGAGCGGCCGTTGACATGACCTCTGGTTGGCGTAGAATATAAATCGTGTGGTGGGGCAGCTAACGAGCCTCCCCTCCAGGTGGTTACTCTCGTTCTGTTAGTTATCCGATAAAACAGCTTTGATGGGGCACTTTATCATTCAAGCGCGCAAGCCTTAGAGGGGATACAGATGGGCGGAGTTCGGCGGTTTTGCAAGTGGGGAAGTGCGGATTTGGCAGTAGGTTATTGATGAAAGTTCTGGTAATATAGAAGCGGTCTCAGTAATTGTGAAAAGCCAGTTTTGGTAGCTGATTTGTGGGGTGAACGTTGAGCCTTGAGCTGACCCTTTCAAAACTTGAATCGCACTTGTGGGAATCGGCCAACATTTTGCGTGGCCCGGTGGACGCGGCCGATTTCAAAACGTACATTTTCCCGCTGCTGTTTTTTAAGCGTATTTCTGACGTATACGACGAAGAGCTAGCCGCTGCTCTGGAAGAATCGGGCGGCGACCATGAATACGCCCTTTTCCCCGAACACCATCGTTTTCAAATTCCTGGAGGTTGCCACTGGCGTGATGTGCGCCAGCGGACGACCAACATTGGCCAGGCGTTGCAGTATGCTTTGCGTTGTGTAGAACAGGCTAACCCTGACGCTCTGTACGGCATCTTTGGCGATGCGCAGTGGACGAACAAAGAGCGCCTGTCCGACGCTCTGCTGCGGGACCTGATTGAGCATTTTTCGCAACTAAGTCTGGCCAACAGCCTGGTGCAAACGGACGTGATGGGGCAGGCGTATGAGTACCTGATCAAGAAGTTTGCCGACGCCACCAACAAGAAGGCCGGCGAATTTTATACGCCACGAAGCATCGTGCGGTTGATGGTTAATATCCTCGATCCCCAGGCCGGGGAAACGATATATGATCCGGCGTCAGGAACGGGCGGCATGTTGCTGGAAGCGGTCAACCACGTGCGGGAAGCGGGGCAGCGGGCCGAATTGATGTTGGGCAGGCTATATGGCCAGGAAAAGAACCTGACGACGTCGAGCATCGCCCGCATGAATTTGTTTTTGCATGGGGTCGAGGACTTTCACATTGTCCGGGGGGATACGTTGCGGGACCCGGCTTTCTTCGACGGCGACCGGCTGGCGACTTTTGATTGCGTCATTGCCAATCCGCCGTTCTCGCTGGAAAAATGGGGCCACAAACAGTGGGAGAGTGACCGCTTCGGCCGGAACTTTGCCGGATTACCCCCAGCGAGTAGCGGCGATTACGCCTGGGTGCAGCACATGATTCAATCTATGGCCGGGCCGCACGGCCGGATGGCGGTTGTCTTGCCACACGGGGTTCTATTCCGCATGGGCGCGGAGGGGAAAATCCGGCAAAAGTTGTTGGAGAAAGATTTGCTGGAAGCAGTCATTGGGTTGGGTCCGAACCTGTTTTACGGCACCGGGCTGGCCGCTTGCATCCTGGTCTTCCGGCTGCGCAAAGCGCCGGGGCGGCAGGGTAAGGTGCTCTTCGTTGACGCCTCAGAGCTGTACCGGAAGGGGCGTAATCAAAACACGCTGGAAGCGGAACACGGGGAGCAAATCTACGCCTGGTATCGGGCTTACGAAGAGGTCGAGGGGCGCGCTCACGTGGCCACGCTAGACGAAATTGCCGGGAATGAGTGGAACCTCAATATTCCGCGCTACGTGGAGCCGGTCATTGAAGAAGAGATTATTACCGTTGCCGAAGCGGTTGCTAACTTGAAGACGGCTTTAGGTGAAGCGTTTGCCGCAGAAGAAAGGTTGAAAAGCCTACTGCGCGAGGCTGACTTGCTACCGGAGGAGTAACGCAATGCCTTATATTGTCCAGGAACTGATCAAAGATAATCCGACCCTGATGACGGCCTCTTTACAAGAGCCAATACAGAGCGCGCTTGCGAAAATGATAGAGCACGATTTTAGCCAGTTGCCGGTTGTGGATGATGACAACCGGCCGGTAGGCATGATTACGTCCGAGTCTATTCTGCGGGCATTGAACAATTTCGGCGTAGGATTAGACAAATTGCGGGTTGAACACGCCAGAGTAAAGCCGGATGAGTTTCGTCATGACGCTGATCTGTTTGAACTACTCAACAGGTTACAGGATACCTACGCTGTCCTGATTGTGGACGGCGAGCGTCGTTTGATTGGCATTGTCACCAATTACGATACGGCAGAATATTTCCGGCGAAGAGCCGAAGATATGATGCTCGTTGAAGATATAGAGACAATGCTCAAAGATTATATTCAGGCAGCCTATGCTACGGACGATGGTGGGATTGATGAAGCCAGGTTAGACCGGGCTGTTCAGAAAATTACCGACAGCGGCCAGGCGCACCGTAAGAAGTTCGAGAAGGCTTTAAGCCATTATCTGGCGCTAGAGAGCGGGGGCGGCAAGGTTAAACTGAACGACGCTTCGCTGCAAGAGGTTTTCGAGCGTCATTTTGACGATAAGCGGCCGGCCCAAAAATTCTCGGAACTAACTCTGTATGAATACATCGAACTCTTGCTCGATGAAAGTAGTTGGACGCGCTACCGGCCCATATTTAACCTGGACCGTTCGGCTATCCGAACCCTACTTGATAAGGTGCGTGATACACGCAACATCCTGGCTCACTTTCGACGTGAGATCACTCTAGCTCAACACGATCATCTTCGTTTTGCAGCCGATTGGCTGGCTCACTACCAAGATGCCATAATGGACCTTTTTACGCCAAGAGCTACCAGTCCGGCTATGGCTGTTCGTGAACCGCAAGCTACTTATCAGGCAGGCTCGTCACAGGCGGCTAGCGAATTGCCTGTTATCGCGCCATTAGAGGACGAAGTTGATCCCCGCGAAAGCCGTTACGCGCCGTTGGCTATCTGGCTACAAAATCAACCACCAAACGAGTCCCAGGTTACACTGACTTTTGCCGACATTGAGAGGATTATTGAGAACAAGTTGCCTGGATCGGCGTACGAACACCGCTCCTGGTGGGCGAATGACAGCTTTAGCCATGTGCAGTCGCAGCAGTGGTTAGAGGTAGACTGGCGGGTGGCTTTAGTCAATATGAGTAACCACACCGTTCACTTCGCTCGTATTCAGGAGCGGCAAAAGGCATACATTGATTTTTTTAGCGAATTGGTCAGCGAGCTAAAGCAGCAGCCAGGATTTGACCAATTGCAAGTGCGGCCGGATGGTGTGAACTGGTACTGGATTAGAAGTATCCGAGTGAAGAAGAAGAGAATCGGGACTTTTACTTATTCATTTGGCCGCGGAAATATTTTCCGTGTAGAGCTGTATATTGATAGCGATGACGGCGAGCTTAACAAAACGCTCTTTGACGCTTTAAACGGACGCAAAGCCGAAATTGAAGAGGCAGTGGGCTATACATTGTTGTGGCAACGACTTAACCACCGACGTGCGTCGCGGATTGCCATTATTTTTGAAGAATACAGTATCACTGACGACCTAAAAAGGTTAGCGCAACTCCGCCAACAGGCCGTACCTGCTATGGTGAAATTTATCGAAGTTATGCGGCCGCATATAGAATCTGAGGCCAAGAATATCCTGCCATGAGCCACATATCCCAACAACAGCTCGAATCTTACCTCTGGGGCGCGGCGACGTTGTTGCGTGGTTTCATTGACGCCGGGGATTATAAGCAGTACATCTTTCCTTTGCTGTTCTTCAAGCGCATCTGCGACGTGTATGACGAGGAGTACCAGGCGGCGCTGGCGGAGAGCGGCGGCGACCTGGAATACGCGGCTTTTGCCGAGAACCACCGTTTCCAGATACCGGCCGGGGCGCACTGGCAAGACGTGCGGGCGGTGGCGACCAACGCCGGCCGGGCCATCCAGAAGGCGATGCGCCAGATAGAAACGGCTAACCCTGACTTGCTGTTTGGCATTTTTGGCGACGCCCAGTGGACGAACAAGGAGCGCCTGTCCGACGCGACGTTGCGCGACCTGATCGAGCATTTCTCGACCCTGACGCTGTCTATTGGCAACGTGCCCGAAGATGAGCTGGGGGTGGCCTACGAGTTTCTGATCAAGAAGTTTGCCGACGACAGCGGCCACACGGCGGCCGAGTTTTATACGAATCGCACGGTCGTCCACCTGATGACGCTGTTGCTGGAACCGCGGCCGGGCGAGGCCATTTATGATCCGACCTGTGGCAGCGGCGGCATGTTGCTTTCCTGCGTGGCGGAATTGAAGCGACAGGGCCAGGAATGGCGGACGCTGAAGCTGTATGGCCAGGAACGGAACCTGATGACGTCTTCGATTGCCCGGATGAACCTGTTCTTGCACGGCATTGAGGATTTTCAAATCGTGCGCGGGGATACGTTAACCGCCCCAGCGTTTTTGCAGGGGGACAAATTGCGCCAGTTTGACGTGGCCCTGGCCAATCCGCCGTATTCTATCAAGCAGTGGGACCGCAGCGCCTGGCAGAGCGACCGGTTCGGCCGCAATTTCCTGGGCACGCCGCCACAGGGCCGGGCCGATTACGCCTTTTTCCAGCACATTCTGGCCAGCCTGAAACCGGGAACGGGGCGGTGCGCCATTCTCTTTCCGCACGGGGTGTTGTTCCGGGACGAGGAAGCGGAGATGCGGCGCAGGCTGGTGGAGGAGGATTGCGTGGAGTGTGTGTTAGGGCTGGGGCCGAACCTGTTTTATAACTCGCCGATGGAGGCGTGTATTGTCATTTGCCGGACGAACAAGGCGGCCGGGAGGCGAAATAAGATCCTCTTTATCAACGCCGTTAACGAGGTGACGCGGGAGCGGGCGCAAAGTTTCCTGGAGGAGGAGCATATTGAGCGAATCGTGGCGGCTTATCAAGGCGGCGCGGACGTTGAAAATTTGATGCGGGTGGTAGGTCTGGAGGAGGTCCGGGAGAATGGATATAACTTGAGCATTGCCCGGTATATGCGGCCCTCACTAGAAATAAACCTTACTGAAAACAGTGACACAAAATCTCTGGACAAAATTATTGAAGATTGGAAGACGAGTTCTCAGCTATTGCAATCGGAAATGGTCGGATTGGTCAAAACATTGGAAATTATTTCAGGCACGGTATCCATTGAGGAGTCCGAGGAATGAGCAGAAAGGACAACAAATCAATCGAAATAATCGGTGTAGTCATCGCTGCATTCACATGTATTGCAGCTTATTTAGCAATACCGCCTGACAGATTGGAGTTTTTACGCAAAGATTCGCCTGATGCCAATCAGACGGCTAATCCTGTTACAGAAGCACAACCTGATACATTTGGTGATCTGACACCATCACCTGAATCTACGGCAGCGCCACCAATGCCTACGCAAGTACAGTCTATATCTCTTGACCCATTTACCGTTCCAGCGAATACTAGTGAAGGTATAAGGTTTCCAGCCGAGCTAACCGGGTGGTATACATTTCGCTATGTAGATGGGGCATACTCTACTTATCCAGTTGATCAAATTCCTCCAGGAACAGCAACCTGGTTGACAGGCATAACTGTTTTTAAGAATAAGCCGGTGCAGTGGGATGGAACAGTTGTGGGCAGGAATTTTGATGAGGCCGTGAATGATTACAACTATCAATTCAGTGAAACAGAGGCCGAGGCAAGAGCACAGGGAAGTAGTTTTCGTATTTTTCTTGAGCAGGGCGATTATATTACCCTGGTGGCCATAGACCACCAATCATCCTATGATGACAACCCAGGAGCAATAATATTTGAAGTCTTCTTTTTACCGGAGTGATAAAGAACGAACATGAGTTGGCCAACCGTCAAACTTGGTGATTTGGTACGAAATGTGCGCGAAACAAGCCGTGACCCTTTGGCTGATGGGCTGGAGCGGTATGTGGGGCTGGAGCATATTGAGCCTGAGAATTTGCATGTGAAGCGCTGGGGGTGGGTGGCGGAGGGCACGAGTTTTAGCCAGGTGTTTCGCCAGGGGCAGGTGTTGTTCGGCAAGCGGCGGGCTTACCAGCGCAAGGTGGCGGTGGCGGAGTGGGACGGGTTGTGTTCGAGCGACATCCTGGTGTTTGAGCCGAAAGATGATCGCCTGCTGCCGGAACTATTACCGTTCATTGTCCAGAGTGACGGCTTTTTTAACCACGCGCTGGGAACCAGTTCGGGGTCGTTGTCGCCGCGCACGAAATGGCGCGACCTGGCGCAGTACGAGTTTGCCCTGCCGCCGCTGGACGAGCAACGGCGTATTGCCGAAATTCTGTGGGCGGCCAATGAGGCAATCGAGCGTTACATATTGGTTCAAAACGAAATTGTTAAAGCCTCTCGCGTAGCCTGGAAGGACGCTGTTGATCAAAGTGAGTGGCCTAAGGTTCCTCTCGGACAAGTTGCAAGGGTTAACAATGGGAGCACACCGAGCAAAGACATAAAACGTTATTGGAATAATGGCACTATTCCCTGGCTCCCAACCGAGAAGGTGCATGAACGCATTATTTACAGAGCCGATGAGTTTATCACCAAGAGCGCGCTGGAAGAAACTTCAATTAAGCTCTTGCCATCAGATTCTGTACTAATTGCAATGATTGGGCAGGGTAAAACACGCGGCTCCGTTGCCTATCTCTCAATTGAATCCTGTATAAATCAGAATTTCGCATGTGCGGTTCCTAACAAAGAGATTGATAGTTGGTTCCTGTTTTATACTTTGGACAATTCCTATGAGAAGCTTCGGACTTTCTCACAAGGCGCTGTCCCAGCACTGAATTGCCCTATCTTGCGTTCCATCCCTGTTCGGTTACCGCCGCTAGAACAGCAACACACTTTAGTCGCCTTATTCCACCGATTCGAAAAGCAAGTACAGGATGTTCAAGAACATATTGAAACCTTAAGTAACTTGAAAAAGTCTCTCACGGCGTGCCTTCTAGGCAATCCATCAAAAGAGATGGAATCTCATGTTTAACGAACTGAACAGCGTCGAGAACTTCATCCGGGATGTGCTGTGCGGCAAGCAAGCCGGCCGGGTAGTCAGGGAAACCGGTGCGCCTTACACGGCGGCGGAGGCGGCGTTGGCGGCGGCCGGCCTGGGCTGGCGTTACGTGCCGGCCGACCGCTTGCCTCGCCGGCCGCACGAGGTGTTGGTCGAGGCTTACCTGCGCCAGGCGCTGATTCGCCTGAACCCGGAGATTGCGGCCCGGCCGGAGCGGGCCGACGAGGTGATTTACAAGCTGCGGGCTATTTTGTTGACGGTTGGCAGCGCCGGCCTGGTGGGGGCCAACGAGGCGTTTACCGAATGGATGCGCGGCGAAAAGACGATGCCCTTCGGTCCAGGTAACGAGCATACGCCAGTGCGGCTGATTGATTTTGACGACCTGGGCAACAATGATTTTGCCGTGACAACCCAATACGTCCTCCAGCCGTCGCCGGGCATCCACCGCCGGCTGGACCTGGTGCTGCTGATGAACGGCCTGCCGCTGGTTATCGGCGAGGCCAAAACGCCGACCCGGCCGGCGATCAGTTGGGTGGACGGTGCGGCCCAAATCCAGGACGATTACGAGGCCAACGTGCCCGGCGTTTTTGTCCCCAACGTCTTTTCTTTCGCCACCGAGGGCAAGGAGTTTTATTACGGCTCAATCCAGCTACCGCTGGAGAAGTGGTCGCCGTGGCGGGCCGGAGGGCAAGGAGCAGGGGAGCAGGGAGGCAGAGGAGCAGGGGTGAGTGGGTTGAGGGAGGTGGAGCGGGCGGCGCGGGGGTTGTTGCGGCCGGAGATGGTGCTGGACATGCTGCAATATTTTACGCTCTTTGCCACCGACAAGAAGCACCGGAAGATCAAGGTGATCGGCCGCTACCAACAAGTGCAGGCGGCGAACCAGATCGTGGAGCGGGTGACGGCCGGCACCCCGCGCAAGGGGCTGATCTGGCATTTCCAGGGGTCGGGCAAGTCGCTGCTGATGCTTTTTGCGGCCAACAAGCTGCGGCTGCACCCGGCGCTGAAGAACCCGACGGTGGTCGTGGTGGTGGACCGGGTAGACCTGGACACCCAGATTACGGCGACGTTTAACGCGGCCGACGTGCCCAACCTGGTCCCGGCCGAGAGCCGCGAGGAATTGCAAAGGCTGCTGGCCCAGGACGTGCGCAAGGTCATTATTACGACGATTCACAAGTTCGCCGAAGCAGGCGGGGTCCTCAACAGGCGAGAGAACATCATCGTCATGGTGGACGAAGCCCACCGCACCCAGGAGGGGGACCTCGGCCGGCAGATGCGCCAGGCGTTGCCCAACGCCTTCCTTTTTGGCCTGACCGGCACGCCGATCAACAAGCGAGACCGCAACACCTTTTGGGCCTTTGGGGCGGAGGAGGACAGCGGCGGCTACCTGAGCCGGTATTCGTTTGAAGAGTCTATCCGCGACAAGGCCACCTTGCCGCTACATTTCGAGGCCCGGCTGGTGGAATTGCGGGTGGAGCAGGAGGCGATTGACGAAGCGTACGCCAACATTACCGGCCACCTGTCGGAAAGCGACCAGGAAAACCTGGCCAGAATGGCGGCTAAAATGGCCGTGCTGGTCAAAGCGCCGGAGCGGGTCCAGGCGATTGCGGCCGACATCGCCAACCATTTTAGGGACCGGGTAGAGCCGCAAGGCTTCAAAGGGCAAATGGTGGCCTTTGACCGGGAAGCGTGCGTGTTGTACAAGCAGGCCCTGGACCAGTTCCTGCCGCCGGAAGCCAGCACCGTCGTCATGACGACCGCCCAGGGCGACGATAGAGCGTGGAAGCAGTACGACCGGAACAAAGAGGAGGAAGAACGGCTGTTGGATCGCTTCCGCGATCCGGCCGATCCGTTGAAATTGCTCATCGTCACCGCCAAACTGCTGACCGGCTTTGACGCGCCCATTTTGCAGGTCATGTACCTGGACAAGCCGATGAAGGAGCACAATCTGTTGCAGGCCATTTGCCGGACCAACCGGCCGTATCCGGGCAAGACGCACGGGCTGATCGTGGACTATATTGGCGTGTTTGACGACGTGAGCCAGGCGCTGGACTTTGACGAAAAATCGGTCCAGCAGGTGATTTCTAACCTGGAGGCGCTGGCCGGCCAGTTGCCAGGAGCAGTGGCCGCCTGCCTGGCCTATTTCCCCGGCGTGGACCGGACGGCCAGTGGTTACGAGGGCTTGCTGGCAGCCCAAGAGTGCTTGCCGGACAACGACACACGGGACGCTTTTGCCGCCGATTACTCGGTGTTGTTGCGGTTGTGGGAGGCGTTGTCGCCCCGGCCGCTCTTGAACCAGTACCGGGACGATTACAAATGGCTGACGCAGGTACACGAATCGGTCCGGCCGCCCAGCGGCCAGGGCAAGCTGCTGTGGCACGCCTTAGGCGGCAAGACGCTGGAGTTGATCCACGAAAATATTCACGTGGCTGCGATGCGGGACGACCTGGAAACGCTGGTCATGGATGCCGAGTTCCTGGAGGAGGTGGTCAAAGCGCCCGACCCGGCCGCCAAGGCGCAGGAAATTGAGTTCAAAATCAGCCGGCGGCTGCAAAAGCATCGCGACGACCCGCGCTTTGTGAAATTGGGCCAGCGGCTGGAGGAGCTAAAAGAGCGGCTGGAAGCCGGCATTCTGAACAGCGTGGAATACCTGAAGCTGTTGCTGGACCTGGCGCGGGACATTGTGCGGGCGGAAAAGAACGTTGACCCGGAGGAGGAGCGGCGCACGGCCAAGGCGGCGCTGACCGAGTTATTCGAGGAGACTCGCAATCACGAAACGCCGGTTATCGTCGAGCGGGTGGTCAACGACATTGACGAGATTGTGCGTATCGTCCGCTTTCCCGGCTGGCAGGATACGAACGCGGGAGAGCGGGAAGTGAAGAAGGCGCTGCGGCGGACGTTGTTGAAGTATCAGCTCCACAAGGACCAGGACTTGTTTGACCGGGCTTACGAGTACATCCGGCAATACTACTGATCTGGGGGTAAAGCATTCTGGCCTCTTAACAGGGCACGCCAGCTTACCTCGTCGCCAATTGGCTTTGGTTCGTAGACCGGCCACGGCATAACCACCGGGCCAGGTAAAGCGCTCGGGACGCTCGTCGAACCAAACATTATTGACTGGAAATTTGAGATGCCAACCCCGCCGTCCGGACTATAGATCCAGATTTCTATGACATACCAGGTATTATAACTAAAACCGGGAGGTAAACTCGATAGGGTGTAGCTACCTACGTAACCCAGGGGTGGCGAGTAAAAATATGGATTGCCGTCAGTCCAGTCATAGACGTCAAATTCGTAGTTGTCGGAAGGTGTGGTTGCCCGTGGAACCCACTTAAAGGTATATGGCAACGTAAGGGTGCAAGTACATCCCGGCTCGTAAAAGGGTACCGCTGTAATGTCGAAGTCGCTGAGATGAACTTCTGTCCCAGCCGTGTAGGCTGTTAACAAAGGGGTCAGCCACGTCCGCACATAACCTTGCTCATAGGTAGGGTTTAGGTAGCGCACGTAGTAGCGTTGCCCCGGTTGGAGGCTGGGGACGTTTAGAAACGAATACATACCGTCGCTATCCGTCGTTGTTGTGGCCAAAGTAGACCACACAGAGCCATCGTAGAAACGGAGTTGCAATGAGATACCTGCGAATGGATAGGATGCCAGGGTAAGGTATCCGTAAATTCCCCTTGGAATAGGTGGCCTGGCCATCAAGGGAAGAAATACGTAAAGATCATCGCCAGAGTCAGAGGGCAACGGGCCGGCGGCAGTTACATCGTAGGCGCGGCCGGATTGACCAGCAAACAGTAGAAAGGCAATGAAGCAGATAATAGCCAAGAAACGGTTCAAAGTGCTCCTCCAGTTATAAACCTGCGCTCCTGTTCGTTCTTTCAGCTCCATTGTACCAAACTATTTGGAGACAAGCTTTACCGCCCTTATTCGGCCGCCCGGTGCCGGCGGCCGTAAATTCCCCCAACGCCTTTGACCCCCACCCTAAAAGCTCACTAAAATCCCGGCCGGGCTGCTCTCTAGCCTGAGGCAAGCTGGGCGGGAGTCGGAGGTGCAAGATGGATGGAGCTGAACTGGTGATCATTCGCGCCACAGACCCGGCCGGGCGGGGGAGCGAGAAGTGAAGAAGGCACTGCGCCGGACGTTGTTGAAGGACCAGCTCCATAAAGACCAGGATTTGTTTGACCGAGGCCGAGGAACTAGAAGAAGCAAACACAATTCTCCAAAGGAGCGACTCGCAAGCCGTCGTTTTAGAATTTCCCGCTATTGACAACGTAAGATTTTCTCAAAATGAGGAATATTAGTAGATAAAGGAAACCTATTAAAGCGTTGACGGCCGCCCGGCATATTTTATATCAGAAACTTCTCTCCACCGAGCAACCGTCCTTCGCCACACAAGCGCTTTCCAAAAGCGCGCATTGATGGCTTTGGTATCGCACGTGGTGCCTCAACACCCTTCGTTTGCTGCGTATGGTGCGTGCCGCTAATTGACTGCCGTAATACGCTCTAGCGGACGGCCATCGTTGCCTGAGTGTCTGTGTTGTTCGCCGCGTTGGGATCGGGTTGCAGACTGCTCACATGGGCAGTATTGGTGATTGTGCCCAGCTTTTTCGGCGTGACGATGATGGTGACGGTCGCGCTGGCGCCATTGTCAAGGACTCCCAGGTCGCAGGTGATCGTGCCAGCCGCCTCTGTGCAGCTCCCGGCGGTGGTCACGACCGACCCGAAGCGTACATTCAGCGGCAGTTGGTCGGTCAGCGTCACCCCGGTTGCCTGGGCGGGTCCATTGTTCGTAACAACCACGCTGTACGTCAGTGCCGCGCCTTTAGTGACCGGATCAGGCGAGTCTGATTTCGCCACCGATAGATCGGCGGCTGGACGGTCATCGTGCGCAAAGATGCCGCCGTTCGCATTCGGAACGAGGTTATCTGCGCTCGATTCGAACATGGTGACGAGGCCATCGTCCGAAATCGTGGGCCACTGGCTCTCAGAATTCCCCTGCTCACCAGCCGTGCTGACGCTCACGCGCACGACGGTTCCCGTCTGGCGGTCGCGCACGAAGATATCGCGACGGATATTGGTATCGCCCGGGACGAGATTTGTCGCGAGCGAGAAGAAAGTAACGAAGCGCCCATCAGGAGTAAGGTCGGGGTGCTCGCTGAGCAAGTCTGCTGGCTCGCCTGTGCTCGTCGCGCTCACACGCTCGAATGTGCCCGTCACCCGGTCCTTTACAAGGATGTGCGACTCGTGATTTCCATCCCCGATCAGGTTGCCCGTGTTCGTTTGAAACGCCACGAAACGGCCGTCGAGGCTGACCTTCGGGAGTACGCTAGTGCCATCGCCGGGGTTGCCTGTCGCATCTTCGCTGATTCGCTCTATTGTTCCCGCCGCCCGGTCCCGCAGATAAACCTGGTGGCCGGACTGGAGTCCGGGGACGAGGTTGTCCGCGGACGAGCTAAAGACGACAAAGCGTCCGTCGGCGCTGATGTCCGCCCGAAAGTTCAGGTTGTTTCCTGCTTCGCCGGCACTGTTGATGCTTATGATCTCAGTCGTTCCTGTCGCACGATCGCGTACGTAGACCTCTTCCGCGAACAGGGGCGGATTGGCTCCGGGGACCAGATTTGGTGCATTCGAATGGAACGCGACGAAGCGTCCGTCGGCGCTGATCGCGGGCCCCTCACTGCTCCCGTTTGCCTCACTTCCGTCGCCGCTCACGCTCACCCGCTCGGTGGTGCCCAGCAGGCGGTCGCGCACGAACACGTCAGCCAGACCATTCCTGTCCCCGGAAACGAGGTTATCCGCCTCCGACACGAAGGCGACGAACCGTCCGTCACCGCTGATCGCAGGATAGGCTGCCACACCCACCAACCCGCTGTGACCGTTGCCCTCACGTTCACGGCTGCTCACGCTGACCCGCTCGGTGGTGGCCGTGAGGCGGTCATGGACGAACGTATCCGCGAACCCGTTCGTATCCTCGGGGACGAGGTTGTCGGCCAGCGATACGAAGGCAACAAAGCGACCATCGGCGCTGATTGCGGGCATATCACTGAAGCTGTTCGCTCCAGTGCCGTCGCTGCTGACGCTGACCCACTCCGTGACCCCGGGCGGATGGGCAAGCGTCGCAGTAGGTCCCAGTAGTCCAATGACCACCAGGACGATGAGAATGGATTGCCCAACGCGTTTTACGCTGGAATACATACTTGTATTTTTCGTACTCATTTTTAGCTCCTCTCGTTTACTTTATCATCTCGGCTGGAAGAGGTAGGCTGCCCCATCATCGAATGTTTGAGCCGGATCGCTGGTATGGAACGGAGATGACACCAGCAAGTTGTCCCCGATCGCCGCCACCTGCCAGGCGAAACTATCAGTCAACGAGCGTTCAGGGTTGAGCAGGGTCGCGGTCACTTCGCCAGTCGTTCCATCGAACAAGTACGCGGCGCCCGAACGTTGACCTTTTTCATGCCGTAGGGCTCCAACCAGCACATTATTGCCAGAGGCAGCCACCGAGTTTCCAAAGAGTTCAAAGGCTCGCGGGGTTGGGTTGAAGTAACTGCGAATGAACGCACCGGTCGTTCCGTCGAACAAATGCACAACGCCTGCACGAACATCACCCGTGAAGCCGCGCTCCTCTCCTACCAGCAAATCGTCACCGAAGACTGCCATGGCGACGCCGAACCGGCCGAATTCAACGGGACGTGGGCTGACAATGGTCGCGATCAGGTTCCCACTTCCGTCGAAAAGATAAACAGCCCCGCCATTGGTGGCTGCCGTGGCGTCGAAGGCTGCGCCCACCGCAATGTTATTCCCAACAGTGGTGACGGCAACGCCAAACTGATCGAAGGTGGCCGGGTTTGGTTTCTGGAAGGTTTGCAGCAAGGCCCCGGTTGCCCCATCAAAGAGATAAACAACGCCCGCATCCTGAGCCCCGAAGTCTTCCCCCGGAGCCGAAACCAGGACATCGTCTCCGAAGCCCGCCACAGACTGGCCGAAAAAGTCAAGCCCCCCACCGGCGTCGGGTGCCGGGTTTGGATTGAGGAAGGTCTGGAGCAGGTTTCCCGTGGTATCGTCAAACAGGTACGCAGCGCCAGCGTTCGGTCCGGCGGTGCTATCATGGATCGCACCGACAAGCGGATCCGCGCCAACCCCACTCACTGAGAAGCCAAAGCTGGCGAACAAGCTGGGCGTGCCAATGGTCCTGACCGGGTTCCCGTTGCTGTCGAATAGGTGGACCGCTCCACCACAGGTGGGAGCACATTCCCCGCGTGCGCCCACAATAAACGAATTCCCTACGACCGCGACTGCTTCGCCAAAAAAGCCGCCTCCGGTCGCGGTGGGGCTTAGGATCGTCCTGGTGAGCACAAACCTTGTCGCTGCCTGCGCCTCGCTGGCGAGCAGGGTAAAAGTTAACAGAGCCACAATCATCAAGACTGCCAGCATGTTCGACAGCCTCCCGAATCTAGATTGGCTTTTCATGAAAATCACCTCTTTAAATTGTTTTTTGCATCCTGACTTGTACTTTTGCCGCAATGAGACTTGATGGCAGGAGCTCTCAAGAGACTTGATACTCCACCCTTCGTGCCCTGGACTGAAGGTTGTCAGGAAAGGCTCATAGACATCTCGTTGGGCAACCAATGAGAACTCCTATACTAAATTACTACGCTTTTTGAGCGCATTTGGATTTCTTTAAGTACGTATTCTAAAGGTTTTATAACTTTTCCAGCGCAAATATCAGAGGTAGCGTGCGTTGGAGGTCGGAAATAGTTAGGCGCCCGCTTCGTTGACAGCCGCTTTCGAGATCGCATAGACCAGACACCGGCCGAGATCATCCTCCATCTCCCTTTCCAGCCTCATGCCAATCTTCGTCGCCACCTTCCGCGAAGCCTCGTTCTCCGGATCGATCAGACAGATTAAGCGCGATAAATGCAGCCGCTCAAAGCCATATTCAAGAATAGCCTGCGCTGCCTCCGTCCCCAACCCCTGCCCCCAATACTCCTTAGCCAACAAATAGGCCACCTCTACCTCCGGCCGCCCCTCAATCGTCCACGGCAGCAAGCCACAGCGGCCGATGAATTGATTGCTTTCCTTGTGGATCGTCGCCCACAGCCCCAGTTCCGGATGGACCGGATGTCCATTCAGAAACCATTCCAGTTCTTCCCTTGTCTCTTCATACGTCAAAGTGCCGTCGGGAAAATACCGCCGGATTTCCTCATCCCGGTATAGGGCAAACAGGCTATCAAGGTCATCCGGCGCCAGCCGTCTAAGGACGAGTCTCTTGGTCTCTAGAATCTTCATCGGTCATTCCCGCTTCATTCAAGGTTCATTACTTACGCAAGGAAAAAGACCTGCAACCTCACAATCATAGGTTTAATTCCAATTAGGTAGCAACTTTAAACACTGGTTTTTTACGTGTTCCTATCCGCAAGTATACATCCAACAGATCGAGATACCCTTTGCATTTCATGTGAATTATGCATAATTGAGAAGGTTACAGTGTATTGAAGCCCATACATGTATTCCCTGAAAAAATAGGAAAAATCTTGGATACGATTATGCACACCTGGAGAAAATGTGATGAAATCAATTGATGTTGCCCAACAATATTTTAACGCCTGGAATGCTCACGATCCATCGGCCGTTATTGCCACCTTTGCCCCCGGCGGAACCTATAGTGATCCCACTGTTGAAGGATTAACTGGTGAAGCAATCGGCCATATGGTTCAACGCTTAATCAACAGCTTTCACGACCTATTTTTTGATATTGTGAGCATAGGGGCTGTAGGCCCTGACCTCGTAGCGGCCGAATGGTTAATGCAAGGAACCCACCAAGAGATGGGCGGCCGTGTGGCCCTGCCTGGCTCAGACTTCATCCGGGTAGAAAGCGGCAAGATTCGCTCCGTCCAGGGTTATTACGATAATGGAACCATTCTAAAACAACTCGGCCTGGAACTTATGACCTATCCGGCCCAACCGCAAGGCCCTATCTCCTTCGGTTCCGCCACTCGGGCTCAAACCGACAAGAGGGTGCGACCAGGCGCGATCAGCCTGACGTGGATTGAAAGCCATTCAGACGCAGACGGTCAATATGTGAGCGAATACACCCAAAAAATTGTTGAAGAAACGACACAAATGCCCGGCTTCCTCGGTATTATGCTGTCTTCAATTGACAATCGCGGCTACACTCTCACCGCCTGGGAAGATGTTGAACAACCCCGGCGGCTGCTGCGTGAAGGCCAGCATAAGGAATCAATGAAGTGGTTTTTTAGCGAAGAATCCGGTGCATTCGCTATGGCCAGTGTCTGGGAACTGCACCATATGCGTATGATGGTGCGGTGTTCAACCTGTCATAAAGTTGTAGATGTTGAAGCAAATCGGACGACATGTTCTTGTGGCGAACCACTGCCCGACCCGCCGCCATATTTTTAATAACTGTTTTGAAAGGTAGTAAGGTGTGAGTATCACCTACCTTAAAATGGGGAGCTGGAGCAAGCGGTGGAATTACCCCACGAAACAATCCCCAGACTCCCTAATTCTTATAATTCTCTCCCCTCCTTCCACAATATCGGCTTAAAACCGCAAATAGCAATAATATGCCTACTCGGCCACTTAACCTTCAACCCTCAAACATCCACCAACACCAGGCTTGCTCCAGTCGGCCAGATATCACCGGCCGTAAACTCAGCCCTCAACACTTTTAACCTCACCCCAAAACCTCATTAAAATCCCGGCCGGTCTGCTCTTTAGCCTGAGGCAAGCTGGATGGAAGCCGGAGGTGTGAGATGGACGGAGCTGATTTGGTCATCATTCGCGCCACGGACCCGGCCGGGCGGCCGGCGACGGGGGAGCGGAAAGTAAATGGATTTCACCTTCTGAAGATGAAAAGACCCCTCAGGGTCTGGTGTGGCTGGCGGCCGGGCCAACGCCTGAGGGCGTTTCCCATTTTGAGCCGGGAAATTCTATTTCCTGGCTATATTGGCCGGTGAATGGAATTCACAGGCTAAACACGAAAAGAGCCCTCAGGGTCTGGTAAGGAGGTTATTATGGCCTATTGGCGGCTGTTTTACCATTTCGTCTGGACCACGAAAAATCGCGACCCTTTGTTGACCCCGGACATCGAAACGAACGTCTACCGTTTCTTGCACAGCGAGGCGAAGAAGATGTATGTGCCGCTGTTTGTAGTGAACGGGATGCCGGACCACGTGCATGTTCTGGCGGCCGTGCGGCCGGCAGTGTCTCCGGCCGATTTTATGAAGCAATTGAAGGGGAGTAGCTCTCGTTTTGTGACGGTGGCTTTTAAGCGGCCGTTTGAGTGGCAGGTGGGGTATGGGGTGCTTTCTGTGTCGGAGAAGCATGTTCCGCACGTGATCAAATATATTGAACGGCAAAAGGAGCATCACGCCGAGAATAGTCTGTATGAGGATTGGGAACGAGCTGATGATTGGAATGAGGGGCCGGCCGACACGAACTGGTGAATCAATCGTCGGTGAATGGAATTCACCGGCTGAAGATGAAAAGACCCCTCAGGGTCTGGCACGCGTGGTGGCCGGGCTAACGCCTGAGGGCGTTTCCCATTTTGAGCCGGGAAATTTTATTTCCTGGCTATATTGGCTCCACAAGGACCAGGACTTGTTTGACCCGGCTTACGACTATATCCGGCAATACTACTGATCTGGGGGTAAAGCATTTTCGTCGAGTATCGCGCGCACCGCATCACTGACGTAGATGCCACCATTGCAGACGTGGCGAATTGCCTCTTCCAGCTTCTCTAGTTTGCCTTTCATCACATAGCCGCGGGCGCCAGCTCGGAGAGCGTCAGCCGCGTAGACGTTCTCGTCATGGCCCGAGACAGCCAGTAAAAGCAGGTCGGGATTCTGCTGGCTCAGGATACCAATCAACTCGATGCCGTCCATTCCCGGCAGAGAAACGTCTATCAATACCAACTGCGGCTGGCAGTCCGGAATCTGCTTCAACGCCGCTTCGGCCGAGGCGGCCTCGCCACAAAGCGTGAGGCCGGAGGTGTACTGGATTATTTTAGCCAGCATCCGGCGCATTATCTCATGGTCTTCGACGATGAAAACGGCCGTTGTGTTCGTTTCAGAACCGCTCACGACATCACGTTCCTCGTGGCGTTTGCTCAACTGGGCCAAAGACCGCAGTGGGCAGGAAAAGGGTAACGCGGGTACCTTCTTCCGGTCGGGAGTCAATGTCGACGCGGCCGCCAAACAGCGCTACTCGCTCGCACACGCTGCGCAGACCGAAGCCGCTGTTGTTGTTTGCCAGGGCCTGTTCCACGTCAAAACCCCGACCCTGGTCACTGACGGTGATGGTTAGATCTTCCTCCGTTCCTTGCAAGATAATGCATGCTTCCTCGACCCCAGCATGTTTGACGATGTTGAACAGCAACTCACGCACAACCTGGGACAGAAAAACGCGCTGCTCTTCACTGCTAGCCCAACGGCACTCGCCGGCTGCAACCGTTACCTGCAGGCCGTACATCTCGTGCATATGGCTCGCCAGCCACTCCAGCGCTTCGGGCAATCCTTCTTTCCGCAGCACCGGTGGGCTCAACTCCATCGTCAATTGTCGTGTCAGGAATATCGCCGTGGCAATCATTTCGTCCAGTTCGTCCAATTCTTTGCTGTCCCCAGGCCTTTGTTTTGCCACCTGGAGTTGTATTTCCGCTGCATAGAGCACCTGCTGCAGATTGTCGTGCAAGGTATGGGCGATGTGATGACGCACCATCTGTTCAGAGGTAATCAGTTCCGATGCCAGCCGGCGCACCTGCTCCGTTCGCTCGTCAACCCGCGCCTCCAGTTCTTCCGCCAGCGACTGTAGCGCCTGCTGGCTGTCATACAAGGTTTGCTCCACCTGTTTCCGTTCGCGGACGACCGCTGCCAACGTCACGGCTGTCACGGCAATGACACTGGTATAGGCTTGCAGTAACAGCAGGGACTCGTTGGCATCGCCAGCCACAAAGGGGCCGAAGCCGCGGCGGGTGCCCCAGATGGCAATACCAGATAGCAGGACCGTGGCCGTCGCCGCTTCCCGCCGACCCAGTCGAAAGGCAGCCCAGAGAATGGGTAGGATACAGAGGAATTCCAGCGGTTGAGAGCGGATGTAGTTCGGGAATAGCCCGGCAAATACCGTCAGGCTTACCAAGAGCAGGGCCAGTACTATCAGCGCCGCCTCTAAAACCTGCCGCGGCGTCCAACGCACGGAGGGTTCCACAGCCCAGAGAACCAACGGCGGCGCGATAACGAGCGCCCCTCCCATGTCTCCCAACCACCAGGTCAGCCAGATGGAGCCATAGTCAGTCCAGTCGGCAAGGCCACCCAGCGCCAGGCTGGTCACGCCAATCGTCGCACTTACCGCTGTGCTCATGAACCCGGCCAGAACAACAAATTTAAAAATGTCTTGTGGCCGGTCAAACACCTGCCGGCCGCCGGCAAACCGGTTAAGTAAGCGAGCGCCTACCAATCCCTCAAGCGTGTTGCCGGCGGCAATGGCCAAGGAGGTAGCAACGGAGCCGGCTGTGGTGACATTTACCAGGAATGCCCCCGCTAAAATTGCAGGCCAAATCCGGTAGCCTAATACCAGGAAAGCAGCCAGCGTAATGCCGGTAGGCGCCCAGACGGCCGTGGCGCTGGGATGTACCAGGGCCAGTGCCAAGCCAAGTTTGCCGGCGAGGACGTAAATGACACCCAGGAGTACGACAACCGCTACGTTCGTAATCAAGCGGTGCCGGTCTCGACTCTCAAATGATTGGCGAGTTGGTTGATTCACCGGGTTATTTCCTGTAACAGTGTAGCGGACGCCAATCTGTTGAGCAATAACCCATCAGGTTCACCGGTTCAGGCTACTGAAAAATGCCTGCTCGGCAACTCACCTTTCAACCCTCAGATATCTACAGGTAACTCAACGGATAACGGCTGACGACCTCAAGAAATTGCCAGAGCCACAACTAAGGCATATTAGGGTGCTTGAGAAATCCACGGAGAACCATTACTCGATTTGGGAAATCGAGTGTATTGACTTATTGTTCCACGATTCGCTCATAACGGGCGCGGCGGCCAATCGTTACGAAACCGAGATCGGCATAGGTCTGTATTGCCCCTGGATTGTCAACATGCACTTCCAATCGGGCCGAGACTGCGCCTGCCACCTGCATCCGTCGCATCGTCTCAACCAGGAGAGCGGAGCCGAGCCCACGCCTGCGCTGAGCAGGAACCACTCCCATCTGATATATGTGGCCGCCTAGAGGATCCAGGGCAAGGTCAATGTTCCCAATCACAAAACCCACCGGTACACCGTCTACGTATGCCAGGAGTGACCATTCTGGTTTATGGTCATTTTCGGTCACCCCGGTAATCCACTGATCGGCGCTGTATCCTGGGAAGCCTGGTCGCTCCCGGAATGCGGCATGGTAGGCTTGAAAAAATTGATCTGCCAGGTCGGGCTGCCAATAGGTGATGGTCGCATCAGGCGGCAGGGGACGATATGGCAGCGCCAGGTGAAGGTCCCACTGCATAACAAGTGATTCAAACACGCTCTGAAAGCCGTGCGCCAGGTACAGGTGGTGGGCTGATTCTGTGAGTGATTCGGTGCGAATCTGCAGCACCTGCTGCTCAACAGCGGCACCGGCGAGAAGTGACTTGGCTTGCACCTGGCTCCAACGCATCAGGTAGGTGCCGTACCCTCTTCCGCGCATGTCAGGGCGTACATGGCCAACGATCGTGGCTCGCAGTCTACTTGAATCGCCGGATACGGTTACTGTATTGCAGGCGACAAGCTGCCCGTCGGCATTCAATGCACCGATTGCAGCACCTGGCTCATCCGGGAAGAATCGGCTGATGATTTCATCAGGCTCGAACATAGCGTGAATACCGCCATCGGACAGGTAGCATATTCCCGCCAGGTCGACGAGTTCGGTTAGATCGTCACGAGTGATCGGTCGCCAGCTCAGGCCGTCCAGGCTTGGCGGGGGAGGATTGATTGTTGAATTGTTCATCTTACCGTCGTGATTATCGTCATTTCCTTCTCCTCGTCAATCAAACCTAAACGCCATTCTTTTCTTCCCGTCAGCGTTACGTGTCTTTGTGGCCTAGTCTGCCGTAGGCAACAGCCTCTTTTATCTAACGGTTAAGGTGACAATGATTTGCTTCCCAGAGACCAGACAAGTCATGTGATCAGGCCTGGGCCGGCCAGATATCGCCGGCCGTAAAATCCCCCAACACTTTTGACCCCATCCTAAAAGCTCACTAAAATCCGGCCGGGCTGCTCTCTAGTTTGAGGCAAGCTAGACGAGAGTTGGAGGCACAAGATGGACGGAGCTGATTTGGTCATCATTCGCGCCACAGACCCGGCCGGGCGGCCGGCGACGGGGGAGCGGAAAGTAAATGGAATTCACCTTCTGAAGATGAAAAGACCCTTCAGGGTGCGGGCCACGAAACCGCCACCGGCGGCCGGCAAGTGAAGGTTCAGGTTCAATGACCCGCCTAAGTCAACCGGTTCGCCACGCCAGCGAAGCGCGTAACGCTCTCGCAAGAGGCGAAGCAACTCAGGCGTCACCGTCGCCCGCTCGCCAACACTCACTATCTGGTTAGCTCTCGCTGCGGCAGAGGACGAACCAGTTGTCGAGGGGCTGGCCCTGGCGGGTGGCCCGGCCGATGGTCACGTGCTGGCTGACGCCGCGCATGAAGTCTCGTGTCTGGTAGTAGATGAAGCGGCTGAGGCCGGCCGAGTTGGGCCGGATGGGCGGCCAGGAAGCCGGCCTGTCCGGCGGCACCAGGGTGTAATCAATGACCACCTCAAGCTCGCCGGCCGGCCGGGCGACGAAGTAGCCGGGGCCGCTCAGCGCCCGGAATCGCCACTCGTTGTAACCCCAAAGCTCGTTCGCGGCCGCCTCTGGCCGGCAGAAGCGCTTTTCAAAGAAGTGGAAGATGGGTAGCGAGTTGCGGCCGTAGTGGATGACCTCCTGAAGCGGCGGCGTGCCGGCGGGGACGAAGTCGGTGAGTCGGACGGGGCGAAAGCCCTCAGCCGCGTCAAACAGTCGCGCCTGCTGGGGGGCTTCCAGCGAGCGGACCTGCTGCAGGCGGGCGGCCGGTTCCAGGTCGTCGAGGAAGTGGGCCAGCGCCGGAAGGTCGAGGGAGGTGGGGGAAAAGAACTCTTGAATAGCCATCTTTCAGGGCCTCACAGAGAGCGTGGCCACGACGGGCAGGTGATCTGAAGCGGTGCTCTCAACCATAATCACGTCGCTGGCGACCAGGTCGGGGGTGTGGAAAATCCAGTCAATGCGCGGCCGTTCCGCCTGGCCGGTCTCAGCCCAGGCGTCCACAAAACCGGCGTCGAGGATCCGCTCGATTTCCTGGCTGCCCGGCCGGGCGTTCATGTCGCCCAGGAAAGCCAGGCGCGGCCGCGGCGGCCAGGCCTGGAGCAGGGCCTCCACTTGAGCCAGGCGTATCTCAGCCCGCTCAGTTGACAGATGGGCGCCGACGACCAGTAAGGTCTGGCCGCCGCCCAGCTCTATTTCGGCCCAGACGTAACCCCGGCCAATCAGCGAATCCAGATGGGGCAGGTTGTCCCATCCGCTATCCAGGATCGGATACCGGCTGAGAATGGCGTTGCCGAAAACAGGATCGGTGGCCGCCCCCATGACGGTGTAGGGCATGTCCAGCCGCCGGGCAAGCAGGGAGAGCAGGTCGCTGGTGCCGCTGAGCATCCCGCTGCGCGGCAGCTCCTGGAGGGCGACTACCTCGGTGCCGGCGTTCTCAATGACCTGGGCTATGGCCTCCACGTCCTGCCGGCCGGCCCGGCCGTAGGCGGAGCGGACGTTATAGGTCATGACCCGCACGGGATAGCCGTGGGCCGTGGCCTCGACCGGGGCGGACGACGAATCGGCCAGCCAAAAGGCGGCTGGGGCTAACAGTAAGAGCAGGCCCAACCGCGCCGCCGGCCGGAGCAGCGCGCCAGGCCCTGGCGCGGGCGAGCGCCGCCAGGCAGCCCGGATGGCGCACAAGGCCAACCCCGCCCCGGCCAGAGGCACCAGGGCAGCGCGGGGGAAGGGCAGGAGGGGGACGGCGAGGGAAAAGTAGTAGAGCATGACGAAGACGTTGAAAAGGAAGAGGCCCAACCAGACGGCGAAACCGGCCCGGGTAATGCCGGCCGGCACAGATGACGGCCGCGCTTCGCCGGCGATGACGGCCAGCAACAGGCCGGCGCTCACCAGGGCGACGAGAACGCCGGCGGCGGCGGCCCAACCGGGCACGGCGGCCATAGCCAGGGCCACCACCAGCGCGCTTCCGGCCAGAAGCGACCACCACCACGTAGAGCGCAAGCGTTCGTTGGCCAGGGTGTAGGCGGCGGCCAGCAGGGCGCCGGTGTTGCCCAGCGCCAGCCAGCCGAAGGCCGCGGCCGGTGACCAGCCGCTGAGCGTGGCCAGCCAACCCTGGCTCTGCAACAGTTGCCACTGGACGAACAGCAGCAGGCCCAGACCAATCAGCGGCAGGCTGGTGGAAAAAGGGGCGTCCGCCAGAGGCACGCCAGCGCGCGTTTCCTGCCACAGGGTGTAAACAAAGGCGCCAACCAGGGCGATCACGACGAGGAGGGACCACAGGCCAGGAATCCAGCTCAGGTCGAGGGTGCCGGTGAGGCCGCGCAGGGCGGTATCCAGAGCCAGGCCGAAAAGGAGGCCGAGGGCAAAGGCCGGCCAGCCACCTTCGCCCCTGGCCCTGGCCTGGCCAGAGAGCAGGATCAGCAACAGGTAAAAAGAGGTAGTGCCGGCCATGGCCGCCCAGACATCTATGGTCGTCGTGGTTGAGAGCTGGACCAGCAATCGGCACAGCACCAGGACGGCGCCGGCCGCCCACAGGGCGCCGCGCGGCTGGAGCCAGCGGGCCAGCGCCGGCGCAGCCAGCGCCAGAATGGTGGGGGTATAGGCGCAGGCCACCACCAGCCAGTAGCTCAAGCCCAGGTTTGCCCCCCAGTGCCAGACCAGGGCAGGCAAAAACACCCGCAACAACTGGGCCCCAAGGAGGACGGTGAGAGCCGTGAGGCCGAGAGCCGGCCAGTTTACAGTTGGCGGCAACGGTTCTTTCATGGGTCGTGGCGCCGTCAATGAAGCGCGGCGATCCTCCTGGCGGCGTGCATGGCGATGGCCATAATGGTGTGCTGGGGGTTGACCCCGAGGTTCGTCGGAAAGAGGGAGGAATCAATGACGTAGAAAGCCCTGGTCCCGTGGACGGCAAAGTCGGGCCCAACCACGCCTTCGGCCGGCCGAAGGCTCATGCGCGCGGTCCCAAAGAGGTGGGTCATGGCCAGGGAGTAGCAGGCCGGATCGTCCGGGCCGGTCTCCAGGAGCCGGGCCTGGTCCACATTGGCCAGGCTTTCCGGCAAGCCGTGGACGCCTGGCAAAACCTCCCGCGCCCCGGCGGCGAATAACAACTCGGCCGCCAGGCGCAAGCCACGGCGCAGATTGGCGACGTCCTGCGGCGCCAGATCGAAGCGGATCTGGGTCCCGAAGCGCCCGTCATGGACCGAGCCCTGGGCGTAGGCCCGCAACACCACGGCCCAGGTGGCCATATAGGCCGAGGCAGCCATCTTCTCCACCCAGGCCCGACCGACGCCGGGCAGGCGAGGAAAGAGTAACTCAGGGGGCAGGGCCAGGGTTTCGATCTTGAAGCGCCCGTTCTGGCGGTAGTGGTCCACCTCATAGCCCTGGGTTGCGCCAGACCAGGCGGTGACCTCGTCGTCGAAGACGCCAACGAGCGACGTTCCGGGATGCCCCTGGAAATGGCGGCCCAGGTGGTGAGAACGAACGCCACTGCGAGCCAGCAGGCCAGGCGTCTGAACGGCCGAGGCGGCGACGAGCACACCCTGGCGGGCGCGCAGGGTGAAGGGAGCAATATTCTCCTGCCACTGCGGCCGGTGGAAATGACCTGTTACCCCAACGGCCCGGTCCCCATCCAGGATGACCCTGTCCACCCGGGCGCTGGTGAACAGGGTCGCACCCCTTTCGGCGGCATAGGGCAGGTAGCTCACCAGCATGCTCTGTTTGGCGCCATGCGGGCAGCCCAGCGAGCAGCGGGCGCTGCCCTGGCAGCCGCGCTCGTTGCGGCGCAGGGGCGCCCCCTCGAGGCCCAGACGCTGCGTGGCGACAGCCAGGAGGCGATTATTCTCGCCCCAGATTTCGGGCGGGGTGGGGCGGGTGAAAAGCTCGCCTTCGATCTGGTCCCAATAGTGGTGCAGCAGGTCAAGGGGCAGGGCCTCACCCAGGCCGTATTCTGTCTGCCACGGCTGCCAGACATCGGCCGGCAGGCGCCAGACGATGGCCGAGTTGACGACGGTGCTACCGCCCAGACAACTGCCCTGGAGGATAGGGATGATGGCCCGGCCGCGGGTTACCTGAGCGCCCATCTGGCGATAGATGCGCCGGAAGGCAGGCCAGACGCGGTCGCCGAAGTCGGCCGTGGCCAGCACCGGGCCTTCTTCCACGACGGCAATCCGCGCTCCCGTGTCGGCCAGCACGCGGGCGGCGGTGGCCCCGGCCGCGCCGGAGCCGACGATGACGTAGTCGAAGCTGTCGTCCAGGGCGCGCCGCTCCTTTTCGCCGTCGAAAATCATGAGGCCACCGGCCGGCGCGGATCGTCGTGCTGGAGCGGATAGCCGATGGCCTGGCGGACGTCGCCAGCGGCGCCATAGCCGAGGCTGACCGTCGTTTTGAGCAGCCCGATCATTTGCCGCAGCAGGTACAGGCGGGAACGCTCCATCGCCGCCAGGGCCCGCTCCCGGGCCGGCCGGTTGTACAAGGTCAGGGGCGGCGGCCGGCGGATGAGCAAGGGCGCGATCCAGGTTGCCAGCCACAGGGCGGCGCGGAATCCCCGGCGCCAGGAAGGCAGGGCTGTTCGCTCGAACTCTGACCAGAAGGCGTCGAAGCCGGCGCCGGCAAGTCCGAGCGGCAGGCCGGGGTGCGCTCCGGCCGGCAGGAGCGTGTCGAGAATGAGGTGATCGCGTTTGTTCAGCATGTTGCTGTGAGCTGGAAGCTGTAAGCTATGAGCTATGGGCTTTTTCGTTCATGATGGTGGGTGGGGGGTAGCCTCGCCCATGTAAACTCCTTAGAGAGGGATTATAATAGTGCTTGAGTTAGCTGTCGAACCTGGCGCGGGGCGGGCCGGCCGGGCGGGCGGAGCAGTTGTATGGGGAGCGCTTCCCGGCTTATGCGGCGTGGAAGGAAGGCGCCGGCGGGAGGGGCGTGGGCGGAGATTACCGGTTTTACCGGTTTGTGGTTGACCGGGTCAAGATCTTTGACGAGCAGAACCTGGGGGAGGGGCTGTTTGTGGAGGCGGCCGTCAGGAGGAAGGCGATTGGACGGTAGGGGGCGGGGGCAAGGGGCGGGCGCGGCGAGTTACCGAGAGCGGCTGAGGGTCCCATTTGGTAGACAGGAGAAAAGTGCCTGGCGCTTTGGTAGCGCCAGGCACCTGGCTAAGATTTACTCTTGTCCGGGGGCAGGTCGTTGCAGATGCATACCGCCCAGGGCAGCGACCACATGTGGTGGAAGCCCCCGGCCCAGCCATCGCTCCAGGTTTGGTCCCGGGCGAATAGCTGGAAGGTGTAGCCGCAGCAACTGCCCCGCTCCAGGGCGAAGCCGGCCGGTGGGGTAAAGGGGGCGATGAGGCTGGCAGCGCAAACGTCGTCAAAAACGCGCAGGTCCAGTTGGGTCAACACGTCATAGGCCTTCGGCGGCACCGGATTGACGGGGGTGCAGCCGGGTATCGTATCCTCGCACCGTGTGCCCGGCTCGCCGACGCGGCTGGTGCCGTGCAAGGGGTCAGGTCCAAAGACGGGCGGCGAGAGGCCGGGAGTAATGGGCACGCTATAAGTAGGCCCACCCTGGCGAGTGATCTGCAGCAGGTAGAAATCAAAGTTGTCGCTGGGATAGGTCAGGTCGGCCTCGTCAATGTACTCGTCGTAGGCGATGCCCATCAGGTCGGCCGGCCAGGGCGTGCCGCAGGGCGCGCCGGCCGGGACGAAAGGCCCGCCGGCCTCCAGATGGAGGTCGGTGCAGGCGGCCAGCCCGCCTATGCCGCCAAATTCTGAGTAGATCGGCTTGTTGTCGAACCAGACGCGCTGGGTGTCGTAATAGAGGTTACCAAGTGTGTCTTCGACCTGCAGCAGCAGGGTAAACTGGCCGCTCCGGCAGTGGTGCTGGGCGTCGGGGCAGGCCGGCAGCAGGCCGGCGCTGTTGAAGCAGTAATCTTGCAGCTTCCAGACATCGTAGGTGGTGCCGAAGATGGTAATCTGGGTTTTGACCAACTGGGTCGTCAACGCCCGGCTGATGACCCAGTTCCACTGGGCCCGCTTGTCGGCCTCATCGGGGGGTTCGTAGCACAGCGGCGTGGTGAGCAGCGACCCGGTGTTTGGCCCGGTGTAGGCGGCCGGGCTGAAGCCGGCGTCCATGGGCCCGGGCAGGAAGCCGAGAGCGTAGCGGAGGTCGAAGCACTTAATCTTGCGGTTATTGCACTCGCCGACCCAGGCGCTGCCCTCGATGGTGACGCAGCCACCCACGGGCACGACGATGCCGCCGGGATTGGTGTTGACCACGGGCGCGCTGCCGTCGAAGGGGCCGGGCGGTGTCTGCACCGGCGCACCCGGGCTAATGGCTACCCGTTGGATCCAGACGAACTGCTTGAACAAATCGAACTGGATGCAGCAGCAGGTGGGCTGGCTAGTGAAGATGCCGTAGACGCACAGACGGACTTCATAGGAACCGGCCGACCAGACAGTAGTATCCAGCCAGCCCAGGGTGCCGTTGGTCACCGGGCTGCTGCCGCTGCCACCGCCGCCCGGATAGTGAACGCCATCGCTGCTCCAGCCGGCGTTGTCCTGGCAAGCCTGGCCTTCAACCTGGCGCCACTCCAGGGTATAGTGGGAGAAGCCGGCGCCACCGGCGCTGCCGACGACCTCCACCGTGAGCGCGCCAAGGGCCTGGTTTACCTGCTCGTCGGTGCAGCCGGTTGGCGCGGTCAGTTCGCAGGTCAGTTGCCTCTGCACCCTGATGAGCCAGATGAGCAGAGCGATGAGGAGCAGCTTGAAAAACAGGATAATCCAGGTCAACACGTTCCCTTCGGCCAACCGGCCGAAGTCGCCGCTGGCGATTTGGGCCAGCAAAAGCAGGATCAAGAGTAGGAGAAGGATATATTTGATCAGCGAGGGAAGGTCCCGCACCCTCCGTCGCGGCTGTTCTACCTGGCGGTAGTCACTCGCTTGCATCTTTACTTTACCTCCTGCACAGGTGGCTCGTCGCCCCACCTTAGCGGGTCAAGCCACTCAAGTGCGCCACAGGAACGGCTCCAAAAAAGGGGAAGACGGGAGTTGGCTTAGGGTAATAGGCACTCACCTCCTTGGACCAAATGACGCACCAATTGAATGAGAAGAAGGGTGGCTGGGGTGATGGATGAGGATTGCCAAGCGGCGCACCCAATAACAGTTATATTATGCCTGGAAAACCAGAGTGTGGCAATCGGCTGGAGGCAAGGGAGGCAAGGCCCCAGGTGGCAAGCTGGCAGTCACAAAGCTTGTGGTAGGCAGATGAAAACCTGGACCATACCACTGGTGGAGCCGTTCGCATCCTCAGATGCGAACTCCTCCTTGAGGTTGTGGGGCGGCCGGTGGCCGGTGCTGCCAGGGAAAATCTGACAGCACCGGCCGTGGCGATGAAAAGCTAATCGGTGGGCAGCGGCGTGTCGAGGAAGGGGGTGACGGCGGAGGCCAGGGTGGGGGAGGAGAAGATGTTGTAATGGGTGGTGCCAGGCAGGATGGCGAGCCGGGCATTGGACATTCCAGAGCCGTCCCAGCCGGCATCGGCCTGGCCGCCGCCGAGCAGTTCAAAGAACTCAACCGCGTGTGAGGTGCGGACGCTGTCAGCATCGCCAACCACGATCAGGGTGGGAGCTTTGATGGTCGCCACATCATTCGACCAGTCATAGTCCTGCCTGAGCAACTGGCCCAACTTGGTGAGCAACACCGGCCAATCTTCCGGCCTGGGGGCGACGCTGGCATAGAGCTGGTACATGGGGGTTTGCTTCATCGGCTCGGCCGCTTCTGGACCCATCTGGGCCATTCCGGCGAGGACTTCGGGATACCAGCCATTGCGCTTAAAGGCAGTCGAGACGAAGACCAGCTTGTGGACCACCTCCGGGTGGCGGATGGCGGTTTGTAAGGCGACGCCACCACCCAGAGAGTAACCCATGAGGTCGGCGCTTTCTAAGCCGAGATGGTTGATCAGGGCAGCGATGTCGTCGGCCATGAACTCGTAGCTGAGCGGGCGGTTGATGTCGGCCGTACGGCCGTGGGCTTGCAGGTCCACGGCGATGACTTGCCGGCCTTGGGCGAGCAGCGGCAGGAGTTCGCTGAACATCTCGATGGCGCCGACGCCGCCATGCAGCAGCACCAATGGTTGCCCGGCGCCGTGAATCTCGTAGTAGAGGTTGAGAACATTGACGGAAGCGTAGTTGCCCACGGCGGGCGCTGGCTTGTTTGTTGTGTTTACCATTTCATCTCCTATGTTGTTGGGCGGTGCGCACCCTACGACGAGTGTGAGCACACAAATCATTGAGTGCTGGTTATTTCTTTTTGCCGCCGGACAGGTTATGGGCCACGGCGGCGCGAATGAGGTCTTTCAGGGCGGGCTCGTTGACGTCGTCGCCTTCGTGGAAGTCTATGGCGCGGGAGGTCTTGGCCTCGAGGCCGGCATTAAACAGGCCGTGGGGGTCTTGTAGCAAGGCGCCTTTGAAGAAGTTGAGCTTGACGTGGTCCTTGAAGACGCCACCGGCCACGACATTGCCTTTGTGGGACCAGACGGCCGTGTCCCACTTCCATTCCTCGGCGATATCGGGGTCGGCCTCGAGGATCAGTTGGCGCAGTTGGGCCAGCATCCGGCCGCGCCAGTCGGCCAGTTCGGCGATCTGGTTGGTGATGCGTTGCGATGGGGTCAGGTCATCTTTCGAATTTACTTTGTTCATGGGTTCTCCTCGGTAAATAGCTGCCAGCTTTAAGCTATAAGCTTTAAGCTATAAGCTATAAGCTTTTTTATTCATCGTGGTGGGTGGGCGGTAGCCTCACCCTTGTCGAGATCTATGATCGGCCGTACCTCGATGGGGCCTCTGCGCGCCTGGGGCATCTTGGAGGCCACCTGGATGGCTTCGTTGAGGTCCCTGGCATTGATGATGAAGAGCTGGACGAGTTGCCCCTTCGTCTCGGCGAAGGAGCCACCGGTGAGGGACACCTTACCGTTCACGACCTGCACCGTGAGGGTGGTGTTCCGGCTTTGGAGGTCTTCGACAGCGAATAGGTGACCGCTCTGCCGCAGGTCCTGTTCGTTGGCCAGGCAGGCGCTCTCGAGGGCGTCGCGCTCGCCAGCGGACATAGCGTTCCACTGTTCCTCATCCCGATAGGCCAGAAATACGTATTTCATGCTTTGTTGCCAAGGATTTGCCGAGGGCATGAGCCAGGCGCCCGGTGTGTTCAGGACGCCCGGCTCAATGCTTCAGAACGCTTTCAGCCCGCAGCGTGCGCCAGAGCGGGTTACTCGTGACCGAAGTCTTCCGGCCCAAACAACTGAACGATCTCGGACTCGCCGTCCCCGACGATCAAGCGGAAGCGCTTCGACCATTCGATGGCCTCTTCCAATGAATTGACCTGAATGACGGCGAAGCCGGCCAGTAGCTCCTTTAATTCGATGAACGGCCCATCGGTCACGGTGAATTTCCCGCCGGAGAGCTTGAGGCGCGTACCCTGCGGCTGGAGCGCGCCGGTCGTAACCAGCACGCCAGCTCGCGTTGCATCTTCGATCAGTTTCCCCATCTCGGCCATGAATTCGGGGGGAGGGGGAGTTGCGTTCTCGGGGTCAAAGTTGGGGTCGTAAACCAGGAATTGCATGTTCGTTTCTCCTTTGTAACTAGCTGTCAGCTTTAAGCTATAAGCTATAAGCTTTTCAATTATTGTGGTGCGCCTCGCGCGTGTTGCTTCCTGCGTTGTCATTAAATAATCGTCTGGCGAGGCCGGAATTCGACAAAAAGACGGCTGAATTTGAAAATTCGGCATGGTTGAGGAATTTGACGATAGACGACGGACGACAGACGACGGCCGGTCAGGGCGAGAGGTCGTTGAGCCGGCGCTCTAGAAAGCGGCGCTCTGGCTCTTGTTGGGTGAGGGCAAGCGCTTGTTGGTAGGCGGCCCGGGCTTCGGCCGTTCTCCCCAATCGCCGGTAGAGTTCTGCTCGCGTTGCGTGGGCCAGGTGATAGTTGGCCAGGTCGCCACGGGCCAGGATGGCGTCAACCAACACCAGACCGGCCGCCGGGCCGTCGTGCATGGCCACGGCCACGGCGCGGTTCATCTCGACCACGGGTGAGGGGGTGGCCTGCAGTAGCAGGTCGTACAAGCCAACAATCTGGGTCCAGTTGGTGGCGGCGAAGCTGGGTGCAGCGGCATGGACGGCGGCGGTGGCGGCCTGGAGGGTATAGGGGCCAAAGCCAGCCGCCGACAACGCCTGCTGTACCAGGACTGTCCCTTCGGCGATTTGTTCGCGGTTCCAAAGAGAGCGGTCCTGGTCTTCGATCAGAACCAGGTCGCCCTCCGGCGAGGTACGCGAGGCGCGGCGCGATTCGTGCAGCAGCATGAGGGCGAGGAGACCAATAGCCTCCGGCTCCGGCAATAACTCGACCAGCAGACGCCCCAGGCGGATGGCCTCGCCGGAGAGATCGGGCCGGGTCAGCGACTCACCCGACGAGGCGGAGTAGCCCTCGTTGAAGACGAGGTAGATGACCTGGAGGACAGTGTCTAGCCGTTGGGACAGCTTTTCCCGCGACGGGATCTCGTAGGGAATGCGGGCGTCGCGGATTTTGGCCTTGGCGCGGACGATGCGCTGGGCCAGTGTGGGCGGCGTGGTGAGGAAGGCGTGGGCGATGGCCTCGGTCGTCAGCCCGCAGACCTCGCGCAGGGTCAGGGCCACGCGGGCGTCGGGCGACAGAGCAGGATGGCAGCAGGTGAAGATCAACCGCAGCCGGTCGTCCTGGATATCCTCATCGGCCTGCCCAACAGCGTGGCCGGTATCGCGGTCGAGTTGCTCGGCAAGCACCGCCAGCGAGGCGTCGAACCGGGCGCGCCGGCGTATGGCATCTATGGCCTTGAAGCGGCCGGTGGAAACGAGCCAGGCCCGGGGATTGGCGGGTACGCCGTCGCGCGGCCATTGCTCCATCGCCACTCTGAAGGCATCGTGCAGCCCATCCTCGGCAAGGTCGAAATCACCAAGGAGGCGGATCAAGGTGGCAAAGATGCGGCGCGACTCGGTGCGGTAAATGGTATCCACCCGCTGGCGCACCTGTTCGGCTATGTGTTGGCTCATCCGACCTGGGTGGCAATCCACCAGGTGTTGCCGGCCGGGTCTTTGACGCCGGCACGGCGGTCGGGGTCATCTTTTTGCACCGGCTCCTGAACGGAAACGCCACCGGCAGCGAGGGCACGCCGGTAGGTGGCGTCTACGTCGGGGACGTAGACGTGAAGCCAGATGGGAAAGGCGGGATAGCCTTCGCCACCATCGGCGATCATAACGACGGTATCATCAATTTTCACTTCGGCGTGCATGATAGAGCCGTCGGGATTATCGTAACGGCGTAGCTGTTGGGCGTCGAATGCTTCGATTAAGAAGTTGATGACGCGCTGCGCGCCGTCGGCCATCATGTAGACCGAGACGCTTGAATAGCCTTGAGGTTTGTAGGGTTGGTTCATGTATGTATTCTCCTTGGTGCGGATTTTAGCGCAGGTGTTCATGGCTGGCACTTGGATTGACTCAACCTTAATAGCCCACTAAAATCTTTATCTGGCTATTTGTGGGGGAGTTCGCATCTGAGGATGCGAACTCCTCCGTCCACCAGTGGTGCTTATAGTAAGGATGGGAAGATGATGCGAAAGATTGTGGTGACGGGCAGTAGCGGCAAGGCCGGCCGGGCGGTGGTGCGTGAGCTGGTTGAACATGGCTACGAGGTGCTCGGCGTTGACGTGGTTCCGCCGCGCGAGCCGATCAGCGCCCGGATCCGGGCCGACGTGACCGATCTGGGGCAGACGTTTGAAGTGCTGCGCCAGGCGGACGCGGTAGTACACCTGGCAGCCATCCCGGCCCCCGGGCTTCAATCTGATGAACTCACCTTCCGCACCAATATGGTGAGCACTTACAACGTCTTTAGCGCGGCCACGAGCCTCGGCTTGCAGCGTATCGTCTGGGCCTCGAGCGAGACTACCCTGGGCCTGCCGTTTGAGCGGGAGCAACCGGCCTACGCGCCCATTGACGAAGCGCATCCACTGTTCCCCGAGTCGAGCTATGCCTTATCCAAAGCGTTGAGCGAACAGATGGCCCAGCAATTTAGCCGGTGGAGCGGGATACCGATCGTCGGCTTGCGCTTTTCCAATATTATGGAGCCGGACGATTACCAGCGCTTTCCCACGTTCTGGACAGACCCACGGCTGCGGAAGTGGAACTTGTGGGGTTACGTGGATGCGCGTGACGTGGCGCAAAGCTGCCGCCTGGGGCTGGAAGTGCCTGTTGAGGGGGCGGAGGTGTTTATTATTGCTGCGGCCGATACGGTTATGCCGCAACCGAACCGGGAGTTGATGTCGGCCGTTTTCCCAATGGTTCCGCTTCGCGATGGGACGGGTGACTATGAAACGCTCCTGTCAATTGCTAAGGCGCGCCGCATGCTTGGGTATAGTCCGCGTTATTCGTGGCGCGATCATGTAGGTGACAAGGTGACGGCCGCTCGCAGAGTGGGGTGACAAGGTGACAAAGTGTCGCTTTATGGCCGGGCCGAGTATCTATTCATGATCGCCAGCTAACCGGCAATCTGCCATTCGCCGGCGCGTTTTTCGACGTCAATGGGGTTGTGGCGGTCCATAATGGCGGTGACCTGGCCGGCCGTACTGTCAGGTGCGCGCACGACGACCAGCGCACCGCCGCGCCGCACGGCTTCGCCGTACAATTGGGCTTCCTCTTCCGGGACACCCCAGTTAATAATGGCGCCCGCCAGGCCGCCGACGGTGGCCCCGGTTAGCGCGGCCATCAGCGGGCCGGCGGCGACAATGGGGCCAATGCCGGGAATGGTCAAGGCGCCCAACCCAAGGAGCAGGCCAGTCAGGCCGCCAATAACCCCACCGGCCAAAGCACCCTCAGCCTCGTCGCCCACGTCTGGGCCTCTCATATCCCGTTGTTCGAGATAAAAGCTGTATTGGTTATTTACATCCCCGGCAACCAGGCTGATGTCGTCGCGGGCAATCTCGTTAGCTATCAGCTCCTGGATGGCGCGGTAGGCATCTGACAAATCATCATATAAACCAGCGATCGTTTTCATCTTCAGTCTCCTGTACATTTGATGATAAGAAATGCGGTGGTAGCTGGCTATAGGCCGGGGTTATAAAAGGGGATACATTTGGGATATGAGAAAGGGGTGAATACGCTGCTTCCGGAAGCGGCCGTCAGGAGAAAGCCAACCGGATGGTAGCGGGCGGGGCTGGCCCCGCCCGCTACCGTGAGCCGCCTCTACTCCGGCGGCCAGATGTCATAAGCGGTGAAGTCAACCCAGAGCAGATCCCGCGTATTGGGAATCGCCGTCAGCAGGGCGTTCCCAATGTCCCGGGGTGGATCGGCCAGATCATCCCACCAGCTTTTGTCCGATTGGTAGCCGTACTGGAAACCGACCGGCGCCGGCGCAAAGGTCTGGCCCCAGACCGAGAATTCGTTGACCATCGAGGTCAGCGAACCATGCCCCTGGCTGTCGTCAATAAATACCAGCCCGGTGCGGTAGGTAGGCGGCATCTTTTCCGTCAGCCAGTGCTTCAGGAAGACCTGGTAACTGGGGTCATAGCTCGTCGTCTGGGCCACCCAGGCCTGCCCTTCGGCGTCGGTCACCGGTTTGCCAAACCTGACCAGATCCCGCCGGTACCACTCCACGTCCACGCCAAAGCCGATCACGCTTGAATGGTGGCTGTACTGGAGCATCAACAGGTCAATCAACATCGGTACGTCGCAACGAGCCGGTTCCACCTGTAACCAGACCTGGATTCCGCTCTGGTCAAAGGCGTCGAAGGCCGGTTCGAATAGGTCCACGTCGTCGAAGGTGACGTTTGGCCAGGGCGTTCCCGGTGTGGGATTGGGGAAGTGGGCCCAACACCCTCTCCGGCCCCCGCCGCCCGATACTTCGACCACAACGGCCACCTGTTCGCCGACGGAGCCGGGGAAACGGGAGGCCATCGAATTAATGGAGTTGACCCACCAGGTGGGCGAGGGGAAGGGCGAAATGCCGTAATTAGAGGCCCGCAACCCGGCCCGCAGCCCGGGCGGGATGGGCGGTGGAGGCGGGGGTGTGGGGGTCGGTCCGGCCGGGGTCGGGGTCTTGGGCGGCATGGCGCTGACGACAGAGCTATCGCCCTGGCCAAAGGCAAACAGCAACAATACAATCAGTGCCACACTCATTAGTGTACCAATTGCTCGTGACATCTTATTTTTCTCCTCTTTTGGCTCCCGAAGCGATGCCTGGGGCGGCATCAGCAATGACTAAGGGGGTCAACGATACCACATATTTCGCTGGCTTCAAATTCGATTGACTCCGGCGAAAGAGCCCACTAAAATCCCGCCTGGCTACTTTCTACCCTAGCAGCGCATCTTCGCGCTTATACGGAATTGGAGTGTTCGGAGTGAAGACCATCGGACTGTTTGGTGGTAGATGAGTGATTTAATTGTGGTCGGCAGCTATGCCCCGGCCGGCCAGCCGGGCATTCACCTGTTCCGTTTTGACGGCGCGGCCGGACCGCTGGCGGCCTGCGGCGCCTATGCCGGCATCGCCAGGCCGGCGTTCCTCGCCGTCCATCCCAACCGGCGCTGGCTCTACGCCGCCAGCGAGACGAGCCAGCACGACGACGGCGTGCCTGGATCGGTCTGGGCGCTGCGCCTGGAGGGCGAACCGTTGAGCCTCCAGCCTATCAACCACCAGCCGAGCGGGGGTGACGCGCCGTGCCACCTGCAGCTCGACCCGGCCGGGAAATGGCTGCTGGCCTCCAACTACGGCGCCGGTACGGTTGCCGTCCTGCCCGTTCTGCCGGATGGCTCGTTAGGTGAGATGACCGGCCTGGTTCAACACGAGGGCGACAGTGTTCATCCCCAGCGCCAGGAGCGGCCGCACGCCCATTCGACCATATTCGCCCCTGACAACCGCTTCGTCATCGTCGCCGACCTGGGAATGGACGAACTGCTGGTCTACGCCTTCGACTCTTCGGCCGGCAAACTCCACCCCCAGGTCCAGACCGCCACCCGGCCGGGCGCCGGGCCGCGGCACATGGTCTTCCACCCCGGCGGCCGGCGGCTGTACGTGGCCAACGAGCTAGACAGCACCGTAACTGTCTACCACTATGAGCCCAACGACGGCGGGCTGCGCGAGCAACAGCGTGTTGACACCCTCCCGCCCGGCGCGCCGGAGAACGCCGTAGCTGACATCCACCTCTCGCCGGCCGGCGGGCGCGTCTACGTCTCCAATCGCGGCCACGACAGTATCGCCGTCTTTGACGTCGCTCCCGATGGCCGGCTGGCCCGCATCGCGGTGGCCCCCTGCGGCGGACAGTGGCCGCGCCATTTCACCCTGGCCCCCGGCGGCCGGTTCATCCTCGTGGCCAACCAGTACAGCGATGAACTGGTGGCGCTGCCTTTATTGGCCGGCCCGGAAGCAATCGGCCCTCCGGTGGCCCGCGCCGCCGTCCGCCAGCCTTCCTGCGTCCAGTTTGTCGAACTCTAATTTATTCAGGTGACTGGCGCTTTTTCAGAGGAAGCGCCAGTCACCCTATCACCTGGCCAGGACCAGGGTGCTGGCGAGTAAGACGCCGTTGGCCCAATAAAAGCCCGTGTCGCCGGCCGGGAGCAGGTCGTAAGTGGCCAGGCCGGCGTAAGGAACCCGCCCGGCGGCAACGATAACCGCGCCGTCGAGGGAGTCACCCACCTGCAATTGCCCGGCGGTCCGGCCATCGGTTGTCGGGTGGCCGGGCGAGAGCCACAACTGGCGGCCGTCAGCCAGCACAAGACGGACGACCTGGTGGGTGGCGGGCACGGCCGTTTGACTGAGGCGAACCAGGGGGCGGGCCACTCGCGCACCGGTTTTGTCCACCGTCCAGACCAACATGCCCGGCCGCAAACTTTGCACCGGAACCGGGCCGGCCGGCGTGCTGATGAGCGTACCGGCCGCCAGGCAGATAGGGCAGGTGACGAAAGTAGGCGTTCTCTCTTCAACGGTGATCACGCCCTGGGCGTCAATGACGCCGCTGACCAGCTCACCCTGACCCTCGGTCTTGGCCACCTGAATTTGGAAGCGGTAGCCTGAGCCGGCGAGTTGAAACTGGATGGCGGCCAGCTTCTTGTGTTCGCGATAAATGAGCAGTTTCTGCTCGTCGCTAAAGGTCGTCAGGCCAGCCAGGTTGTTGTGGGCCAGAATGGCGTTGAATTCTTCGGTGTTGGCCTGCAGCTCAGGGAAACGCTGGCGGGCCCGTTCTAATTCATCGCCCCATTGGATAGGATAATAGTCGGGGTCACAAAAGAAGAAATCCGGGAACTGTTCCAGAAGGCGATACTTCAGTTCGGTAGGGCTTAATCCACCGGGTAAGGTGGGAACAGGCGTCTGTGTTGGGGGTACGTATGTCCCTGGCGTGCCCGGTTCGGGCACGATGGCCGTGCCGACGGTTGGCCTGAGGGTAATGGCCGTGGCCGTGGAAGTACTGGTGGCCGTGGCGGTGGAAAGCGGGCCGGCCGTGGGCCTGGGAACGTCCGTAGGGCTCGCTTCCGGGCTGCAGGCCGCCAACGTGATGGCCAGGCCAATCATGAGCAAGCAATAAAGGCGAGTCATATCTCACTCCTTTAGGTGACTGGCACACCAGTCACCTAAACGTAAGACGCCGGCCGGCAGTCAAAAGTTCCACGCCCGCCCGGCGGCGCGCCTTTCGACGCCGACCGGATTGTGCTGGTCCAGGATGGGGACGACCTGCCCGGCCCTGTTTTCAGAGGCGCAGCCCGGCCAGGCCGCCGGGGATTTCAACTTGCCGGGTATCCTTTTGCCGGGCAATCCTGATTGCCGGGCACCCTTCGGCGGACATACCGGCGCCGGACAAGTAGATGATAAGAAATGCGGTTGTGCCTGGCTATAGGCCGGGGTATAAAGGGGGCTATAAAGGGGGATACATTTGACGTCACACAGTGCTCATAGTTCTCATTTGGTCGTTAAGAACGCCACCAGGTCGGCAAGCTGCTGCTGGCTAAGCCGCTGCTTGAAATCGGCCGGCATGATGCCGCCCTGGAAACCTTCGACGCCATAAGCGTCCGGGTAGACGATGGATTCGTAGATGTACATCTCGGCCGAGTAGTCGAGCTTGCGCGTCGCGGCGCGTGCGGCGACGCCGGACAGCGAAGGGCCAACAATCCGCGTGTCCGGGTCGAGCGAGTGGCAGGCGCTGCAGGCCCCTATGCCTGTAAACACCTGCTCCCCGCTGCTGACGTTGCCGGCCGGCAGTGACGCCAGCTCGGCGCGGATCGCGTCCGGTCCTTGGGCAGCACCTGTGGCGCCTGGCGCACCTGTGGTGCGCAGCGCCCCTGTCTTATAGGTCCAGTAGACCGCGTTGGCGGCGCAGGCCAGCAGCACGCACAGGGCCAGTACGGCACAGCCACCCAACACCAGGGGAAGCCGGCTGCGCCGAGGAGATACAGGGGTAGAAGATGGAATGGTCATGGCTTGTATAGTGAAACCTCCGAATTTTGTCCCTCTCTACGCAGCTACACTGCCCAGGGTTGCGGGGTTTAGTACGAGACGCCGGACCTGTACGAAGACCCGCCTACTGTCGCGCTCCTTCACCTTTTAGGGGATGTGTCCGGCCTGCGCCTCTTGGACTTGGCGTGTGGACATGGTCGGCTCGCCCGCGAACTGGTCGGCCGGGGAGCCCACGTCGTCGGGATTGATATCTCGTCAGCTCTGCTCGACAAGGCACACGCCCGCGAGAGGGTAAACCCGGTGGGCATCGCCTACGTGCATGCCGACGTTGCCTCGCCTGAGGTATTGGAGGGGGAGGTGTTCGAGGGCGTCGTGTGCAGTTTTGGACTGTCGGACATTGATGACCTAGACGGAGCAGTTGCGACCGTGGCGCGTGTTCTCTGCGCGGGCGGGTTCTTCGTCTTCTCAATGCTCCATCCCTGCTTTCCGGGATCGGCCGCAAACCAGGCGAGTTCGAGCTGGCCGCCCGGGCGCGGCTACTACGATGAGGGCTGGTGGCTCGCCGATAAACCACCACATGGCTTGCGGCCTAAGGTTGGCGCCAACCACCGGATGTTGTCAACTTACCTGAATACACTTGCCCGCGCTGGCCTTGTCGTTGGGGAGGTCGCTGAACCCACACCGCCACCAGAGTGGGTCCAGGCCGCGTCCGATGAGGATCCAGTGCCAGTGTACCTCGTGGCCCGATGTCGTAGGTTATAGGGTGTCGCGCCGTCCCCGCAAACACATAGCCAGGATGACCATCAGCACCCAGATCGTCCCCCCGGTCATCAGATGCAGCACGCGCGACCACATCGGCAGGGCCAGCAGCACGTTGCTGATCCCCAGGCTGAACTGCACGACCACCAGCGCCGCCAGGCCATAGCCGAAGCCCCGCAGCCCGGCGGCCGCCCGGCCGAGCCTCAGCAAGCGCCAGGCTACCAGCCCAATCGCCACGGCCACGACGAAAGCCAGCAAACGGTGGGCCATTTGAATGGTGATCAACCCCTCCAGGTGGGGCGGCACGCCGGCCACCCCGCACTGCGGGAAAGCCGGGCAGGCCAGCGACGCCCCGCTGCGGGTCACGAGGGAGCCGCTCACCAGCAGCAGGTAGGTCAGCCCGGCCGCCAACGCCGCGTATAGGGGCAGCCGGCCGCCGCCAACCAGCGGCGCCACTTGGGCGCTCAGCCGCCGCAGCCCCGGCTGAGTCGCGGCCACCAGCGCCGCCAGCAGCCCGGCCAGGGCCATGGCCACGGCCGTGTGAATGAAACCGGACCAGTATGGCAACTCGGCCAGGACGTGGATGCCGCCCAGGCTGGCCTGGAGAAAGAAGACGCCCACGGCGGCGGCCGCCAGCCCCCACAGCCGGGGCTGCTGGTGGCGGCCACGCCAGGCCAGCCAGGCCAGGACGAAAATTTGCAGGCCGACGATGCCCCCCAGCAGCCGATGGCTGAACTCAATCCAGGCCCCCAACTGTAGCGGCGGCACGGCCCGGCCGTAACATAGGGGCCAGTCCGGGCAGCCCAGCCCATTGCCGCTGACCCGCACAAAGCTGCCCACCCCAATCAACAGAATCGTACTCACCAGCCCGGTCAGGGCCAGGGTGGCCCATTTGGATTGAGATTGGCCAGTGACTCGAATGGAGGAGATTTCTTTGTAAGTTGTATTCATCGGTTGCTTGCAATTACTTTTGGGTTGTCAAACGATTTTCAAAATCGTTCTACTCTACCACATCGGCCGACGTTGAGCGAAGGGCGCTGTCAGTGTAGAATGTAGGGGCAAAGAAGAGATTGGAGATTGGCCTAATCTCCAATCTCCAATCTCTATTCTCCTTTACAGGTGATCGCGTATGGCTAACACCAGAACCGTCGAACTGCTTATCGCCGGCATGGATTGCGCGGAGTGTACGCGGCACGTGCAGCGGGCGTTGCTGAGTGTGCCGGGCGTAGCCACGGCCGAAGTCTTCCTGGCTTCCGAAAAGGCCGTGCTCCAACTGGAGCGGGAGCAGGTAGACCTGGCCGCGCTGCGGCAGGCCGTGGCCAACGCCGGCTACAGCGTCCCGGAAACGGCCGGGCCGGCCCAAGACAGCGCTCCCCAGGCCGCCCAGGCCAACCTGTCCCGCCAGGTCGTCCGGTTGACGGCCGTCGTCCTTGCCGCCGTCCTCTTTGTGGTCGTCGTGGGCGAGTGGCTGGGGCTGTTGGAGCGCATCACCGGCCTGGTCCCCTGGCCCGTCGGGCTGCTGCTCGTCCTGGCCGGGGGCTACCCCATTTTCCGCAACGTCCTCCGCGCCGCTCTCCGCCGCCAGATCACCTCCCACACCTTGATGACCCTGGGGGTCGTGGCCGCCCTGGCCGTGGGCGAGTGGGCCACGGCCGTGGTCATCGTTTTCTTCATGCGTGTCGGCGACTATGTTGAACAATTTACTACCGGCCGGGCCCGCCGGGCCGTCCAGGGGCTGGCTGCCCTGGCCCCACAGACTGCCCGGCTGCTGCGCGACGGCGAAGAGGTGGAAGTACCCATCGCCGAGGTTCGCGTGGGCGACGTCGTCGTCGTCCGGCCGGGAGAGAAGCTACCGGTGGACGGCGACGTGGTCGCCGGGCAGGCGACGGTGGACCAGGCGACCATCACCGGCGAATCGCTGCCGGTCGAGGCCGGCCCGGGTTCCCGGGTCTACGCTGCCAGCCTGGCCCAACTGGGCAGCCTGCGGGTCAGGGCCAGCCACGTCGGGCCGGACACGACCTTCGGCCGGATCATCCGGCTGGTCGAGGAGGCCGAAGCCCACCGGGCCGACGTGCAGCGTTTTGCCGACCGCTTTACCGGCTATTACCTGCCGATTGTCGCCGGGTTGGCGGCGCTGACGCTGATCATTGGCCGCGATCCCCTGGTGGCTGCGGCCGTCCTGGTCGTGGCCTGCTCCTGCTCCATCGCCCTGGCTACGCCCATTGCCATGCTGGCTTCCATTGGCGCGGCCGCCCGCAGCGGCCTGCTCATCAAGGGTGGCAAATACCTGGAGACGGTCGCCCAAGCTGATGTGTTGCTGATTGACAAGACGGGCACGCTGACGCTGGGCCGGCCGCAGCTCACCGACGTCATCCCCCTCGACGGGCTGGACGAAGCCGGCCTGCTGGCGCTGGCTGCGGCCGCCGAGCGCTACTCCGAGCACCCCCTGGCCGAGGCGGTGCGGGCCGCGGCCCGTAACCGGAACCTGCCCTTAGTGGAACCGGCCGCCTTTGAGGCCCTGCCTGGCCTGGGCGTCCACGCCGAGATAAACGGCCGGCGGGTCACGGTCGGCAGCCGCCGGCTCCTGGCTCCCATAGAGTCTCCGACCGTGGCCGGACTGGAGGCGCAGGGCAAGACACTGCTCTTTGTTGGCCAGGATGGGCAGTTGAGCGGTATCCTGGCCGTGGCCGATACGCTCCGGCCGGAAGTCCCGGCGGCTCTGGCCCAGGTTCGCCAGTTGGGTATCAGGCAGATTGAACTGCTAACGGGAGACAACGAGCGGGCAGCAGCCGACCTGGCCGGCCGGCTGGGCGTGGCCTACCGGGCCAACCTGCTGCCCGAAGAGAAGATTGCCATTGTCAGGGAGTACCAGGCCCAGGGAAGAAAGGTGGTCATGGTCGGCGACGGGGTCAACGACGCCCCGGCCCTGGCCCAGGCCGACGTGGGTGTGGCCATGGGCGCGGCCGGGACGGACGTGGCCCTGGAGGCGGCCCACGTGGCCTTACTGCGGGACGATTGGACGCTGGTCCCCGAACTGTTCCGGCTGGCCCGCCGGACGATGGGCGTGGTCAAGATGAACCTGGCCTTTACCGCTGTCTACAACCTACTCGGCCTCAGTCTGGCCGCCGCCGGCCTGTTGCCCCCGATCCTGGCCGCCGCCGCCCAATCGTTGCCGGACCTGGGCATTCTGGCTAATTCGTCGCGGCTGCTGCGGGGCGGCCGGAACGGCAGACGACGGACGACGGACGATAGACGACAGTAATAAGAATTATCGTCCGTCGTCCACCGTCGAGGATTGAGAGATGATTGAACCGGAAAAAGTACACACAAGCCAAAATGATAAGAAGACGGCCGAACCGCCGAACCTGGAACAGTTGTGGCAATTTGCCGGCCAGGGTCTGCGCAGCAGTGACTTTAACGCAGCCATGGTCCACTTTTACCGGGGGGAGATCACCCGTTCGAATATGTGGCGTCAGCGGCTGGATGCCACGACCAATTGGGCGGTGGTCACCACCGGCGCCATTATCAGCTATGCCTACAGCAGTCGTACCAACAGCGCCACGGCAATTCTCATTAGCACCCTGCTGGTGATGCTGTTTCTCTTCATCGAGGCGCGGCGCTACCGCTATTACGAGCTGTGGGCCTACCGGGTGCGGCTCATGGAGACCAACTTCTTTGCCGGCCTGCTCTCGCCGCCTTTTGTGCCCCAGGCAGATTGGGCCGACAAAATTTCGCAAAGCCTGCTCCACCCGACCTTTCCCATTACGCTGTGGGAGGCGCTCGGCCGGCGTTACCGCCGCAACTATGCGCCGATTTTCCTGATCCTGGCCCTGAGCTGGATCCTCAAAATCATTCTCCATCCCTCACCGATCCGTGATTGGGCTACCTTTTTGGAACGGGCCGAGATCAGTATCTTGCCCGGCTGGCTGGTGCTACTAATTGGCTTCATCGTCAACAGCCTATTGGTGGCCCTGGGCCTCTTTACTGTAGGGCTGCGAAAGACGACTAGCGAAGTGTTGCCGGAGGTGCCGCCGGGCCTGACCGGCCAGCTCAAGCGCCTGGGAACAGCCTTCCGCCGAGCGACGTGGGAGGCGTTGGACGTAGAGTTGCCCCGGCCGACTTTGCAGCCGCGCAAACGGCTGGCCTACGTTATCTCTGACGAGGTTGAGGCGATTGGCCAGGCCTTGCTCAAGGATCTGCACCGGGGCGTCACTCTCTTGCAAGGTAAAGGGATGTACACCGGCAAGGAGCATGGCGTTTTGATGTGCGCCCTGGAGTCGCGCCAGGTAGACCTGCTGGACCGTATCGTCCATGAAAAGGATCCCAAGGCCTTCGTCATCGTCACCCCGATTCAAGAGATCCACGGCCAGTGGGGCCGGCCGATTGAGGCGTAGAGATGGCATAGTGCCTGGCACGGGGCAAACGGCCTTAGATTATCCAGAGTGGTTCTGCCCCGTGCCAGGCACTGCCAGGAGATACAATGGGTATACTGATCAAGAACGGAACGATCGTCACTGCCGGGGACACGTACGCGGCCGACGTCCTGGTCGAGGGGGAGGTGATTAGCCTCATCGGCCGCCGGTTGGCGGAGGCCGGGCAGACGGTGGTGGACGCGGCCGGCAAGCTGGTCATGCCCGGGGGGATTGACGTGCATACCCACCTGGAGTTGCCGGTTTCCAACACCGTTTCGTCTGACGATTTCTTTACCGGCCAGCGGGCGGCGGCTTTTGGGGGCACAACCAGCCACATTGACTTTGCCATCCAGCCCAAGGGTGGCTCGCTAAGCGACGGGCTGGCCCACTGGCACGAGAAGGCGGCCGGCAAAGCCTGCATTGACTATGGTTTCCACGCCAACGTCACCGACGCCCACGAAGGGATTTACGCCGAGCTGCCGGAGTTGCCGGAGCAGGGCGTCACCAGCGTCAAGCTGCTGATGGCTTACAAGGGCACCTTCCAGGTAGACGACACGACGCTGTTCCGGGTGATGCAGGCGGCGGCCCGGCATGGCCTGCTGGTGATGGTCCACGCCGAAAACGGCGACGTGATTGCCGAACTGACGGCCGGGCTGCTGGCCGAGGGCAAGGTTGCTCCCCACTACCACCTGGCGGCTCACCCGGAGGCGGCCGAGGCGGAGGCGACGTGCCGGGCAGTGTCTATGGCCGGCATCAGCGGCGCGCTGCTGTACGTGGTCCACATGACCTGCGCCGGGGCGGTGGAACAACTGGCCATCGGCCGGGCCAAGGGCTACCCGGTGATGGGCGAGAGCTGTAGCCAATACCTGATCGTCTTTGAGGACAGGTTGCAGGGTGCGGACGAAGACCCTTTTGCCGGGGCGAAGTACGTCTGCTCGCCGCCACTGCGGACGGAAATGGACGCCGAGGTGCTGTGGGAAGCGCTGGCCGACCAGACCCTCCAGGCGGTATCAACCGATCACTGCCCTTTTTACTACGAAGGCGGGCGGGACGGCCGGCCGCCGGGCAAGGAGCTGGGCCGAGAGAACTTTACGCGCATCCCCAACGGCCTGCCGGGCATCGAGGACCGCCTGGTCGTTACCTGGCATCTGGGGGTCAATGGCGGCCGGATCAGCCCCAACCGCTTTGTGGCCCTGACCAGCGCCAACCCGGCCCGCATTTTCGGCCTGTACCCGCGCAAAGGGACGATCGCCGTTGGTTCCGACGCCGACTTGCTGATCTGGGACCCGGCGGCGCGACGGACGATCAGCGCCGGAAGGCAGCACATGGCCTGTGATTACAACATCTACGAGGGGCTGGAAGTGCAGGGCTGGCCGGAAAAACTCTTCCTGCGCGGCCGGTTGATTGTGGACGGTGACCGGTGGCTGGGCGAGCAAGGCGGCGGCCGCTTTCTCCACCGGCAGCGGAGCGAATGGTTGTGAGCACAAAACTGGAATGCCTTGTAACGCGATTTAGCAAATCGCGCCACGTCTGGCAGCGGAGTGAGTGGTTGTGAGTACCGAATTGGACGATAACGAATTTTATCAGTTGCCTGAAGAAGAGCCTGATAGCCGGCCGCCGGCTGAAGAAATTCAGCGAGCCGAGGAACGAAGGACAAAGCGGCGCGTGCGGCTGATTGCCTGTGGCCTGCTGATCGTGCTGTTATGCGGCGTGGCCAGCGCGCCGCTGGCGGTCCTGTACTGGTGGACGACTAACCGGGATGGCCAGGAAGCGCCGGCCGCGGCCACGGCCGGACCGGAATCCGAACTGGCCGTCACCGAAAGCTCGGACGGAGTGAACCGGATTGCCTACATTACCCTGGACCAGCAACTGGCGACCGTTGCCCCAGATGGCAGCGAGCAGCACCTGTTGACCAACCAGGAAGAGCAGCGCTTCCAATTTCCGGCCTGGTCGCCGGACAGCGCATTGCTGGCCGTGGTCGGGGGCGGCCGGGAGGAGGCCGGCATTTACGTACTGCCGGACACGGCCGGCCAGGAGGGAGAGAGCAACCTCCCAGAAGCGCTCTATGAGAGCCAGGACCAGCCCCCCTTTTACCTGTACTGGTCGCCGGACAGCCGGCAGGTAAGCTTCTTAGCCAACCACCCGGACGGCATTGGCCTGCACCTGGCTCAGGTCGAGGACGGCGAGAGTCACCTGTTCGCTACCGGTCAGCCTTTTTACTGGGACTGGACGCCTGAAGGCGATCAGATTTTCATCCACACCGGCCTGTCGGGGGAAGACGCGCGGCTGGCGCTGGTGGACCCGGCCGGGGACGCCAGCGGAGACAACATCGCCGCACCAGGCTTTTTCCAGGCTCCCGGCATTGCCCCCAGCGGCCGCTACTGGGCCTTTGCCGAAGTGGACGAGAACGACGACCGCTGGCTGGTGGTCCAGAGCAGCGCCGGCGACCAACGGCTGGAAGAGCAACACCTGGGGCTGGTGGCCCTGGGCTGGAGCCCGGCGGCCGATCTGCTGGCCTACACCGCTCCCCCGGTGGGTGGCCCTTTCTTCTTTGGCCCTTTGCGGCTGCTGGACGCGGCCACGGGTGAAAAGCGGCTCCTGACGGGCGATATTGTCATTGGCTTTTTCTGGTCGCCGGATGGGCAATCCATTGCCTATTTCGCCCTGGCCGATGAGGATGAGGGGACCCAGGCGGCCCAACCCGACGACGGGCGCTTTCTTGGCAAGCCGGCCGCCCAGGAAGAGGATGATTTCCAACTGGCGCTGTGGGTGGTGGACGTGGCCGGCGGCGCGCCGCGCCGGCTTTTGAACTTCCGGCCGACGGAGCTGTTTGTTAACCAGTTCCTGCCGTTTTTTGACCAGTATGCCCTGAGCCATCGGCTCTGGTCGCCGGCTAGCGACGCCGTGGTGCTGCCGATGGTGGTCGAAGGCGACGTGCCTCGCATTGTGGTCGTGCCGGTAGACGGGTCTCCGGTGCGGCCGGTGGCCGAGGGGCTGGTGGGGTTTTGGAGCCAGCGGTAGAGAGGGGAGAGGGGGAGACAAGGAGCAGGGGTGCAGGGGAGCAGGGGACGAGGCATTCCCCATCCTCATTCCATGATGACATCTCTGCCTACCTTTTTCAATCCATCGCCTGGAAGACCAGGAATAATATTCAATACGTCAGCGATTTCGGAAAGTTGTGTATGGCTCCTCAGGTAGTTGTCAGCGACCCTGCCTAGATTCGTGGATTCCTACACACCTATACACCGGTAATCCGCATCACTATATTCCGGTATATACGGTAGGCGCGGTGGCCGAAGCAGACGAAGACGACGCGTTCGAGGGTCTGGTTCTGGGCCAGGAAACGTTGGGTTTCTTGCAAGGCGATGGCGGTGGCGCGCTCGAAGGGGAAGCCGTAGGCTCCGGTGCTGATGGCCGGGAAGGCAATGCTTTTGAGGTTGTGTTGTTCGGCCACGGTGAAGCAGCTCCGGTAGCAATTAGCCAGCAGCTCGTCCTCGCCGTGTTCGCCGCCTCGCCAGATGGGACCGACGGTGTGAATGATCCAGCGGGCCGGTAGGCGGTAGCCTTTGGTGATTTTGGCCTGGCCGGTCGGGCAGCCGCCCAGGGTGCGGCACTCGGCCAGTAGCTCCGGCCCGGCCGCCTGGTGGATAGACCCATCCACGCCCCCGCCGCCCAACAGGGAGCTGTTGGCGGCGTTAACAATGGCTTCTACCTGTTGGTGGGTAATGTTTCCTTCGACGATCTCGATTCGTTCCAACATTGATTGGCCTTTTCCTCTGTTGGTGGAAACGCGAATGACGCAAATAAGCGAATGACGCGAATGGTTCTTAATAAAAGATTTGCGCTATTTGTTTCATTCGTTTTTGTTTGCGATTCTATCTACTTCCTGCATTAAGGCCCAGGTGTAGCGGGCGGCGCGTTCCAGGGTTTCGGGCTCGATGTTGTCGAGGTTGTCGGATAGCCGGTGCCAGTTGGCCAGGTAGCCGTCGTCGCCAAAGCCGGCCAGGCAGATGGCCTTGTAGCCGTGGTGGCGCAGGTTAGCCACTTCTTCCAAGATGAGCATTTCTTTGCCGATGACGTTGAGCTGAGGGTGTTTGCCGGCCGCGCGGGCGGCCAGGGCGACCATTTCCGGATCGGGGGTATAGTGGCTGAAATGGTTGATGCCATGGCGGGTGACGAAGCAGAGGTTGCCGGTGCCGACCATCTCCAGGTCAATCCAATAACTGTTCTCGCGGGGCGGGGCGTACTTTTGGAGGTATTCTTCAATGCCGACGCAGATGACTTCCTCGCAGCCGGTGAAGAGGAGGGTGACTTCGGTGTTCTGCAACGGTTGTCGTTGGAGGGCCTCGGCAACGGTCAGCAGGACGGCGACGGCCGAGGCGTTGTCGTTGGCCCCGTCAACGTGGGGCTGGGCCTCGTCAAAGAAGAGCGCCGGCAAAAAGGAAAGGGGGATCGCGCCCGGCAGCCACTGCCAGGTGGCCCGCCGGCGGTGGTTCAGCAGGGCGTCAAGCAGCAGGGTCAGACCACCCAGCGCGGCCAGAACCAGGCTGGCGGTGTTGAGAGGCCGGACCAGGCCGGGCCAGGGCAGAGGGGCCAGAAAGCGTTGCTTGTTGGTGTCGAGGTGGCCGATCAGATAGAGATGGCGCTGCGCTTCTCCGGCCGGCGGGAAGCGGGCGATGACGTTCTGGCTGGGGCCTGTGGCAATCAACCGCTGGAAAAACGGCGGCCGGCCGAGAGAGAAGCGGTGGAGGCCGAACGCGCCGGCCAGTAATAACAAGCCCCCCAGGAGGCGGCCGGCCCGGCCGCCGGCCCAGGCCAGGGGGGCAGCCAGCGCGCCGGCGAGGAGGTAGGGAATGGTCGCCCAGCCCAGGGAGTTCTGGCTTTGGAAACGCTGTTCCCAGATGTTTGCCACGTCCAGGGAGCGGAGCGTACGCTTGACATAATCGGCGGCCTGGCGCTCCTGAGGAGAGGTCGAGGGCCGGGGCCCGATTTCCCGGGCCAGGCAGCGCACGTGGTCCATCAGGCGCGCCGCGCGCAGCGTTTCTGGAAACATTGCCTACAGCTTGCTTAGATACCAGCGGCCGGAAGCCACATCGCGCACTGCGCGGGCCAGGTCGCCGGCCGTGCCGTAGCGGTCGGCCGGCTCTTTGGCCAGGGCCTTGAGAACAATGTCCACCCAATGGGAGGAGAGGTCGGGGTTGATGGCCAGGATGTCCGGCACGGGCTCAATGACCTGGGCCAGGGCGGTGGCCATCGGCGAGGGGTTGCTGAAGGGCAGGCGGCCGGCCAGGGAGTAGAAGAGAACCACTCCGAGGGCGTAAACGTCGCTCCGGCCGTCTAGATCTTCGTTGCGGGCCTGTTCCGGGCTCATATATTCCGGCGTACCCATAAAATAAGCGCCGGTGGTCCCGCTGGGGTGTTGTAGCCAACGGGCCAGCCCAAAATCAGACAGGAACGCTTTGTCCGAATCTTCAAAAAGAATGTTATTTGGCTTCACGTCCCGGTGGATAATGCTCTTACCGTGGGCTGCGTCCAACGCCTCGGCCACCCGGCCGATAACCTGCGAAAGGCGGTGCGGCCGCATTTTTTCTTTTTTCAGCCGCTCCTCCAGGCTGCCGCCGGCCATATAGCGCATGACAATGTACGGCTGGCCCTGGTGCTCGCCAAAATCAAAGACGGGCACGATGCAGGGATGTTCTAGGCTGGCAATGACTTCCGCTTCACGCTGGAAGTTAATCAGAAAGAGGGGGTCGCTGACGAACTGCTGGGATAAGACCTTGATAGCCACCTGGCGCTTAATCAGCGGGTCGCGGGCCAGATACACTTTAGCCATGCCGCCCTGTCCTAATTCGCCTTCAACTTCATACCGGCCGATTGTCAGCGTGGGCATGAGTTAATATTAGCGGAATCAGGCCAGAACGCCAACGCCGTTCTGGCCTGATTCCACTCAAGCAGCCTCGACCACTATGTTGTCTATGAGACGGACGTTGCCGAAGAAAACGGCCAGGGAGAAAAGGGCGCCGCTTTCGACCCGGTCCAGCTCGGCCAGGGTGTGGAGGTGGGCCACGCTGACGTAATCCAGCCGGGCTAGCGGTTCAGCGGCCACGGTGTCGCGCATTAAGGCCCGCAAAGTTTCGCTGTCATGCTCACCGGCGCGCAGGGCCGATACGGCCGTATGCAGCGCCCGGTAAAGGACGGTAGCCACGGCTCGCTGCTCGGGCGAGAGGCGAACATTGCGCGAACTCATAGCCAGACCATCGGCCTCGCGTATAGTCGGGCCGACGATAATCTCTAGGTTGAAATTCAGGTCGGCCGCCAGGCGGCGGATGACGACGGTTTGCTGCGCGTCTTTCTGGCCGAAGTAGGCCCGCGTGGGCTGGACGATATTAAACAACTTGGCGACGACGGTGGTTACGCCCTGGAAATGGGCGGGCCGGGAGAGGCCCTCCAGCGGCCGGCTGACCTGTTCGACGGTGACTTTGGTCTGGAAGCCGGGAGGATACATGGTGGTGTTGTCCGGCGTAAAGACCAGGTCCACGCCCCCGGCCGCCAGTAGAGCCAGGTCTCGTTCCAGGTCGCGGGGATAGGTGCTCAGGTCCTCGGTAGGGGCAAACTGGGTGGGGTTGACGAAAATAGTGACGGCCACCCTGTCGTTCTCGGCCCGGGCCTGCCGCACCAGGGAAAGGTGGCCGTCGTGCAAGTAGCCCATCGTCGGCACCAGGCCCCAACTGAGGGATGGATCAGCCCAGCGGATGGCGCGGACCTGAGCAATGTCTCCAGTCGTGATCACGGTATGCCTTTATGTTCATGGCTTGAGTTCCACCAGGACGGTTTCAGCCAGCTTTTGGCCAATAACCCTGGTCTGGCCGTTGACGTTCAGCGTCAACGGGCCGTCAAACGGGGCCGCCTCCACCATCTCGACCTCGGCCCCTGGCACCAGGCTCAATTCGCCCAGGTAGCGCAACAAGTTGCTGTTGGCGTCGTTAGGAATGCGCGAGATGACGGCCCGGCTGCCGGCCGGCAAGGTAGATAACGGTTGGGTATTGACAGATGGCACTGTGCCGTCTTTGCCGGGGATGGGGTCGCCATGGGGGTCAAAGGTGGGGTAGTTTAGAACAGCGGCGATCCGCTCCTCCAGCTTTTCGCTGATAACGTGTTCCAGGATATCGGCCTGCTCGTGAACCTCGTCCCAGCTAAAGCCCAGGGCCTCCATCAAGTATAACTCGATCAGCCGGTGGTGGCGGATAACCTCCAGGGCGATTTCCCGGCCGGCCGGCGTCAGCGCCACCCCGTCGTGCTTTTCGTAGTCGACCAGGTTCAGACGGTGCAGCCGCTGGATCATACTGGTAGCCGACCCGGGCTTGACACCGCGCGCCTCGGCCAGACGTGATGTGCTCACCGGGCTTTCTTCCTGTTCCAGCATGTAGATGGTTTTCAGGTAATCTTCAATCGCCTGGTGGTTCAACCCGTCGCGCTGGGAGGAGGAACCGGTCGAAAGGGATTTAATTTCTGGAGACATAGCTTATTCCTATTACCCTGATAAAATTTTAAATTTAGGTTCTTATAAATTAATTTTACAGGAAAACTGAATTATTAACCAGTGGCAGGTAACTTTAAAGAATTGTACCCCCTTTGCCCTGGCAAGGGTATACTGCACAGTGTGAAACAAGTCTGGATTACCCGGCCGGGCCCCCCGGAAGTACTCCAACTGGAAGATGCGCCTGAGCCAACCCCGCGCACGGGGGAAGTGCGCTTGCGGGTGGAGGCCAGCGGCGTCTGTTTTGCCGACGTGTTAGGCCGCATGGGGCTGGACCCGTACGCGCCCAAAACGCCGTACGTGCCCGGCTACGAGGTGGCCGGGGTGGTAGACATGGTCGGCCAGGGAGTGCCGGATTTAAAGGAGGGGGACAGGACGTTAGCGCTGACCCAGTTCCGGGGGTATAGCGACGTGGTGTGTGTGCCGCATAAGCAGGTGTTCAAGCGGCTGGAGTGGATGACGGCCGAGCACGGCGCGGCCATACCGATAAGTTATTTCTCCGCTTACCTGTCTCTGGTCGTTATGGGCTCGCTGCGCAAAGGGGACAAGGTGCTGATTCACAACGTCGCCGGCGGGGTAGGGCTGGCGGCGCTGGATATTTGCAAAATTGTCGGGGCGGAAATGTATGGCACAGCTTCCCCCAATAAGCACGATTTTTTACTGGAGCGCGGCCTGCATCACCCAATTGATTACCGCAACCACGATTACGAGCGAGCGGTGATGGACCTGACGGGCGGCCGGGGCGTGCAACTGGTCCTAGATTCGCTGGGCGGCGTACACTGGCGCAAGAATTATCGCCTGCTCATGCCTACCGGCCGGCTGGTGTGCCTGGGAATCAAGAGCTTGGCCCCCAACCGGCGTCGCTCGTTCCTGGATCAATTCCGCTTCGTGACCAGCGTTCCCTCGTATACGCCGCCCCAATTGCGCCGGGCCAACAAGGCGATCATTGGGGTGAACCTGGCCACTTTATGGGAAGAGGCTGACCTGGTACGGAGTTGGGCGCGACAGATTATCACCTGGTATGATGAAGCTCTGTTCCGGCCGCATGTGGACCGGACGTTTAAACTGGCCCGGGCGGCCGAGGCCCATCACTACCTCCAGGACCACCAAAACGTGGGCAAGGTTCTCTTGATTCCGTGAGCGTCGTTATACGCGCCGATACTGAATGAAAATTGGACGCAGATTTCGCTGACAAACACTGATTTTATTTCTTATCTGCGGCATCGGCGTTCATCAGCGTCCTATTTTGTGAGAGGTGCTGGCGGCGGCGCCATTCCAGGCCAAGGCCGGTGGCGACAAAGCCAGCCCCAATCAGCGCCGACCACACCAGGCTGGGAGCCACGGCCGCGCCGGCCACCGGCAAGACCGCGCCCCCTGGCAGGCCACCAGGCCTGGCCGTGCCTTTGGCCACGCAAAAGTCTACACCCAGGACCAATCTTTGTTCTTCGGTGAGGAGGGCCTCCAGCGGGCTCTTGGAGGTGACCACCATGCCGGCCGGCGGTTCAGCCTTGACAGTCCAGCGGCCCAACCCGGCGGCTACCAGGCCGTAGGTGCCGTTGCTGCCTGATTGGAGGTAGACCGTCGTCGCCCCGTCGTTGCTAACAAACTGGATAGGGATGCCGGCCAGCACCGGCTCCCCGGTACCAATACATTTGCCGTCGCCGTTCTGGTCGTCGTAAATAGTCCCGCGTATCGAACCCCGGACTGTCCCATCTTGCGCGGCGGGAGGGCTGCCGTTGGTGGGGATGTTGGTAGGTGTCGGCCGTGGTGTCGGCTCCTGGGCCTGGGCGACCCCAGTGGCCAGAATAAGCAATAAGACCGAAAGCACGCTCATCCAGATTCTCTTTGACATGATAGACCTCCTTATGAAGTGATGAGTGATGAGTGATGAGCGATGAGTAACTCATTGCTCATTGCTGAATTGGCCTGGCGATGACGATCAGGCGATAGGCGTTGGTGGCGTACGGCCAGCAGGAGACCAGGGTCACGCGTTCATCTGTGGTGGACTCGATCCAGCGCGCGTTTTCCAGGCGCACCGAGAACGGCTCACCATTTTCCGGCAGGAGTTCTTGCTGCGTGACTTCGTAGGTATGAGACGAGCCGGCTACGTCATATAAAATAACCTTTTCTCCAATGACCAGGTTAATCAGGTCGCGAAAGATTTCCCCGTAAATATTGTTGTGGCCGTTGAGCACGGTGTTGCCCGGCTGGCCCAGGGACGCGCTGGTTTCATGCCAGCCGGCCGTATATCCGTTGGGCACGTTCCACTGAAAAAATTGCTGCCCATTTTCAATGACCGATAGCAGGCCAATGCGGGTTACCGGGGCGTCTATCCCTAGAGACGGGATGATCAGCCGCAGGGGCTGGCCGGCAATGGGTACACCATAGCTCTTGGGCGCTTCCTCAACGGTGGCATAGGAAGGCAGCTCACCCGAAGCAGACAATAGCGGTGTTTCCGGCAGGAGAATGGGGACGCTAGTGACATCGCCGACTGCCGATCGAGGTTGCGTCGCCGTGGGGATGGGCGTCGGCGGTACGCTGGCTCGCTCCAGTAGCGCCGGCATTTGCGAAGGAGAGATGGCCCAAACAATGGCGGCCGACAGCATAACAATGAGTCCGATGGCCACCAGGACGATACCCAGTGGGATCTTGAGTTCTTGCGCAGGGCCAGATGAAGGCGAGGGCACGATCCTTATACTCCTGTAATCTGCCCATAGTATAAACCAGATTTTTATTTATGGAAAGTAAATTCAGTAGATCGCCACCCCATCCTCCCGGAGGTTAGATTAAAATTGCCTGATGCGCCACAGGGCAAAATGTTCGGTTTCAAATCCTTTGAGGGTGGCGGTGAAAGGCTCCACCGCCAGTTCCGGGCCAGCCTGCTCGATAAACTCGGCCACTTCCGGATCGTGGCGGGCTACGTCCGAGAGGATCACGTCTCCTCCCTGGGACAGGTTCTCCAGGCGAGAGGCTACGTTGACGGTGGAGCCGAAGTAGTCCAGCCGATCGTTGAGGGTGACAGCAATCGTTGGGCCATGATGGACGCCGGCCTTGAGGGAAAACGGCCGGCGGGCCCGAGTGGGGTCAGCCAGGAGCCGCTGCGCGGCCAGGATAGCCCGCAGGGCAGCGGCCGGCCGGCGGAACGCGGCCATGACCGCGTCGCCAATGGTCTTGACCACTGCGCCTCCCTCGGCGTCAATCGCTTCCCGGAGGACATCAAAGTGGTCCATCACCAGGCCAAAGGCGGGGGCGTCGCCAATTTCCCGGTACAGGCGGGTGGAATCGCGCAGGTCAGTAAATAAAATGGTCAGGTTGCCGACCGATATTTGTTCGCCCGGCCGCAGCGCTTCTTCGGCAAAAAGGTCGCGAAAACGTTGCAACACAGTCACGTCGGCCGCGGTAACGGCCTGGTCCGTCCAGGCCAGGCGCTCCAGAATGAAGAGCTGTTCCTCATCGCTCTGGTTGACCAGGCGTAGCTGGGCTTGCGGCGCGATAACTGTCTCTTCATCCGGCCAGCCGGCACGGCGAATGGCAATGGTGGTCTCGGACGAAGCCAGGGCCTCGTCCGAGACCACCTGAAGAAAGTGTGCGCCGGACAGGTTGAGGGCCCGCAGGCGGTAGCGGCCGCTTTCCAGGCTCAGCGTGAGAACGGCCGAGGTCCCGGAGTCAAGTCGCTGTTGGGCCACGACGTGAGGCATGGCCCGTGGCCCGGATGTGCAAAATTGCAGGTTTTCGTCTACGAGCCGGATAGCCGGGTTGGGCCGGAAGCTCAACTCGACGGAGCGTTCAAAGTTGGCCGTGTAATCAATGTTGCAGGTGTCGCAATGGACCTGGCGGGTCACACCGGCCAGGGTGGGATTGCTATCTTTAGCCACGCGACATAGAGGACAGAGGAGATCCCAACGAAAATCCAGCAGACCCAGCCGGGTAGCCAGCAGAAACAGCTCCAGGGTCTCGCGGCGTGGCTCCTGCCAGTAATCGGCCAGCAGGTAGGGCCGCAGGCGGAAAATAGTCAGGTCATCGGCCTGGGCCACCAGCCACACCAGCCGCTCGACCAGCGCCGGCCGGGCGCCTTCTTGTTTCAGGCTGCTGGTTAGAGCCTGAAGGCGGGTCTCGCCGGCTGGGGCGAAGTGGGGTTTTTGCCCCGGCAGGTCCAGGGCGGCGCGCTTTTGCATGACCAGGCGATCATACTGGTGGAAAATGGCCGGGAAGCGGCGGGCGCTGAGCACACCAATCTGGGCCGGGATGGCCAGGTAACCTAACAGGTTGCGCGGCCGGGCCCAAACCTGGTACACGAGGCGTGTGCTCGCCTCCTGGGGAATTAACTGGACTAGGACGCGGAGCTGGCCTACCGGTCCCCGGGAGTAGTTGCGGACGATGGCAAAGTGATGGGGCTCCACCCATTCGACCGGTTCTTCCACCCACTCCAAGGGTACGCCGAAACGAGCCAGGCGCAGCCGCCGGCGGGCGTTAGCCAGGGGCTGGCCGGGCACGTTCTCCACTGAAGGGAGACCGGTATCGCGGTCAAAACGGTTGGTATCGGCGACCAGCGGCCACAATTCTTCAGGGCTGGCCTGGAGTTGCCATTGCCAATGGTAGTGAAATTCTCGGTGGGGCATTTTCGTCAAGATAGTGCCTGGCACGGGGTAGAACCATTCTGGATAATCCAAGGCCGTTTGCCCCGGGCCAGGCACTGCGGGTAAAAAAGAGCCGGCACCTTTGGAGATTTAGGACTGGCTGCGGGCGACGGCGACAACTTGGTCGTTTCGCAGGCTGATGCAATGGACGCCCTGAACGACCCCCTCTTTGGGCGGGACCTCGCCGGCGGTAAAGCGAATGATCTTGCCCAGTTGGGAGAGGATGAACAGGTCATCCGATTCTTCGACGATGACAGCGCCGGCGACATGGTCTACCTTGATGGCCACTTTTCCGCCGGCGCCCGGCGCTTTGTTGGCATTGAAGCCGGACATCAGGCGAATCGTACCTTTCCCGTCGTCGGCCACCAGGAAAACGCCACTACCGGCGTAGACCGGCAGGCCAGTTATGACGGCGTCATCTGGAGGGACACGAATGCCCCGGCAGCCGCTGACCGGCACCTGTTGTTCGGCAAAACGAATGGCCTGGCCCTGGCGGGTGAGGAGAAAGAGATCGCCGTCGCCAGGCGACCAGCAGGCCGCCACCAACGGGCCGCCGTTCTTGGGGTCGTGGAAGGCGGTGCCGGGAAGCATCTTCGGCCCCAGGTAGTTGCTGCGGATGCGGCGCACCCAGCCCCGCTCGCTGAACAAGAGGACGTAGGCGCCGCCACTGTCGGGCAGCATGGCAGCCAGCTTTTCCCCAGTCTGCAGGCTAAAGGGCAGTCGGGCGACGAGGGATTGGCCCCGGCCGCGCACGGGCGTTTCGGGCAGCTCGCTAACCGGCAGGCGGAAAGCCCGGCCGTGGTTGGTGAAGACGAGGAGGTTTTGGCCGGCGTCGGCCAGGAGCAGAAAAGCGGGGGGATCGTCCTCAGGTGTGTCGAGATCGAAAACGCCCATGCCGCCGCGCCGCTGGCGGGAGTAGAAGTGGCGCGGCGTCCGTTTGGCCAGGCTCCCGGCGCTGATGGTGATAACGTTGATGGTGGTTGGAGGTTCGCTAGGCTCGAACGTTTCGACGGCGTGCCGCTCCGGCCGGCCGCGCAGTTGTTCCAGTTCCGCCTCCAGGGACTCGATGTAGGCCACGACGGCCGGGTCTACGTTGTCTAAATCAGGACGTTCCATGCTTCTGATTATACAAGGGCTGCTGTCGCCAGGCACTTGACGCAAGGAATTCAGGGGCTTGCTTTTTGTAGCCGGTTGAGGTATCCCTGGACGCAGGAAAAGCGCGGCAGACGCTGGCCGGCTAACTTTATGGAGCGCATGACGATGCCACTTTCTAACCCTCTCATCTGGAAAGGTTTACTGTTTTCCTCCACGGCCGTAGCTTTCTTTTTGTTCCTGGCCTGGTGGCTTTATCTTTCGCCGGTGCGGCCGCCGGTACAGGCGGCCGGCCAGGTCTCGCCCCGGCTGGCCGGCTGGCTGGCTGTTTTGTTGAGCCTGGCGGCGCTGCAACTGATAACCGGGGCATATTGGGACGCCAGCATGCACCTGAAGACGGGCCGGATTCCCGGTGGGTCTGATTTCCTCTGGCCGCCACACATTATGATCTACAGCAGCTTCTTGTTTTCTTTTGTCGTTGGCCTGACAGCGATTGGGGTGGTAGCCAGGGTCGGCTGGCCGGCCGGCATGCGAGACCCGCGCCGCTGGGTGCGGAGCCATCCTTACCTGGGTGCGGTAGCGGTAGCTTCGCTGTACATGATGATGGCCCTGCCGGGAGATGCTATCTGGCACGAGGTCGTGGGCATAGACCTGACAGCCTGGAGTCCACCGCACTTGATGATTGCTCTCAGCAACGCGGCGGTCCTGATTAGCGGGGTGGCTTTGCTGGCCAGGGTCCGGGGCCGAGTGGCCCGGCCGGGGTGGGCTAACGGGGCTATTATCCTGTTGCTGGCTTTGATGTTGAACGTCACTTACCTGGTGGGTATCCTGGAATGGGAGCTGCCGAATGGTGGGGCGCATCTTTCGCGGCCGATCTGGTTTTATCCACTGGTAGGTGGAGGGCTGGCCTTCTTTGCCTTGTTACTCGGCCGCCAGCTTGTTGATTACCGGTGGACGGCCACGGCCGTAGCCGGCGGGTACTACCTGGTGCGGCTGGCGGTTATGGCCGGGCTGGCGGCGACGGATAACATCGTGCCTGCTTTGCCACCCTTGTTTATCCTGGGGGCCGTGTTTATGGATCTGGCGGCCGGCCAGAAGCAGCGGCCGTGGCTGGCGCCTGTGGCTTTCACGGCCGGCTACGCGTTGTTGGCTGTGCCTTTGCTAATGAACCGGGACAACCTGCCAGGGTTTGACCTGGTGGACGGGGCGCTAGGCGCGTTTTCTCTCCTGTTGGCAAGTCTGGCCTCGTTGCCGGTGGTTGGCGGACTGGCCGGCCGGTTGTCGGCGGGACAGGAGATAACCTTGACAGGGTGACAGGCTAACCGAAGCGGTTAGCTCGGTGACGGCAACCTACGGTTGCTTGGTGACAAGGTGACAAATTGAGGGAGGAGCTTGGGTTTCTCTGGCGGCCGTTCCTGGGTAGATGTTGTAGTCTGGCCGGAGGGCGGCCGTAGCCCAGTGGTCATTTGCCGCCGCCTGATCTGTTATATGCTATGATCAGGTGGTAAGTCCTTGCCAGTGGCGGCTCCTTGCCACTGATGGTTGAGCCTGTTGTAGGGAAACAGAGGAAGATCTACCAATGGAGATTATCCAATCAAGGGAGGCGGCCATGTCTCACCACTCCAGAGCAGGGGATGCGCTTCCGGCTTTCCAGATTGAGTGCGTCAGTTGCGCTAAATATTTCACGGTCAGGCCGGATGCGGTTTATTATCAGCCTCGGAACAGATCGAATGGCTCAAACAGCGGTTGGAGCCGGCCGCGCCCGCAAATGGCCCTCGAACGGCCGCTGGTCTGCCCTCGCTGCGGCGCAGACAACCTGGGCTGGTTCCAGGCGCGGTACGCGCCGCCACCGCCCGTGATCTTGATACCCGGCTTCGATTTGATTAACAATCCGGCCGGCCGGTGGACGCGCTGGCTGCAATGTTTTGGCCTGGCCGGCCTGGGACTGGGCATTTCCCTGGTATTGATGTTTTGGGCGGCGGCGAGGTATTTTAGCCTGGAGGAATCCTACCGGAGCACAGCCCTGGTTCTCTTCACCCTCCTGGCCGGGGCGATTCCCACCTTTTCTATTACCAGCCGGTGGAAGGAAGTCCGGGACTACGACCAATTGCGCCGCTGGAAAAAGCCACAGTCAATCCAGGATTATTTACCGCCCCACTGGTTGAGCGGGCTGATTCATATTACGCTTTTTGCCCTGGTTTTGCCCACCATCCTCTTTGTGGTCCTGCCTTTTACTGTCCAGATTATTAGCTCGCCTCCGCCGGAAGCAAGCCTGATGGCCAAGGCTGAGCGACTGCGGGCCCAGGCCGTGGCGCTGGAGCTGGACTTGCGGGTTTACCAGGCGGAACAATTAGCCAACGTTATTCTAAGCGGAGGGCCAGGGACGCCGGACGAAGCACAGTATAAGGCTAACCAGGACGCTGTGCGGGCAGTAGTGACCGGCCTGGATAATTTGATCGCGCTGTTGGCCCAGACACCGGGCGCCAACCAACGCCCACCGGCTGAGAGCAAGGTGATTGCCCCGGACTTGGGTTACGTCTGGACCTGGTTTAGCGTTGTGGGGTTGTCCAGTATTGCCGCCGTGCTGTTGTCCATTGCCGCCGTCAACCTCCATAACCGGCGGGCAAGCGCGACACTACCACCGCCTATCTATTCCAATGTTTCCAACATGACGCGAGTGGCACTGGACGAGATGAAGACGACGCTGCAACTGGCTGAGGATGTACTGGAGGGAATTCGCTGGGTAGACGCCAAGCGTAACGAGAGCGGCGGGTTGTCCCTGTTGGGGGTGCGCCAGGAAAAAACGCGGGGTGACGACGGCCAGCCGGTGACCTGGACCTGGAGTTACCTGGTGAACACCGATCCGTCGGTCCGTATCCAGGACGTGGAGATTAAGAATAAGCCGGCGCGATAGGGGGAGGGACGACGGGGGACGACGGCCGATGGACGATGGACGACAGACGACGGGCGATGGATGGCAGCACTAAAGCTCGAAGGCCCATTCGCCGCGGCGCATGAGGGGTTCGGTTGTGCCGTCTGCTGTTAAGCCATCTACGTCCATCTCGCCAGAGCCGATCATGAAGTCTACGTGGACGAGACTGTCATTGCCGCCCACGGCGGCAAATTCGTCGTTGGAGAGCGCTTCGCCGCCCTGGAAAGTGAACTTGTAAGCCCGGCCCAGGGCAACGTGGTTGGCGGCGTTTTCGTCGAGGAGGATGTTGTAGAAGAGCAGCCCGGTCTGGGAGATGGGGGAGCTGTGGGGCACGAGGGCGACTTCGCCCAGCCGTCCGGCCCCTTCGTCGGTGCCGATCAGGCCACGCAGGAGGGCTTCACCGTTGGCAGCGTTAATTTTTACCACCCGGCCGCCGGCAAAAGTCAGGCTGAACCGTTCGATGACGTTGCCGCCGTAACTCAACGGTTTGGTGGTGGTGACGACTCCCTCGGTTTGCTCTTTGTGAGGTAGGGTGAAAACTTCTTCGGTGGGGAGGTTGGGGGTGAAGGAGATGCCGGATTGGCTGGTGACGCGGCCGCTGCGCCAGACGTGGCCGTGGGGCAGGCCGACGGTTAAATCGGTCCCGGGGCCGGTCAGTTTCAGGGCGGTGTATTGTTTGTGGTTCAGGTAGTCACTGCGGGCGACCAGTTGGCGGACGTGCGTTTGCCAGGCGGCGACGGGATCGGGCCGGTTGACGCGGCAAATGTCGAACAGGACGTCCCATAGCCTGGCTACCTGGGTCTCCGGGTCAAGACCGGGGAAAAGCTTGGCGGCCCAACCGGGCACGGCGGCCGAGGCGACCAGCCAGTTGACGGCGTTGCGGGTCACGTAGTCGTACATGGGGGCGGCGAGTCTGAAAGCAGTTTGCTGGACCTCGTCTACTAACTCCTGGTCCTGGTCTTTGAGTAGATCCGGGTCCTGGGCAGAAATAACCAAGAGGGCATCGCCACGCCGGGCATATTCCAGGGCGCCTTCGACGGTCCAGCGGGCATGTTCGGCAAATGAGTCGCGGGGGGCGTGCTGGAAGCGGATGCGCTGCAGTTGTTCGTCGCTCCACATAACGTCTACCAGCCTGGCCCCGGCCTGGTAAGCGTGGATGGCGACGAGGCGGACGAGGGGGGCGGCCGCCAGGGGGGCGAGGCTGTTGAACACGGGGCCACCGACGAGGAGGCGCTGGCCGGCTTGCAGGTTGAGGCCGATCTTGACGATCAGCTCGGCGTAGCGGTCTAGTTGTTGCTCGAAGTTTGGCATGGGTCACCGGGGTGGAGATTGGAGATTGGATGAGTCTGCAATCTTCACCTGGGTCTATTGTACGCTTTTAGTGGGCTGGATGGTAATTTCTGCCACGAATTTCACGAATTTGACGAATTTTTCTGCCGAACCGATTCTAGCAGCACTTGCAAGATCGGCCGGAGCCAGCGGAGGCGTTTGAGGGTTTCTTCGTGGTCGTTGTCTCGTTCGGCTAACAGCTCGGCGGCGTCGCGGCCGTAAATGAAGGGGTCTTCCCAAGATAGCCAGTCAACGTCCCTGGTGATTAGCTCGCCTTGCAACAGCAGGATCATTTCAGCCAGGAGGCCAAAGTCGGAGCTGTGGAGATGAGGCAGGAGGACCCGGAGCCGGCCGGCGGGGATGACGAGGTGGGACCAGGCCAGGTCCATGTAGCGGCCGAAGAGGTAGCGGCCGAGGGTGATGGCCAGGTGTTCAATCTGGCGGTAGTGGTGGGGGAAGGTGGCCCAGGCGGCGGGGCTGCGCTGGAAGAGGACCGGCCGGGATTGCTGGTTGGCCCAGTGGAGGTCGGCCAAGAATGGCTCCCGGTGCGCACTTTGCAGGATGAAGGCGATTTTGTCTACGTCGCAGAGGTGGAGGGGTTGACCGGCCGGGGAGTGGATGGCGGCGCTGTGGTAGGCAGCGTGGTAGTGGTCGCCGACCTGGGAGCCGGGCTGGTTGAAGGTCAGGTGGAAGAAGGGGTCGGCCGGGAGTTGTTGGATGCGGGTCGGCTGTGCCTGTTGGGTGGCGGGAGAGATGCTGAGGAAGGCGCGGCCGAAGGTGTGTTTCAGTTGCGGGGTGATGGTTGCCAGGTGGGGGAAGTATAGACCGTTGGGGTCGTGAAAGGGGAGGACGATGGCGGGTAGCATGTCAAGTTATACACGCGGGACTTCAGCAGGCCGCGCTTTAGGCATTTCGAGCCAGTATTCCTTATATTCCTGGTTCAGGCTTCTCTGCCAGGAGAAGAGCCACTGGTAAGAAGCAACTTCAGTTCTTGAGAATCACCGGCAGATAGAGCCGCCGGCCGACGAAGACATGTCCTTCGCCGTCGTTGTTGGCCGTTTCCAGCTCTGGCCCGGTCGGGGCGATGGTGACGGGGCTGGTGAGGGTGGTCAACGGCGGGGCGGCGGGAGCGACCTGGACCCGGACGAGGATGGTCAACGGGCCGCTGCCGGCCGGCAGGCTACCGACGTCCCAGACGAGCGGGGCAGTGGAGATGGGGGGCAGGCTGGCGCTGACGAAGTTTAGCCCGGCCGGCAGCGTCTGGGTGATGTGGACGCCAGAGGCCGGAACGCCGCCCTGGTTGCCGTAGGTCAGGGTCAGGGTAATTTCCTCGCCGGGCAGGCCAAGGCCGTCGCCCAACGTTACCCATAAATCAGGGTGGCCTGTGCCCAGGGTGACTTCGTCTACTCTGGCCCAGGCAGTGGGAGCGCCGGCCGCCTGCTGCAAGGTAAAGGTGACGGTTACGGTCTGGCCAGCCCAGGCTGACAGATCGCTCCAACCGTGCGTCCAACGCTCGCCTGTGGCTTCGTCCAGGGTGGCTATTGCTGTGATCGTAGCGCCGTCGTCTACCCGGACGACCAGTGGCGAGCCGCCGTTACTGCCATAGGCCCCACTCAATTGGTACATAAAAGAGAGGAGGGGGGTGGTCATGGTGACGGGCACGGTGACTACCTGGGAGACGGCGGCCGTGCCTGTATTCTGGCTCATTACGGGGCCACGGTAATAGAAACCGTCAGTGTAACCGCTATAAATCAGGTGGAGTACGTTACCACTGTCAAAAGCCAGTTGTGGTGAATGAAACTCGAACTCGTTATTAGCCAACTCCTCGGGTGTCGTCCAGTTTCCGTTTGGCAACTGGCGCGAGTAAAGAACCTGGGCATAACCCAAATACTCGTCTAACGCCCAAAGGAGATGCGGCCGGTCACCAGCATCCAGGGCCACTTGTATCCCGCCTACAAGATAAGAGTAGCTGCCTACTTGTTGATGGGGAGACCAATAACCCTCGGCATCTCGACGCGCGTGGTAAATTCCTGCATTCCCATACCAGACCACACTCATAGCGCCATCACTGCTAACAGCCACATCTTCAACAGGGCCATTTTGAGAGCTAACTCGCTGGATATCAGACCAGCCCAGGTGTTCGTCCCACTGGCGAAAGTAAATACCATCCGTACTATTGTTGTTAGAGACATCCCAAACGAGATACATGCTATCGTTCCCATTATGGACCAGGACTGGAGTGGCAGTCATATCTCCAGAACCACTGACGAACGCAGGACCTGTCCACAAGCCGTTGCCAGGACTTTGAACGTATAGCAGGGGAGCCGGGTTTCCATAACCCCTATCCCAGGGCCAAACCAAATGGAGTCGTCCGTTACCATCTACTGCCAGTGAAAAATACCATAAGGAAAGAGAGGAAACTTCTGAAACATAGGCAGGCGCTGTCCAGGTCCCATTCGGTAACCTCCGGCTGTATATCATGACGTATTCAGCATAATACTCGGAATTCTTATCTGGCCACACAAGGTGTGCCTGGCCCAAGTTGTCTACGGCTAGTTGCGGATTTCCTACCGAGATTGAGCCCTGGGCCACGGTCTGCGGTCCTGACCAGGTACCATCCACATTGCGGCGGGCGTAAAGAATCTCCTCATCAAACGTTACCCAAGCGACATGGAGAACGCCCTGTTGATCCAAAACTGTTGTTGAACTACCAACGCCAACGGCCGTGCTGCCAACGACCTGCGTCGCAGACCAGGTGCCATTGATCGCCCGCGAACGATAGTAGAGGCCATTATAGTTGCCCCACAGCAGATGGACCCGGCCATCGGCCGGGGTGATGATGTGCTTAGAATAGTCATTGGCGCTTGCTACACTATATTGTCCCGCCCACTGGGTGGGTATTGTGCCCACTCTCAAGTGATACTGGCCGGTGTGGCCGGCAGCGGTGGTTACGGTGATCGGCAAGCCGCCGGCCGGCGCCCAGGAGCCCAGGCCGCCGCTCTCAAAACCGCCGTTGGCAATCACATCGTCGGCCGGTGGTAGAATCATTTCGACGTTGGCATCGTAGATAGCCGGGAAAGAGGCGGCCGGCAATGTACCATAGCCGCTTTTGCCCAGGTTGAGGTTGTAGTTGCTGGCCGAAGCGCTGACAAAAGCGCCAAATAACCCGGCCAGGTCGCTGGGCAGGACGCCCAGGGCGGCCGGGCTGGTGGAGGGTGTAGCGCCAACAACCGGGGCGTGGCCATTGTCGTAGACTACGCCGCGCGCACCCCAGGTATAGAGGGTTGTCTGGGTGTCGCCATTGCCGCCCGGCCAGCTTTCCAGGTTTTGGGCGCGATCCCTGGCCCTGGTCTGGAAGTAAATGGTCTGGCCGCTATTGCCGCCGGTGAAGAGGCCGGTCAGGCTGGTGGTGTTGCTGCGCCAGTTTGTCCAACTGCCATTGCCTAAGCGGCTCTGGACGTCGTAGCTGGCAATGCCGGAGCCGCCAAAATCAAACCCGCCCCAGTTGACTAAGATGCCGCTGCCTTTGCGGGTGTAGGCAGGGAGCAGAGAAACGGCCGACATTGGCGGAAGAGCCTCGACGGTGGTGGAGGCGTCTGGGCCGGCCGGCCAGGGCTCGACGTTGTGGGCGTTGTCCCAGGCCCGGCTGCGGAAGTAATAGGTCTGCCCACCAACGCCGTTAGCGTAAGCGCCGGAAGTGCCGGTCGTCTGCACCAGCCAATCCGTCCAGGGGCCACTCGACCCCTGCCGCACCTGAACGTCGAACATGCGCAAACCGGCCGGGCCAGCGTCGCTGCCAGACCAGGAAACGGAAATGGGAGTGGGCGACTGGGCCGGCAAGGGTTGGACGCCCGATTGCGGTGGCTGGATTTCTGTCGTCTGCCAGTGCGAGTCCCAGTCCCGGTTGTTCGGGCTGAGGAAGACCTGGCTGAGTGGGTTGGTGGCTACGAGCGCCTTGAGGTAAGCGGCCGTCCAATACCAGTTGCCCTGGAAGTAAAGGAAAAAGATCTGGGTGAAGGTAATAAACTGGCCGTCTGGCGACCAGCCGCTGACCCAGTAGTCAATGGTCCCATCGTTGGGGGCGTAGAGGGCCTGCTCGCCAGAACCGTCGGCGTTCATCACCCAGACCTCCTGCCAGTTGTTGCTGTTGCCGTCGGCGTCGAAGGCAATCTGCCGGCCGTTGGGTGACCAGGCCGGGTTGTTGCTGTAGGCTTGATCGGAGAGTTGGGTCTGGTTGCTGCCATCGGCATTCATCACATAAACGCGATAGCCGCCGGTGCGCCGGGAGACGAAGGCCAGCTTTGTCCCGTCGGGGGACCAGGCCGGCGCGCCATCGTAATCCGGGTCAAAGGTCAATTGGGTTAAGCCAGAGCCGTCGGCGTTGACTACGAAGACGTCTGACTGGCTGTTGACCTCGGACTGGAAAGCAATACGTGTGCCATCGGGCGACCACTCAGGATTCCAATCATCCCCGGCGTTAAAAGTAAGCTGGGCCACGCCGCTGCCGCCAGCGTTCATGGTGTAGAGATCATAGTCACCCGCACCTTCACGGTCGGAAGCAAAGACTATTCGCGTTGCCCCACGGTTGAAATTAGGGTCTATGTCCTGGAATATCTGGTTGGTCAGGCGAGTCTGGCTGGTACCTGTGTCGTTGCCGCTGTAAATCTCCCAGTTGTTGTCGCGATAGGACTGGAAAACGACTGTGCTCCAGGGGATGATGTCGGGGGAGTAGGGGGAAGGTTCAGGCTGTTGGACCCGGCCGCCGTCCAGATGTGGTATGTCTTCCGGACCACCGTAGAGCGACCGCCCCGGCCGCCATTCTACTCCGTCCGGCCGCGGCTGCCCGGCGCGGGAGGTTCCGGCCGCCAGCAGTGTGGCGATGAGACACACGGCAAAGCTGATAACTCTTTGGCTTTTCATTGCTTTTTATCCTAACTTGGGAAGCACCCCAGGTGCTTCGCGAGATCTAATCATTATTTCGCGCCAGCAGGACGGAGGGGTTTCACTGATTTTGTTTTGTTTAACTCCGAAGAAGCGGCCCCTTTCTGGCGTCGCGACTGTTAGCACTAATTGAATTATAGTGCTGTAGATTAGGATTCGCAATGGATCTAGACTACGGGGAGTTGTAGTGAAATAGTCTCAAACAAAAGGCCCTTCTCGTTTTGAGAAGGGCCTTTTGGCGCCTGTGCAGGACTCTAAAGATGTTCAGTTTCGGCAGGAGGTACGTATGTTGTCTGGCGTGTGATTGATTGGTGTGCAAGGGTTTAGTTGCCAGGTCCTTACACCGGCAATTTTGAAAACTTTCCTATAGGCTCTGCACCCCCATGAAGGAGTTCTCACACCTTCGTTTAGCTGCGCACCGGCGGCCGGAGCAGAAGCCCGACGCCAACGCCAATCAGCATGACGGCAATCAGGACCAGCCAGGGATATTCATGGACGATCTGGGCCGGGTGGCCGGGGACCCGGGCGACCGCTTCTTCGATGCGCTGGTTGTACTCGCCGGCCATTTCGGTGGCCTTTTCTTTGCCTTCGGCCAGCTTCGTCTGGGCATCCTGAACGGTCTCCTGAACCTTCTGGCTGGCTTTTTCTTTGGTTTCGGCCAGCCGGGCCTGGGCTTCGTGCATGGTCTCTTGCAGCTTGCGGGCGGCTTTATCCAGGCCGCCATCCAGCTCTTCCAGGTAATTGTCTACTTCCTGGCTGGCCCTGGCCCTGGTGTAGCCGTACTTTTCTTGCAGCAAGCCTTCCAGCCGGTCCCGCCGGCCTTGAATCATCAGGATTTCGTCGTCGGTAAGCTTGCCCCACTGCTCTTTGAGGTTACCCTTCAGTTTTTCCCACTTGCCTTCTAAAACATCTGTAGTCATACCATTTACTCCTTAAAAAGTTGCGAGTTTGCAAGCCTGCCAGTCTGCAAGTCTGGGAGTGACAAGTGACTTGCAAACGTGGCCGGCTGCCCTCATTTATGTCCTCTCAACATATGGTCATGCAGCAAGCAGACATTTCTTTCACGTTAAACCTTAGCAGAAAGGGAAGGGGGGGAACAATGTATCGGGACATAGAGGGGAGATACTGATTCGGATATATTTTGGACTGGTGCAGCCGGAAAGGGTTTATAATCTGGCGCGGGGGTGGGGGAACAAAAGTTCCGGTGGGGGCGTCTTTTCTTTGGGGAGATTGGAGATTAGAGATTGAATGAAGAGCAGGTTTCATCTCCAAACTCTAATCTCTTGGCAAACGGAGGTTTAGCGATATGAGTTTCACGAGAAAATTCAACTATCTGGCGGCCGTTGTAGGGTTGTTATTGATCCTGGCTGCCTGTATGCCTGGGGCGGGCCAGGGGCCGACGGAAACACCGGCACCGGCGCAAGCAACAGCCACACAGGTCGGAGCGGACGAGCCGGTTAGCTCTGACGACCCGACAGTTACACCGGCAGCGACTGAGACCCCGGCCGGCGAAGGGGAAGTGATCATCGGCCAGGCCACGGTGGAGAATATTGACATTCTCATCCTGGAATCGTTCCCGGTCCAGGTACACGTGCTGGTCCGGGGCTACGTCGGCGATGGCTGCACGGAAATTGACGAGATCCAGACGACTCCTGAGGGTAATGCCTTTATGGTGACCATTACGACCAAGCGCCCGGCCGAGGCCGTTTGCACCCAGATCCTGGTGGGCTTTGAAGAGACGATTCCCCTGGACGTGGCCGGCCTGCCGGCCGGGACGTATACGGTCAACGTCAACGGCGTGACCGGCACGTTTGAGCTGGCAGTGGATAACGTAGCCCAAACGGAGGAGCCGATCATGGTGGATCCTGTGTCTGAGTGCCTGCCGACCGAGGCGGGGCTGTCGCCTTACTTTAACGTGGACGGCGGCTACTGCTTCCAGTACCCGAACCGTTTCCGCATCGGCGACGTTTTCCCGGAGCCGCAGAGCGGTGAGGAGAACATTATGGCTGTTTATGGCCCGCCGCAGGACGCCAGCCTGGAGCCACTCCAGGCTGGCCTGTCCATTGTGAGGCAGGGGCCGGCCGGCGGCCGCAGCCTGGTTGAGGTGGTGGACCAGGCGATCAGTGAATTTGCCGACCTGCCGCTGACCCGCAGCCAGACGACGCTGGGCGGCCAGCCGGCCGAGGTGATTGACGGCCTGCCCGGCCGGACGGCAAACCGCCAATTGTTCACCATTTACAATGATATTGTCTACCATCTGACTGTTTATCCAACCGACCCAACCTTCTCGGTCGTGAAGCCGGACGTGGAGGTGTTGTGGGAGGCGGTTACCGGCACCTTTACTTTCCTACCCGCGTCTTTCATGGAGAGCGTGAGCGCGGCGTGCCCGGCCGGCGGTGAGCAACGCTCGCCGTACGCCAACGTTGCCCACGGTTACTGCCTAGTTTATCCTTCTTACTTCTCCTTGAACGAGATCTACGAGCAAAACGTGACGACGCTGTCCGGCCCAGCGCTGGACCAGAGCCTGGAACCGGTCCAGGCGGCGTTGACGATCCAGGTGGAAGGGGCGGCCGGTGACCGGACGCTGGCCGAGCTCGTGGCCGAAGCCATCAGCGCTTTCCCCGACGTGGCAGTGACACAGACGGAGACGACGCTAGATGGGGAGCCGGCTATTGTGTTGGAAGGATTGCCCGGACGGACCGGCTCTCGCCAGTTGTACACGATCTTTGCCGGGGTGATCTTTCACCTGACGCTGACGCCGGTGGACGAGGCCTTCCCTCAGGCGGCCCAGGACGTGGCGGCGGTGTGGGAGATGGTGATGGAGTCGTTTACCTTCTGGCGATGAAAAGGTAGAGACGTGGCATTGCCACGTCTCTACCAACCCCAAATTCGTGTACAATAAGCAGGTATGCTCACCCTGCTGTTGACGCTGAATGGGCTGTTGATGATCGCCATGCCCGTGGCGTTGGGCTGGTTTATTGCCAGGCGGCGGCCGGTGGGCTGGGGGCTGTTCGGCATCGGGGCGGCTACTTTCATTATTTCCCAGGTGGGGCACATTCCCTTTAACCTGGCCATCCAGCCGGGAGTGGCCAGCTTGCTGGAAGGCTTGCCGGAGACGACGGGCCTGGCGATCATGGCTGGCTTCCTGGGCCTGTCGGCCGGGGTGTTTGAGGAAGTGTCTCGCTATCTAGTCTACCGCTATTGGGCGACTGAGGCGCGGCGCTGGAGCCAGGGGGTGATGTTGGGCGCCGGACACGGCGGCGCGGAATCTATCCTGCTGGGCCTACTTTTTATGCTCAACTTTCTTTTCCTGGCTGGCTACCGGGCCGGTTGGGTAGATGGGCTCCTTATCGGATTAGATGATCAGGAATTGGCCGTGCTGCAGCAACAGGCAGGCGCGCTCTTCTCCATTCCCTGGTACGACGCGCTGTTGGGGGCGGTGGAACGGCTCTTTACTTTGGGCGCTCACCTGTCGTTCTCGCTATTGGTACTGCAGGTTTTCAGCCGCGGGCGGCTGCGCTGGCTGGCGGCGGCCGTGGGCTGGCACGCCGTGCTGGATGCAGTGGCCGTTTTTGCCAGCCAGACGTGGAATCCGTATATCACCGAGGGGCTGATCGGCCTGGCGGCCCTGTTGTGCCTGGCCATCGTGTTCTGGTTGAAGGAGCCAGAGCCGGTGGCGCCGGCGCTGGAACCGTTGCCGGCGCCTGGCCTGGCCGCGCCGCTGTCTGTGCCGGTAACGGCGGAGAATTTGGATGAGAGCCGGTATGTCGGTTGAATAATAGGGATAAGATGATCCAAACGGAAAACCTGACGAAGAAATTCGGCGACCACGTGGCCGTGGACCGGTTGACGTTGACGGTGGGGGAGGGCGAGGTCTTCGGTTTCCTGGGGCCGAATGGGGCAGGGAAGACGACGACGGTCCGGCTGCTGACGAGCTTGATTGCGCCCACGGCCGGCACGGCGGCTGTGCTGGGTTACCGGCTGGGCAAGGACGACCAGCAAATTCGCCGCCGGGTGGGCATTCTCACCGAAACGCCCGGCCTCTACGACCGGTTGAGCGCCTGGCGCAACCTGATGATTTTTGCCCGGCTGTACGAGGTGGCCGACACCGAGGGCCAGGTGGAGAAGTATCTGCGTCTGCTGGGCCTGTGGGAGCGGCGAGAGGAGGCGGCCGGCACGTTCAGCAAGGGGATGCGCCAGAAGCTGGCCATTGCCCGGGCGATGCTCCACGAACCGCCGATCCTGTTCCTGGACGAGCCGACGGCCGGGCTGGACCCGGAGGCGGCCAAGCTGGTCCGCGATTTTATTGCCGACCTGCGCAGCGAGGGGCGGACGATTTTCCTGTGTACTCATAATCTGGACGAAGCTGACCGGCTGTGTGACCGGGTGGCCGTTTTTAAGACCCACCTGCGGGTGGTGGACACCCCGGCCGGGCTGCGCCGGCAGTTGTACGGCCGGCAGGTGGTCTTTCATCTGGCCCAGCCGGCCGGGGAGTACCTGGGGGTAGTGGAGCAGTTGCCTTACGTGAAGCGGGCGGAGGCGGTGGACAGTAAGCTGGTATTGGCCCTGGACGAGCCGGAGAGCCGTAACCCGGAATTGATTCGCCTGTTGGTGGCGGCCGGGGCGCCGATTCAATTCGTCGGCGAGTTGCGCCACTCGTTGGAGGATATTTATCTTCAGTTGGTTCAGGAGCCGGAGCAGAGGTAATTTTAGATTTTAGATTTTAGATTTTCTGGTCTGATCCAAAACCTAAAATCCAGTCAAAATTCTTGAGGGCAGGGATGGAGAAGATTAAGACTATTGTTGGCAAAGAGTGGGCGGAGGTGTTTAAGAACCGGCTGGTGCTTTTTACGGTGGCTTTTTTGCCGCTGACGTTTGTGACGCTGCCTTTTATTACGTTGATCACGACGGCCAACCTGGAGGAGGAAGAAATCACCAGCGGGACTTTTGCCGGCGAGATGCCGGGTGAAGCGCTGAAGATATTTTGCGAGGGAATTTCGGACGGCGATTGTATCCAGCTTTACCTCCTGGGCACTTTTACGATGCTGTTTATGATCTTGCCGGTCATGATTCCGGTGACCATTGCTGCTTACAGCATTGTCGGCGAAAAGACGATGCGCAGCCTGGAACCGTTGCTGGCGACGCCGATTACGACTATTGAGCTACTGCTGGGTAAGATGGCGGCGGCCGTGATTCCGGCCGTCTTAGCTACCTGGCTGGGCTATGCCATCTATGCGGTGGGGGTCCGGTTTCTATCTAACGACGTGGTCTTCGGCCGGTTTATGGACCCCTGGTGGCTGGCGGGCGTTCTTTTTGTCGGTCCGCTGCTGTCTCTCCTATCCGTTTGTGTGGCCATTATTGTCTCTTCGCGGGTCAGCGATCCCCGGGTGGCGGAGCAATTGGCCGGAGTAGTGGTGCTGCCGGTGATTGCGCTCCTGCTGGGCCAGTCCCTGGGCCTGCTCGTTTTTAACCGGCAATTGGTCGTCGTGGTAGCCCTTGTCCTGGTCTTGCTGGACGTAGCGTTGATTTACTTAGCCGAGAAGACGTTCCAGCGGGAAACCATTCTCACGCGCTGGAAGTAGCCTTGAGCTAGCTATTCAGGTGACTGGCATTTTTCCAGGGAACCGTTGCTCGAAGATAGCCTTCGGAAGTGCCAGTCACCTCCAAAACGGCGTTTGCGAAATTTATCACTTTCGTTATAATTCATGCCCTGGCGCATGAGGCACGATGGTTCACGCCTCTACGATTGTGCGCCGGTTGGTTTATATCTTACACACGTCTGGACCAAGCTGGGTGTGCTGGCATTGCCTCCCGGTTATTTGCCCAAATAGCCAGGGGGTCGCCCGTTAAGGGCCGTGCCAGTTCCGGTCTGGGTTGAAGGGCGTGGAAGTCTGAAACACAAGAAAAAAGGAGAGTTTTTCCCCATGGCTGTCATTTCAATGAAAGCCCTATTAGAAACGGGTGTCCATTTTGGGCACCGCACGCGCCGTTGGAACCCGAAGATGAAGCCGTTCATCTTTACTGAGCGCAACGGCATTCACATCCTGGATTTGCAGCAGACACTGATGACCATCGAAAAGGTCTATACCGTGGTGCGCGACGCCGTGGCCAACGGCGGCTACGTGCTGTTTGTCGGGACCAAACGCCAGGCCCAGGACACCGTGGCCAGGGAGGGGACGCGCGCCGGCCAGCCTTTCGTCAACGACCGCTGGCTGGGTGGGACGCTGACCAACTGGCAGACGATTCGCCAGCGGATCGAATACCTGAACAAACTGGAAGAGCGGCGTGATGCCGGCGAGTTTGACCTGTTGAAAAAGAAGGAACGGCTGACGCTGGAGCGGGAAATCGAGAATCTGAACCTGCGGCTGGGCGGTATTCGGAAGATGCGCAACTTGCCGGCTATGCTCTACGTGGTGGATGTTAACAACGAGGAGACGGCCGTGCGTGAAGCCAACATCCTCAATATCCCGGTGATCGCGATGGTAGACACCAACTGTGACCCGGACCCGGTGGACTACGTTATCCCCTCCAATGACGACGCCATCCGGGCTATTAAGCTGATTACCAGCAAGATAGCCGATGCCGCGATGGAAGGCATGACGCTACGCCAGGAAATGGTGGAGGAGGAAATCACCGACTTCGACCGCTATGATTATGATTTTGAAGACCTGGACGACGCCGAAGATGAGCGCCTGTTGGGTGAAGCGACGCTGGCTAAGCTACGTGAAGGCGCCTACGGGGTCCGAGACAAGATCGTGAGCGAAGAGTTGGAAGTCCTGGCGTTCGCAGAAGAAGAAGTAGTAGAGAAAGAGTCGGAAGAGGGCGCGGAAGTCGAGAACGAAAACGAATCTGACGAGGAAGTCAGGTCCGACGAGGAAGCCGGGTCCGACGAGGAAGCCGAGTGATAGCATAGGCGCACGATAATGCAGGGGCATGGTAGTTCGTGTCTCTAGTAGGTGTGGGACAATGAAGATTACAACGGAGATGGTGAAAGAGTTGCGCGAGGCAACTGGAGCGGGCGTGCTGGAAGCCAAGAAGGCTTTGGAAGCCTCCGATGGTGACTTTGAAAAAGCTGTGGATGCTTTGCGCGAAAAGGGCCTGGCCCGGGCTGCCAAGCGCGCCGACCGGGAAGCCAGCGAGGGCGTCATCGAGGTGTATGCCCACCCCGGCAGCCGCGTGGGTGTGATACTGGAGTTGAATTGCGAGACGGATTTTGTGGCCCGGAACGAGATGTTCCAGAGTCTGGCCCACGACCTGGCGCTGCATATTGCCGCCATGTCTCCTCGCTACCTGCGGCCGGAGGATGTGCCCCAGGAGGAGTTGGACCGGGAAATGGACGTGCTACGAGCCCAGACTATCGCTGAGGGTAAGCCGGCCGAAATTGCCGACAAGATCGTCAGCGGCCGGTTGAGCAAGTTCTACGAGGAAATTTGCCTGCTGGAACAGCCATTCGTTAAAGACGAGAAGAGTAAAATCAAAGACCTGGTGGCAAACGCCATCAGTACCCTGGGCGAAAACGTCGTCGTGCGCCGCTTTGCACGGTACGAGTTGGGAGAAGGGCTTTCATGACAACAGGGGCGAGATTTTCTCGCCCCTGTTGCTTTAGGGGCACGATGCATCGTGCCCCTACCTGGGAAGAGGGTATGTCCAATTTGCGCTATTCGCGTGTCTTGCTGAAGGTGGGTGGTGAAGCGCTGGCCGGGCCAGGTGGATTCGGTATTGACCCCAACCGGGCCGGGGAAGTTGCCGAGATCGTCAAGCGGGTTTATGATTTGGGAGTTCAAGTTGCCATTGTCATTGGCGCGGGCAACCTGTGGCGGGGTTCAGAAGGTGTGGCCCAGGGGATGGAGCAGGCAACGGCCGACCACATGGGTATGATTGCTACTGTCATGAATGCCCTGGCCCTACAGGATGCCCTGGAACGGTTGGGTATTGTTACCCGGGTGCAAACGGCTATCGAGATGCGGTCGGTGGCCGAGCCCTACATTCGCTTGCGGGCCATTCGCCATCTGGAAAAGGGTCGGGTGGTGATCATCGGTGGCGGTACAGGCAACCCCTATTTCACGACTGACACCGCCGGGGCGCTGCGGGCGATGGAAGTTGGGGCGGAAATATTGGTGAAGGCTACCAAGGTGGACGCCGTTTACGACGACGATCCCAAGAAAAACCCCGACGCCAGGCGCTTTCACGAACTGTCTTACATTGATGCTTTAAATATGCGTCTCCGGGTCATGGACAGCACGGCTATCTCGCTGTGTATGGAGAATAATTTACCTATCGTCGTCTTGAATCTGTGGCAAGAGGGGAGCGTGGAAAAACTTGTCCAGGGCGAGACGGTGGGTACGGTCATTCACAACAAGTAGGGGCCTGGCGTCGCCGCCCTTAGCTCATACGGAGGGTCTGATGATTCGTGAACTGTTGCAAGACGCTGAAAGTCGGATGCGGGGCGCTGTGGGCGCATTGGAAGCTGACCTGCACAGTTTCCGGACCGGCCGGGCCTCACCGCACCTGCTGGATCGGCTAGAGGTGGAACTGTACGGGGTACAGATGCCCCTCAACCAGGTGGCCTCGATTTCCGTGCCTGAACCGCAACAACTGGCCATCCGACCGTACGATCAAAATGCCCTTTCGGCCATTGAGAAAGCGATTCTCAAGTCGGACCTGGGCATTATGCCCAACAACGATGGCAAAATTATCCGCCTGAACCTCCCCCGGTTGACGGAAGAGCGGCGGCGGGATTTAAGCAGACAAGTGGGCAGGCGTGTTGAAGAAGCAAAGGTTGCTGTGCGCAACGTGCGCCGCGATACCTTGAACGACCTGCGCGAGATGAAAGAGGAAAAGATGATCTCGGAAGACCAGTTTTTCACTGCCCAGGATGATTTGCAAGAGTTGACGAATAAGTATACGGATAAGATTGACGAATTGGGCCGGCAAAAAGAAGCCGAGATCATGGAAGTGTAGGGTAGAGCGAGAGCGAAAGCTAGAGCGAGAGTTAGAGTTCTGATGGTTGTTCAGAAAAAGCCGCCGCTGGATTTATCGAAGCTTAAAGTCCCGACCCACATGGCCGTTATTATGGACGGCAACGGCCGGTGGGCCAGGAAGCGGGGGCTGCCGCGCCAGGCCGGGCACCGGGCCGGCGTAGAAAATTTGCGGCGGGTCATTGACGCCTGTGTGGAGTTCGGGATCAAGATTTTAACGATCTACGCTTTTTCGACTGAGAATTGGGGCCGGCCGGAAAGCGAGGTCAGGGGGCTGATGCGCATTTTCTCTCACGTCCTGGATCAGGAACTGGACGAGCTGCACGCGCAAGGGGTGTGTCTGCACCACCTGGGTGACCTGAGCGGCATTGACCCGCACCTGCAAAGGAAGGTCCTGGGCGCCATCGAGTTGACGAAAAATAATACGCGCCTGATCCTGAACGTGGCCTTCAACTACGGCGGCCGGGCCGAAATTCTGCACGCCGTCCAGCAAATTATTGCCGATGGTATTCCCCCAGAGCAGGTTACTGAAGAGCTATTCAGCTCTTACCTGTTTACACGCGGCCTGCCTGACCCTGACCTGGTGATCCGAACCAGTGGCGAGGTCCGGGTGAGCAACTTCCTGATCTGGCAGGCGGCTTACGCGGAGTTGTACGCGGCCCCGGAATATTGGCCTGATTTCGGCCGGGAGGCGCTTTACCAGGCTCTCCTGGATTACAGCCAGCGAGAGCGACGTTATGGACGCTTGCCAGAAGCTAATGAATCCTGACTAACGCTCACCCGTTTTTATGCTACTGCAGCGCGCCCTGGTTACTTTTACGTTAGGGCCACTGGTTCTCTTTTTGATCTACCTGGGTGGCTGGTTTTACTTTCTGCCGCTGGCAGCCCTTTTAATTATTGCCACCATCGAATACAGCCAACTGGCCAAAAAAATGGGCTGGCAAACGCCGCTGTGGTTGTTGTTACCAGTGGTCGTGGTCCAATGGTTGCTGCCACCCCAGGTCCAGGAAGCATTGCTGGCCAGCCAGCAACTGCCGGAAGCGTGGGTGGCCATGGCCCTGGTCGCCGGCTTCATCGCTGTCACGATCTACGCTTTATGGCTGTATGAAATTAAAAAGCGGGACCTGGCAGCGGCAGACTGGCTGGCTACCGTGACGGGACTCTTTTTCCTGGGCTGGATTAGTAGCCACTTTTTTCGTTTGCGGGGCCTGGAGGAAATGGCGGCGCAGTGGACGGCGACGGCGATGGTGGGTACCTGGGTCGCCGACTCGGCCGCTTACGTGGTGGGTAAAACGATGGGACGGCACAAACTGTCGCCGCGTCTCAGTCCTAACAAAACGATTGAAGGGTACGTCGGTGGGGTGGTGGTGGGCACAGTGGTGACCGTCGGGCTGGCCGTGTACCTGGAGTTATCCCTGGCGGCTGGTATTGTTTTGGGTCTGTTGGTTTCCGCGATCAGTCCGGCCGGCGATCTGGGTATCTCGTTGCTAAAGCGCACGGCCGGGGTGAAGGATTCGGGCAACTTGTTGCCAGGCCACGGCGGCGCACTGGACCGGATAGATAGTCTCGTTTGGTCGGTGACGATGGCCTATTACCTGGCGCTCTTTATGACCTGAGTGATGAGAATGGGACGCAGGAGAGGAGAGAATGCGTAAGATTGTCACCATTGAACGGTTTATCCTGGATAATCAGCCGGCCCACGCCCGGGGAGATTTTACTAACCTGTTGTACGACATTGCCCTGGCGGCTAAAGTGATTGCCCACCAAACCACGCGGGCCGGCCTGGTGGATATTCTCGGCCGGGCTGGTTCCGTCAATATCCAGGGTGAGCAGCAGATGAAGCTGGACGTGTTCGCCGACGACGTTATTTTCCGCCTATGTGACCATACCGGCCGCCTGTGTGTCATGGCTTCGGAGGAGCGGGAAGACATTATTCCTATTCCACAAGAATTTTCCAAGGGTCGTTACGTGCTTGTTTACGATCCGCTGGACGGTTCGTCTAATATTGACGTGAACGTCAGTATTGGTACGATTTTCTCCATTTACCGCTGCCGGGAGTGGGAAACGCGCGGCCGGCTGGAAGATTGCCTGCAGAAGGGCCGGGATCTGGTGGCCGCCGGCTATATTTTGTATGGTTCCAGCACAATGCTGGTTTATAGCACCGGCGCCGGGGTCCACGGCTTTACCCTGGACCCGGACGTTGGCGAATTTCTGCTCTCGCACCCAGATATTATGATCCCTGAGCCGCCCAGGTATTACAGCGTCAATCACTCTTACTTCGGCCGCTGGACCACGGGGGTGCAAAAGTATGTCCGCTGGCTACAAGGGCTAGACGACTCCGACGTCAGCCCGCTTTCGGAACGGTACATTGGCTCACTGGTCGCTGATTTTCACCGCAACCTGTTGCGAGGTGGCGTCTTTTTGTACCCGGCTGAAGCCAACAAGCTGACCGGGAAGCTACGTCTGCTATACGAGGCGGCCCCCTTAGGTTTTCTGGTCGAACAGGCTGGGGGCTACGCGTCTGACGGCCGGGGGCCGATCCTGGACATTGAACCAGTGGGCCTGCACCAGCGCGTTCCGATGTTTGTCGGCAATCGCTCCCTGGTTGAAAAGGCTGAAGCTTTTATCCGAGAGTATGATATGGCAAAGGAGGAAGGGTAAAAAGTATGTGAGTTGGCGAGTTCGCGACTGCGCGAGTTGGCGAGTTAACGAAATATTAATTGACGGTTATTTTTTAGCGTGTTATACTGACAGTTGCCCAGAGTAATTTTCAAGATGAGTATCCCCTAAACGGTAGCAAACTCAGTAGAACGTCTACCTGGCAGCCCACCCCCAAATAGTTTTCCAAAATGCCAGTCAAAGCAACCAGGACTGCATTGTTGTACCTATAATGGGGTGGAATAAAAGTTCACCAATTGCTGACAACTAAACCTAAAATAAGCGCCTGGCTTTTCATGCAAAGCATGCCAGGTTGGAGATTACCAAATGGATTTTTCAAGACTTGAATCCTTAAAATTAAACGAATTAAGGGATATGGCCCGGGAAATGGACGTTTCCGGCTTCAGCACAATGAAGAAGCAGGAGTTGATCCTTGAACTCATGCGCACCCAGGCCAAGTCACAGGGGCTGGAATTTCGCGGTGGCGTCCTGGAAATTGTCGAAGATGACAAGCAAACGATGGGCTTCCTGCGCACCAACAGCTATTTGCCAGGTTCCCAGGACATTTACGTGTCCAATTCGCAGATCCGCCGTCTGGGATTGCGAACGGGCGACATGGTTTTTGGCCAAGTTCGGATTCCTAAGGACAACGAGAAGTACTATAGCCTGCTGCGGGTGGAATCGGTCAATGCCATGGACCCGGAGATTGCCAAGCAGCGGCCGACCTTTGAGTCGCTCACCCCGATTTTCCCTCTTGAGAAGATCAAGCTGGAGACTCAGCCCAATATTCTCTCGACGCGCCTGCTGGACCTGGTTGCTCCCATCGGCCGGGGGCAGCGTGGTCTCATCGTTTCGCCGCCCAAGGCCGGTAAAACCACGGTGCTGAAGGATATTGCCAACGGCATTACCGTCAATTATTCTGATCTGCACCTGATGGTGGCCCTGGTTGGCGAGCGGCCGGAAGAGGTGACCGACATTCAGCGGTCGGTCGAGGGCGAGGTGATTAGCTCGACCTTTGACGAGCCGGTGAAGCAGCACTGCCGGGTGGCCGAAATGGCCCTGGAGCGGGCCAAGCGCCTGGTCGAATCCGGCCGGGATGTGGTCATCCTATTGGACTCCATCACCCGGCTGGCCCGCGCCTACAACCTCACCGTCCAGCCCAGTGGCCGGACTCTGTCCGGTGGTCTGGACCCCTCGGCCCTCTACCCGCCCAAGCGCTTCTTTGGCGCGGCCCGGAACATCGAGGAAGGTGGCAGTTTGACGATCATTGCTACCTGCCTGGTAGACACCGGCAGCCGCATGGACGACGTCATTTACGAGGAGTTCAAGGGAACGGGCAACATGGAACTCGTCCTTAGCCGGCGGATGCAGGAGCGGCGTATCTTCCCGGCCTACGACATTGAGCGGTCCAGCACCCGCCGCGAAGAGCTGTTGCTCTCCGGTGACGAACTGCAACGGGTCTACACGATGCGCCGTATGCTGGCCCACCTGATGGATACGCCCGGCTACGATATTACCAGCGCTACAGGGGCCGTTCTGCAGCGGATGCGGGAAACGCGGAATAACTACGAATTCCTGGAAACGCTGACCCGGGATATGATGTAATAAGGGCTGCTCCCGACAATAGAAAATTAGCCAACGCTTAGAAGGCGGGCGACGCCTGTTGCCTGCTTTTTGCCATTCCCCGGCTTTATGATAGCATCCGCCCCCGTGCTTGGCGGTAGAGTTCCATGAAAGAGCAGGACAGTCTGTGGCAGCGGTATGGGGGCCACCTGGTGCTACTTGTGGTGGCGCTATTGTTGTTTATCGGCGGCCGGATTATGGCGGCCGGCGGCCTTTTTAACGTGGACCTGGAGAGCGAACCGTTGCCGGCCGAAGGTCTGGCCGCGCCGGCCACAGCAGCGTTGGCCGTTGCACCCACCGGGCCGGCGCCGGCCGAAGCGGTGATAGATCTGTCGGGCGTGCCTGTCCTGATCAACAACAGCCTGTCCCCGAATCTGAACCCCTTTACTTACCAGGGCCAACAGCCGGAACATAACCTGATCACCTATACCGTCGAGGCAGGCGACACACCCAACGGCATTGCCGAACAATTTAACATCGAACCGGAAACGCTTCTAGGTGGCAACCCATTCTTGAGCGAAGAGTCTAGCGCCCTGCAAACAGGGACGGTGCTGACCATCTTGCCGATAGATGGCGTTCTGCATGACGTTCAGGAAGGGGATACGTTAGAGGCCCTGGTGGGCCAGTACGGCATTCCGGCCGAAGATATTATCGCCTATGAGCCGAATAACCTGGAGTTCCCCTACCGCCTCTACCCGGGCACGCAAATCCTGGTGCCGGGCGCGGTACGCGAACTGTTTGTCTGGACTGCGCCGTCCCTGCCGCCCACGTCCGATTCCACCGGCTCCGGTATTGCTCCCCTCATCCAGGGCACAGGCACGTTTATCTGGCCGGTTGGCTACCGCCGGATCACTCAGTATTACTGGTACGGCCACCAGGCGATTGACATTGGCCTGCCGGAAGGCTCGGCCGTGGTCGCCGCGGACACCGGGACCGTCACCTGGGCGGGCTGGAACGTTTACGGCTACGGCAACCTGATCGTCGTCAACCACGGCAACGGCTACGAGACTTATTACGGCCACCTATCCAGCGTCTACGTGGTCCCGGGGCAGATTGTCTACCAGGGAAATACGATTGGCGCGTCGGGCAATACCGGCCGTTCCTCCGGCCCCCACCTCCACTTTGAGATTCGCTACTTCAATACGCTTTTAGATCCTCTAGGGATTCTGCGTTGATATTTTTGACGCAAAAGCGCAAAGATTTTTGGGTTATTGGTTATTGGACGCTCGACTAATAACTGATGACCCCAAAGCGATGGTTACTCTTGGCTTCTTGGCGTTAATTCTTGGATGGCGCGGTCGCGCAGTTGGCCGCAGCCGGCCTGGATGTCAATACCGCGCCGCACCCTGATGGTGCTGGTGACGCCATATTTAGCCAACTCAGCCTGGAAGGCGGCCACTCGCTCGCGCGAGGAGGGCTGCCCACCGTAGCCGGCCGTGGGGTTGAGGGGGATGAGGTTGACGTGGCAGAGTAGCCCCTGGAGCAGCCGGCCGAGCGCCTGGGCCTGTTCAATGGTGTCGTTTTCTCCTTCAATCAGCGCCCACTCAAAGGTAATGCGCCGGCCGGTCTTGGCGACGTAATAACGGGCGGCGTCTATCAACTCGGCAATGGGCCAGCGGCGGTTGACGGGGAGTAGCCGGTCCCGCTCCTCGTCGGTGGCGGCGTGGAGGGAGATGGCCAGCGGTGTCTGGCGCTGCTCGTCGGCGTAGCGGCGAATGGCCGGCACCAGGCCGACGGTGGAAATAGTGATTTTGCGCGCCCCCAGATTGAAACCCCGGCTATCGGTGAGAATGTCTACGGCAGCCAGGGTGTTACGGTAATTGTGGAGCGGCTCGCCCATGCCCATGACGACAATGTTGGTTACTCGCTGGCCTTCGGCCGCCAGCTCGCGGGCCAGGTAAATGACCTGGCCCACAATCTCACCCACGCTCAGGTTGCGCATAAAGCCCATCTGGCCGGTGGCGCAAAAGACGCAACCCATGGCGCAGCCGGCCTGGCTGCTGATGCATAGGGTGCGCCGCTTTTCGTAGCGCATCAGCACCGTCTCGATAAAGTTGCCGTCGGGCAGCCGGAAGAGAACCTTTTTCGTTTGCCCGTCGCTGGAGCGCTGTTCCAGCACCGGTTGCTCCAGGCCAAGCGTGGCGACTTCGGCCAGCTTTTCCCGGAAGTCGCGGGGCAGGTTGGTCATGCCGGCAAAATCGGCGGCCAGATCCTGGTAAAGCCAGGTCCAAAGCTGCCTGGCCCGGTAGGCCGGCTGGCCCAACTCAGCCACCAGTTGGGCCAGTTCGTCAAAAGTCAGGTCGTATAAATTAATCAATTTGTCCATTGCAGGGTCGTGCCACTCCGGGGGGCGCCGACGATAAAGAGCGGCGTCATGGGAGACCGGCCTTTAACGCGGCAGTGAAGGCCGCCAGGTGGTCGAAGACCCAGTCAGGCTGGACGCTGGCGGTGGCAATTTCTTCGCGGCGGGAGACACCGCTGAGCAAAAGAATCGTTCGTAGCCCGGCGGCCAGGCCACCGGCAATGTCGGTGTCCAGCCGGTCGCCGACGGCGGCCGTATCGGTCGGGACGCCGCCCAGGCGGCGCAGGGCCTCGTCGTATAGCCCCCGACCGGGCTTGCCGATAATGGTCGGCCGGACGCCGGTAGTGGCGGTGATGGCAGCCAGGATGGCCCCGGCGCCAGGCAGCAGGCCTTGCTCGGTGGGGAGCGACGGATCGGGGTTAGTGCCAAAGAAAGGGGCGCCGCCAGCCACCAGGAGGGCAGCGGCGGCCAGATCGTCGTAGCAGAAGTGGCGATCCAGGCCGGCGACGACTGCCTGGGGCTGCCCGTTGGCGACGGTTGCGGCCAGGGCCGACAGGCGGTGGACGACGGTGAAGCCGTGGTTGGCCAGGGCCTGGCGCAGGCCATCTTCGCCAATGGCCAGGATTGGCGTTCCGGGCGGGTAGTGTTGGGCCAGGTGAGCGGCGGTGGCCTCGGCCGAGTTGAGGATGCGGCCGGCCGAAAGCTGGACGCCAAAACGGGCCAGCTTGTGTACGTATTGGTCTGGGGTCAGGGTGGCGTTGTTGGTGGCCAGGATAAAGCTGATGCGCAGTTGACGCAGGGTGGCAAAAAAATCGGCCAGCCCCGGCATGGGGGTGTCGCCCCGCCAGAGGACGCCGTCCATGTCAATGATGAGATTCTTGATCGGCCGGTGTTGCTCTTTCATATTATGAATCTTCCAGTAACCATTCAGCGAGCGAACGAATCGTGATGGTGCCGCCGTTTTCCTCGATGGGGTTGGCATTGGCATCCGTCAAGATCAAGCTCTTCTCTATCTTAAGGGAGTGCATTGCATCCGTGAGCGCCCGAAGTTCACGCTCGCGTGTTGCCGGATTGTCCAGATGCTGCGTGACCTGAATTAATTGTCGCGATTCAGGCAGGTAGAAATCTACCTCATACCCGGTTGGAGTAGTGTAATAGTAAATCTCCTTCGTGTGCCGCCTGAGCGCCAAAAAGGCCGCGGTTTCGCGAAGCTTGCCTGTATTAGGTGAGAAAGAAAACCCTATGGCACGGGCCAGACCCGTGTCAATCGGATAGATTTTCTTGGCTGCAATCTGCTGGCGCTTAATAGAGTAGTCATATACGTTTAAGGTAAAAATCAGCCAGCTATTCTCTAAATATTCAATGTAATTCTTGATGGTATTGACGCTTCCCAGGTGGAATTGGTCTTTGAGTTTATTGAACGAAACCTGTCCGGTCGGGTTGCTCATCAAGTAGAAAGCTAACTCTTTTAGCGCCCGGACTTCCTCAATACGATAGCGTGTGGCAATATCCCGATAGAGGACATCATCATAGAGGGTGCGGAGCAAAGGGAGTTCGGGGTACTTCAAGGGATCAGGGATACCACCCAGATGCAAATACTCGTCTAGAGATTGCTGTAAACGGGCCAAATCAATGGTCGTCGGGCGGTTTAGATCGGGGAAAGGAAGTTGCCGGAACTCCAAAAATTCTCTAAATGAAAAAGGGAATAATTCAACTGGCACATAGCGGCCGGTTAGCCGGCTGCCTAATTCGCGGCTGAGCAAGGAAGCGTTCGATCCGGTGATATAAAACTTGAATCCCATATCTAAAAAGCGACGAACGAAATGTTCCCATCCTGGAATATTCTGTACCTCGTCAATCACAAAGACCTTGCGTTCGCCGAAAAGTTCAAGCAGCGCCTGATACAAATCATTGGCATCCTCAGCTTGAAAACCCAGGAGACGATCGTCCTCGAAGTTCACATAGTAGAAATGATTCTCACCCAGACGATGAGCCAGTTGGGCCAGCAGCGTGGATTTGCCGACCCGCCGTAGGCCGGAGATCGTCACGGCGTGAGGCGGGGCGGCGGCGCGCTCGATCTCGGCTAACTGCGTCCGCTCGATTCCTGGATCGAGCTGCCAAAAAGCCTGGAATTGTTCCGACAGCATGACCTTGATTTGTTCTTTAGTCCACTTCTCTTTCCAAGAGCTTTCAGTCATAGTGAAATAATACTGCAATTAGTTTTCGTTGACAACGAAAACTATTAAGTTATACTGGCGCTGGTATGTCGCGTCAGGGCAAATGGTGGCTTGGAGCATTGGTGTGGGCGGGGGCGGCCGTGCGCTGGCACGGTCTGTTTGCCAACAGCTTTCATAGCGACGAGGCGCTCTTTGCGACCTGGGCCAGACTGATTGCAGTGTGGCGCGATCCGTTGTTGCAGGGCCAAGTTGTGGACAAGCCACCGCTCCTTTTTTATTTGCAGGCGCTGTTTTACCCGCTGTCAGGACCGGTGGAATGGGCGGCGCGCTGGCCTAATCTGATCGCTTCAGTGGCGTTGATTTCTCTCACCGGCCGGCTGGCCTGGCAGTTGTACCGAGACGAAGTGACGGCCATCCTGGCGGCAGCTTTGGTCGCTTTTTCACCGCTGGCCATCCAGTTCAGCGCCACGGCTTTTACCGACCCGCTGCTGACAGCCTTCCTGGTGGCGGCGCTGCTGGCGACGACCGCCGGCCGCTCGTTCCTGGCCGGTTTATTCTTTGGGCTGGCAGTGGCCACCAAGCACCAGGCCTGGCTGTTCTGGCCGTTGCTGGCTGGGCTGGCGGTGCTGGCCGGCTGGCAGCGGCGAGCCTGGGGACGCTGGGCGGCCGGGGTGGTGTTGCCTGTGCTGGCCGTGCTGCTGTGGGAGGCGGCCCGGAGCGGCGGGTTCACGCTGTGGCAGGCGCAGTGGACCGGTTATGGTGGGGTGCGGCCGGCCTGGTCGTGGGAGCTGTGGCCGCGTCTGGGCGCCTGGGGGCAGGTGTGGGGGACGCTGCTGGGATCGCCGGTGCTGGGCTTTTTTATTCTGCTGGCCCTGCCGCCGTTCCTGGCCTTGTTGATTAGCGACCAGGACCGGCCGACGGCCGTGGACCAGCTTCTGGTCGTCTACCTGGCCGGTTATTTTCTGCTGCACTGGTTCCTGGCTGTGCCGGTGTGGGATCGCTACGTGCTGCCGGCTGCGCCGCTGGCCGGGCTGGTCTTGAGCCGCTTCCTGGCCCGACTGCTGGCTTTTGGCTGGCCGGCCGTGCCCCGGCCGGTGGTGGCCTGGCTGACGCCAGGGCGACTGGTGGGCCTGCTGCTAACGGCTCTGCTGGCGGTGCAGGGGCTGGCTGTGCTGGCGGCGCGGGCCGGCGGTTTCCCGGTGGGTGGGCAGCCGGCGGCCGACAATGGGGTGGGCCAACTGGCGGCCGTTCTGGCCGACGCTCCCTACGGCACGGTCCTCTACGACCACTGGTATAGCTGGCAGTGGCGTTATCACTTCTTTGACCGGCACGTCTTTGTGAGCTGGTTTGCCAATCCGGCCGCCCTGGTCGAGGACCTGGCCGTCTTCGGCCGGGACGGCGCTCCACGCTACCTGGCCCTGCCTGATTTGCCGGCGGCCCGGCCGGTGCAGCGGGCGGTGGTTGCGGCCGGCTTCCGGTTGGAGCCGGTGCAGAGTGTCTGGCCGACGGATGGCCGGCCGCCGCTGACGCTGTATCGCATTGTGCTTGAAGAGAATTTAATGCAAAGGCGCAGACTTTGGCCTGCCAAAGTTCGCGCAAAGATTGAATTTTTTGGGAGGGGGCGGTGAGCGGGCGAGGGGTGTGGCGGGCGGTGGCTCCGGGGGTGGCGCTTGTGGCGCTGGTGGGTCTCTTTTTTCAGAAGATGGCTTTCAGCAACCTGATCCTGGCCCGGGGGGATACATTTCTCTACTTTTATCCTTACTGGCAGGCGGCGGCCGGGGCGCTGCGGGCCGGCCGAATACCGCTGTGGAACCCGTACCTGTTTATGGGCGCGCCGTTCCTGGCCAACAGCCAGGCCGGCTTTTTTTACCCGCTCAACTGGCCGCTGTGGTGGCTGTTGCCGGCGCCATACGCGGCCAGTGTGGCCATTTTGCTGCACCTGTTGATTGCCGGGGCGGGAACGTACCTGGCCGGCCGGCGCTGCCTGGGGCTGGGCCGGCCGGCGGCGTGGCTGGCAGCTGGGCTTTTCGCCCTGGGCGGCTACCTGACGGCCCAGGTGGAGCACGTGAACCAGTTGGAGGGGCTGGCCTGGCTGCCGTGGTTTTTTGTGGCCCTGGGTTCCTGGCAAGGGCAACAGGAGTGGCGAATGGTGGCTCGAGTAGCGGCGGCCGTGGCGGCTCTGTTTGCGCTGCAATTGCTGGCCGGGCATACGCAGACGGCGTTTATTAGCGCGGTAGGGGTGGGGGTGTGGGTGGTGTCACGTGTCAGGTATCAGGTGTCAGGTGTCAAATGGCAGGGGGGCAGGGGAGCAGGGGAGCAGGGGGCAGGGGGCAGGTATCAGGTGTCACGTGTCATGTTTTATTTTTTCCCGTTGTTCTTGGGAGGGGTGCTGGCGCTGGCGATGGTGGGGGGGCAGTTGTTGCCGGCGCTGGAATTGGCGCGGTATTCGAGCCGGCAGGGAGGGCTGCTGGTTAATGAGGCGCTGTCTTTCTCTTTGCACCCGCTGTTGCTGACGCGCTCGTTGTTACCGGGTTACGGGCAGTCGCTGTTTAGTGAGTACGTGGCCTTTTTGCCGCTGACGGGTTGGTTGCTGGTTTTTGTTGGGGCTTGGCGCTGGCGAGCGGAGCCGGTGGTGCGGCCGTTTGTGGTCCTGGCTGTGGTTGGCTTCTTTCTGGCGCTCGGCCGCTTTAATCCGCTGTCGTACCTGCTGGTGCAGTTGCCCGGCTTTGACCTCTTTCGCGCTCCGGCGCGCTGGCTGGCGCTGTTTGCCCTGGGCACGGCGCTGCTGGCGGGGGTGGGGTGGCAGAGAGGGCAGGGGGGCAGGGGGGCAGAGGAGACAAGGGGAGGGTCGCTCTACGAGCGGGGGGGACCGGAGATACGGCGTCTCCCCCTCTCCCTCTCGCCCCCTCTGCTGGTCGGGACGGTGTTCCTGGTTGGGTTGATGGTGTGGGGGTTTGTGGCTGTGCCGCTGGCGCGGTGGGCGCCGGTGGGGCCGGAGGCGCCGGCCGAGTGGCCAGCAGCGCTGACAGTGGTTGGCTGGGTGGTGGAGCTGGGGTTGGGTGGTAGTTTGTTATTTTTTGACGCCAAGACGCCAAGACGCAAAGAAATTTTGAACTTTGCGTCTTGGCGTCTTGGCGTCGGAATTTTGGCTCTGGGGGCGCTGTGGCTGGCTTCGCGGAGTTTGCCTTACAACGGCCTGACGACGCCGGAGGCTTACTTTGACCTGCGGCCGGCGGTGGCGCGGTTGATGGCCGAGGCGGCTTGCGGGCAGCCGGTTTTACCCACTGATGGAAGTTGCCCCCAACCGCCGGGCCGTTTCCTGAGCCTGTCGGAGATTTTCTTTGACCCTGGCGACCAGGCGGAGATTAACAGTATTTATGCCGGCCAACTGCCGGCCGAGGCGCTGTACGATTACACAGTGGCTATCAAGGAGAAGGAGATTATTGCCCCCAATTTGCCGCTGGCTTACGAGTTGCCGGCGGTGGACGGCTTTGACGGGGGTATTCTGCCGCTGCGGAGTTACACGGCGCTGACGAGCCTGATTTTGCCGGAGGGGGTGGAGACGACGGACGGCCGGCTGCGGGAGCACCTGCCGGCCGTGCCGGAGGGACGCTGGCTGGACCTGTTTAACGTCCGCTACCTGGTGACGGACAAGGTGGGGGATACGTGGCGGGAGATTGGCGAGGGGCAGAGCGCCTATTTTGATTTGCAGCACCCGGCGACGCTGGCGGCCGGGGAACGGTTAACAGTAGGCTACGTACCCGATTTCCCGGCCACGGCGCTGGTTTTGATCGCCGAGGGGCAGGTGGGGACGGTGGAAGTGACGGCCGGGAACGGCAAGACGTGGACGATTGCGCCGGTGGCCATTGACAGCGGGCTGCTGCGGGCCGGCTGGCCGGAGCCGGGGCCGCGCCAGGTTTTGCCGGTGGCGGTGGCTGAGACGGTTACCTTGCAGGCGGCCGGGAGCGGGGAGTGGCGTATTCACGGGCTGACGCTGGTCAACGAGCGGGACGGCACGTTCCAGTCGCTGGTGGCCGGCAATTACCGGCTGATCCATTCGGGCGACGTGAAGATTTACGAGAACCTGGACGCGCTGCCGCGCGCTTTCCTGGTCTACGAGTGGGAATACCGGCCGGACGTGGCGTCGAGCGTGGAAGCGATGCGGGCCAGTGGCTTTGACCCGGCGCGGACGGCCGTGCTGGTGGGCGACGGGCCGTTACCGGGGGATGGTCCTGTGACGGGCGGCACGGCCCAGGTGCTGAATTACGAGCCGGAGCGGGTGGTGGTCCAGGTAGAGAGCGAGGCGGCCGGGCTATTGCTCCTGACCGACGCCTGGTATCCCGGCTGGCAGGCCACGGTTGACGGGCAACTGGCCGCTACCTACCAGGCTGATGGCCTCTTTCGGGGGGTGATGGTCCCGGCCGGGGAGCACGAGATTATTTTTTCTTTTACGTCTAGTAGTTTTGCCGCCGGCCGGTTGTTGAGTCTAGGAGGAGTGATCGGCTGGCTCCTTCTGGTGTTTGCCGGAAATATTCCTAAGGTTTTTGACGCAAAGGCGCAAAGACGCCAAGGATAATTAATTCTTTGCGCCTTGGCGTCTTTGCGTCAGATGAGACGCGCCTTATACGGCGTTGGCGACGAAGTCAATGGTGAGTTCGACTGTTTCTTCGACGTTGGCGACGTTGGGGACGCTGGGGATGGTCAGGCCGAAGTCGCCACGGTTGACGACGGCGCTGGCCGTGCCGGTTAGTTGAGCGTCAGAGGTAGCGGTGGCGACGACGGTAAAGACGACGGGTTGGGTTACGTCGCGAATGGTCAGGTCGCCGGCAATGGTGAAGGTGACTTCCTGGCCAACAGTGGCGCTGGTGGGGAGGCCTTCGACAGCCGTGGGGGTGAAGGTGATCAATTCGTACTGGTTCGTTTCCAGAATCCAGTTGTTGATGGCCCGATTACGCATGTTGTTGTCGGTGGCCAGGGAGCGGGCGTTGATTTGAATGACGCCGACCTGGGTGGTGGACAAATCGTCCAGGTTGAGGGCAATTTCGCCGGCGATCTGGGTGCCGGTTCCCACGACTGTCTGGCGCTGGCTGCGCAGGTCCTCGTCCAGCTCAAAGCGGACCTGGGAGCCGGCCTGGTTGATCTGATAAACCTGCACCGCGCTGGTGTTCTCTACGGCGTCGGCCGGGCCACCGTCTGTTTCGGTGGCCGTTTCTGGGGCGGTGGCGGTGGTCGCGGCCGGTGTTGCAATTTGTACGGGAATTGCTTCCAGGGGGCCGCTGGCCACTTCCGGCGCTTGCAGCAGGGCACAGCCGGCGGCCAGGGAGGCCAGTATCAATAAACCAAGTAATGTCCAAATTTGTTTTTTCATCGTTAAACATCCTCGACTTTTAAGTGTTATGGTGTGACAGAGGGGTATTGTAAGTAAAAGATGTAGAGAACTTTTGGACAAATTGTTAAGAAATTGTTGCGAGGTGGGAACACAGAGGGCACAGAGGAGACACAGAGAATCACAGAGAACACAAGGTTTTGCTTTTTGCATTTGGAAATCTCTGCGCCTTTGCGTCAAATTCCTTATGCGCCAAAAATGTGAGTGATGACGGTGGTGGCTGCGCCGCCGACGCTTTGCATGAGGGCCAGGCGGGCGTTGGGGACCTGGCAGGGGCCGGCCCGGCCGGTGAGCTGGAGGACGATTTCGCCGACCTGGTAGAGAGCGGTGGCGCCGATGGGATGGCCGCGCGCTTTGAGGCCGCCCATGGTGGAGAGGGGAATGCGGCCGGGCAAGCCAATCTCGCCAGCCACGGCCAGCCGCCAGCCCTGGCCGGGCGGGACAAAGCCGGCCGCTTCCAGGGAGAGGCAGGCCATGATGGTGAAGGCGTCGTGGGCCTCGAACAGGTCTACGTCGGCCGGGGAAAGACCGGCCTGGGCGAAAGCGGCGGCCACGGAGCGGCCGGCGGCGGCCAGGGCCAGAGGGTCCGGCCGGTCGGCCAGGCGGAAGCGGTCGGTGGCGGCGCTGGATGCCAGAATGTGGACGGGGTGACGGGTGAGGCGGCCGGCCAGTTCAGTCGCTGCCAGGACGACGGCGGCCGCGCCATCGCAAATGGGCGAGGAGTCGAGCAGACGGATGGGTGGGGAGACCAGGCGCGAGGCGAGGACGTCCTGAACGGTAACGTGGCGGTCGCGGAAGAGGGCGTAGGGGTTGCCGGCGGCGTTGGCGTGGGCGTTGACCGAAAAATGGGCCAGGGCTTCGGCCGGCGGCCGGTAGCGGTCGAGGTAAAGCTGCATCAGCCGGGCGTTCTGGCTAAGTAGGGTAGCGCCACCGGGCACTTCCTGCTCGGCGTCAAGGGCCTTGGCCAGAATGGGGGTAGCTGCCCCGCCGCTCATCTTTTCCACGCCGACGACGCCCACCACGTCGGCCGTGCCGCCGGCCACGGCCAGAATGCCCATCCGCAGGGCGGCCGCGCCGGCAGCCGTGGCCGCGCCAACCTCCAGCGCTTCCACACCGGCCAGCCCGGCCTCGTCGGCAATGAGCGCGGCCAGGTGTTTCTGGCCCTGTAATTCGTCGGCCAGCATGTTAGCGCTGTATAGAGCATCTAATTTCGTGACGCCGGCATCGGCCAAGGCCAGACGCACGGCCGTGGCCCCAAGCTGGCGCAGGCTTTGGCTATGGGCTTTCTGGACCGGAAGCTGGCCGATCCCGACGATGCTGACCTGGCGCATAGTCCTCTCAAGTTGACAACTTATCTGGATTGCAAGATAATTTTTTCACCTTACCGCAAGAGTTAGAGTAATCAACTCTAACTCTAACTCTAACTTTTCACCACTTACCGCCGCAGGGAAGAAACCGGTCCATGAAGCCAGCGCCTTTTGAATATATCGCCCCCAATTCTTTGCGTGAAGCCCTCCACATTCTGGCCGAAAAAGGCGGTGAGGCCAAGGTGCTGGCCGGCGGCCAGAGCCTGGTGCCGGCTATGAACTTCCGGCTGGTGCAGCCAGGTCTGCTGGTGGATCTGGATCGCATTCCCGAGCTGGCGACTATTCGCCGGGCGAGCGACGGCGGCCTGCGCCTGGGAGCGATGACCCGGCAGCGCCGGCTGGAGCGAGACCCAGTGGTGGCCGAGGTCGCGCCGCTGCTGCACGAGACGATGCCGCACGTGGCCCACGTGCAAATTCGCAACCGGGGCACGCTGGGCGGCAGCCTGGCCCACGCCGACCCGGCGGCCGAGTTGCCGGTGATTATGGTTGCTCTGGATGGCCGTTTCCGGCTGCAAAGCGCGGCCGGTGAACGGTGGGTAGCGGCCGGGGAATTCTTCCAGGGACTCTTTACCACAGCCCTGGCGCCGGAGGAGGTCCTGGTGGAGGTGGCCGTCCCACCGCGGCCGCCCCGCACCGGCTGGGCCTTCGTCGAGTTTGCCCGCCGCCGGGGAGATTACGCGCTGTTGGGCGTGGCTGCACTGCTGACGCTGGACGAGAACGGCGTTTGTCGCCAGGCGCGGCTGGTCTACCTGAACGCCGGCGAAACCCCGGTGAATGCCCGCCAGGCGGCGACGACACTGGTAGGAGAGGAACCATCGCCGGAACGGTTTGCGGCCGCGGCCGAGGTGGCGGTGGAAAAGGAAATTAACCCTGGCGGCGACATCCACGCCTCGGCCGCTTACCTGCGCCACCTGGCCCGGGTGCTCACCCGGCGGGCGTTGGAAACGGCCGTGGGGCGGGTGAGATCATAGGAGTCTGCGTTAAAGAGACCCTGCAAGTTGGGGCACGAAGCGTGCGGGGCACGAAACGTGCCCTCGGAAACCTGCGGGGTCGGATAGCGTGGATAAGCGAAGGATGACAGAGCGCGTGCATAGCATCACCGTCACCGTCAATGGCAAACCGTACCAACTACAGGTTGAGCCGCGCCTGTTGCTGTCTGATTTCCTGCGCCACGAACTGGGCCTGACCGGCACTCACGTCGGCTGTGAACACGGCGTCTGTGGGGCCTGCACCATTTTGTTTGACGGCCAGTCAGCTCGTTCGTGCATTATGCTGGCCGTGCAGGCCAACGGCCACACTATTACCACGGTCGAAGGGCTGGCCAGCGGCCCGGTGCGCGACGCGGCCGACGCCGGCCACCTGCATCCCCTCCAGCGCGCTTTTTGGGAGGCTCACGGCTTGCAGTGTGGCTTTTGCACCCCTGGTTTTCTCATGACGCTCATTCCTTTCCTGGAGGAAAACCCTGCACCCAGCGAAGCAGAAATTCGGGAGGCTATTTCCGGTAATTTGTGTCGCTGTACTGGCTACCAGCACATCGTGGATGCGGTAACGCTAGCAGCCGCCATGCTACAGGGTGACCGCCCGGGGGCCACATGAACGGGTTGCCGGTCACCTTGCCCCTCTTGCCGCTGGTGAACGGTCTGCGTTCGGGCGAAATTCCCCTGTTCAATTACCTGGACCAACTGGAAGCCCTTTTTCAGCAACGTGAACCGGAGGTACACTCTTTTTTACCGGAGGAGGGGCGGTTTGACCGGCTGCGCCGCGAGGCGCAACAGTTGCTCGACCATTACCCGCAACCCCTGACCCGGCCGCCGCTCTTTGGCATTCCCGTGGGGGTAAAGGATATCTTCCACGCAAAAGGTTTTGAAACGCGGGGTGGCAGCAGCCTGCCGCCGGAGGTGCTGCGCGGGCCGGAAGCGCGCAGCGTCACGCTGCTGAAAGAGGCCGGAGCCTTGATTTTGGGCAAGACGGTCTCGACCGAGTTTGCCTACTTTGGCCCAGGACCAACCCGTAACCCCCATTGTCTGACTCACACGCCCGGCGGCTCCAGCAGCGGTTCAGCCGCGGCCGTAGCTGCTAATCTTTGTCCGATTGCTTTGGGGACCCAGACTATTGGCTCGATCATCCGGCCGGCCTCGTTTTGCGGTGTGGTCGGCTATAAACCGAGCTACGACCGGGTGACCCGGGCCGGCGTCATCCCGCTGGCGCCGTCGCTGGACCACGTCGGCGTTTTTACGGCCGGGGTGGCCGGGGCCGAGCTGGTGGCCAGTATTTTGTGCCCGGACTGGCACCTGGCCATCACCGGGCGACGGCCGGTCCTGGGCGTGCCGGAAGGCCCCTACCTGGAACGGGCTTCGGCCGAGGGGCTGGCCCATTTTGAGGCCACCTGCCAGCGGCTGGCCGAGGCCGGTTGTGTAATCCGGCGGTCGCCGACCATGCCTGATTTTGACGAGATCGTCGTCCGCCATAATTTGATCGTCGCGGCCGAGGCTGCCCAGGTTCACGCCGATTGGTTTGCCAACTACAGCGAGCTGTACCACCAGCGGACGGCCGATTTGATCCGGCGTGGCCGGCCTGTCGCGGTGGGTGATCTGGCCGAAGCCCTCACCGGCCGGCGGCGCTTGCGGCAGGAGCTGATCATGCTGATGGATGAGCAGGGCCTGGATTTGTGGATTACGCCAGCCGCGCCCGGCCCAGCACCAGAAGGGCTGGATAGCACCGGCGACCCGGTGATGAATCTTCCCTGGACCCACAGCGGGTTGCCGAGCGTTAACCTGCCGGCCGGGGCCAACGAGGCCGGATTGCCACTTGGCTTGCAGGTGGCCGGCCGCTGGTACGAGGACGAGACGTTGCTGGAGTGGGCGGCCGAACTGGAACCGGTGGTCCGGGCAAATTAGCAGGCTTTTAGAGAGATTCTTGGGGTTCGTAGTAACCGTTTCAGCGGTCAAACGACTAAAGCCGTTACTACAAACCAGGGAGAATGATGATATGATGATCGTCAACCAGATTCTGCAGACGAAGGGACACGACGTATGGGCGATTAGCCCCGATACGCCGGTAGTAGAAGCTCTCCAAGTGATGGCCCAAAAGCGGATTGGCGCTTTGCTGGTCATGGAGGAAGGGCAGGTGCAGGGCATTTTTTCCGAGCGAGATTATGCCCGCAAAGTGGTGCTGGAAGGCCGCTCGGCCACCGATACGCCGGTAGGCGAGATCATGACGGCCAAGGTTTTTTACGTCCGGCCGGACAACACCGTGGAAGATTGTATGGCTATTATGACCGAGAAACGGATTCGCCATTTGCCCGTTTTTGCCGGCGACCACCTGGTCGGGGTCATCTCTATTGGCGACGTGGTCAAGGCGATGATTTCGGACCGGGAGTTTATGATTGAGCAACTGGTCAATTACATTGAAGGCCGGCGGTCGGCGGTGGTGATATAGGAGGTAATTAGGTAATTAGGTAATTGGGTAATTACCCAATTACTTAATTACTCAATTACTATACCCCTGTTTTATGAACGTTATTCAATACCAGGTGCGAGTCGGGGCCTATTACGACTCCATCGTCTTGATGCAGTTGCAGCGGGCCCTGGCCGGTTTGCCTGGCGTGTTGGATGCCGGCGTGGTGATGGCTACGCCGGCTAACCGCGAGCTGCTGGCGGCCAGCGGCTTGCTGCCGGAGGCGGCGGCCAATCCCGACGACCTGCTGATCGTGGTCAAGGCCGGCGACGCGGCCGCGGCCAAGGCGGCCCTGGCCCAGGTGGACGGGCTGTTGGCCCGCCGTCGCAGTAGCGGCGAACAGGCCTTCCGGCCGCGCAGCCTGGAGGTGGCGGTCAAACTGCTACCGGAGGCGCGGTGGGTGCTGGTTTCCGTGCCCGGCCGGTACGCCGCCGGGGTAGCTGGCGACGCCCTCCGGCTCGGCCGGCACGTCTTCCTCTATAGCGACAACGTGGCCCTGGAAGACGAGATCGCGCTGAAGCAGAGCGCCCGTGGCAAAGGGCTGTTGGTGATGGGGCCGGACTGCGGTACGGCGATCATTAACGGCGTGGGGCTGGGCTTTGCCAACCGGGTGCGGCGCGGTCCGGTAGGGCTGGTCGGCGCGTCTGGGACCGGCCTGCAGGGGGTAACCAGCGCCATTCACAATCAGGGCGGCGGTATCTCCCAGGCTATTGGGACCGGCGGCCGGGACTTGAAGGCCAGGGTCGGGGCCATCACTGCCCACCAGGCGTTGGAGCTGCTGGCCCGTGACTCCAATACGCGGGTGATTGTCCTGGTTTCCAAGCCGCCAGCGGCGGAGGTGGCGGCCGGCCTGCTGGCCGCTGCCCGGGCCACGGGCAAACCGGTCGTCGTGGAATTTATCGGCTATCCGCCGCCCGGGCGGCAAGTGGGCAACCTCCACTTTGCTACCAACCTGGCCGAAGCGGCCGGGCTGGCCGTGGAACTGGCCCAGGGCGAACATGCCCCGACGACCGGGACGCCGCCACTGGCCGGTTGCCTGCGGGGCCTCTTCTCCGGCGGAACGCTGGCTTACGAAGCAGTCCTGGCTTTGCAGGCCGTCCTGGCGCCGCTGTTCAGCAACACGCCGTTGCACGAATCTCAGCGCCTGCCCGACCCTCTGTATAGCCAGGGCCATACCATCCTGGACCTGGGCGAGGACATCTTTACCCAAGGCCGGCTGCACCCGATGATGGACAACGAATTGCGCCTGCGCCGGTTGCGCCAGGAAGCAGCCGACCCGGAGGTGGCCGTCATTCTTCTGGACGTGGTCCTGGGCGAAGGGGCGCACCCGGACCCGGCGGCCGAGCTGGCCCCGGCCATTGCCGGCGTCAAGGCGGCCCGCCCCCTGGAGGTAGTCGCCGTCGTCGTTGGCACAGACCAGGACCCACAAGAGCTGGCCGGCCAGGTGGAACGCCTGGAAGCGGCCGGCGCAGTCGTCTTCCGAGACGTAACCCAGGCCGCGCAGCATGTGGCCCAGCGCCTGGGCCAGAAAATAGAGCAGGCTGCCCCGGCCGTGGACCTGGAACCGTTCCAGGCGCCGTTGGCAGCCGTAAACGTCGGCCTGGAATCGTTTCACGACAGCCTGGTGGCCCAGGGGGCAAAGGCGGTCCAGGTAGAGTGGCGGCCGCCGGCCGGGGGAAATGAGAAGTTAATGGCGTTATTGGCGAAGATGAAATCTAATGGGTAATTCGCCTGTTATCTGGTTATTGGTTATTGGCTATTGAGCTAATGGCTAATAACTTAATAGCAGGCTATTTCTGAGCAGTTTATCGAGAGACATTTCGTATGCCTGATACTCCTCCTCCTACCTGGATTGGTCGTACCCTTGGCGGGCGGTACAGAATTGAGACCCTGCTCGGCCATGGGGGTATGTCTACCGTTTACAAGGCCAGCGACCCCAATTTGCAGCGGACGGTGGCCATCAAGATGATCCACCCCCACCTGTCCGACAACCCCCAATTTGTCAGGCGTTTCGAGCAGGAGGCGGCGGCCGTGGCCCGGCTGCGCCACCCCAACATTGTCCAGGTCTACGACTTTAGCCAGCAACAGGGGGTCCACTACATCGTTATGGAGTTTGTCCCCGGGGAGACGCTGGAGCAGCGACTGGAATCGTTGCGTAAGGCTAATCTACGTTTGCCGCTGGAAGAGACGTTGCGCACGATGCTGGCCCTATGCGACGCCGTGGCTTACGCCCACGAACAGAACATGATCCACCGCGATCTGAAGCCGTCCAACGTGATCATCAACCTGGTGGGCCAGGTCATTCTGACAGATTTTGGCGTGGCCAAGCTCGTCGGCGGCCGCTCTCTCACCGAAACGGGAGCGACCATCGGTACGGCCTCTTACATGTCGCCGGAACAGGTGACCGGCGAACCGGTAGACCATCGGGCCGACATTTACGCCTTGGGGGTGATGCTCTACGAAATGGCGGCCGGCAAGCCGCCCTTTGAAGGCTCGTCACCCCTGACGGTGATGATGGCCCACGTCAACGAACCGGTGCCGGACATCCGCTTGACCAACAGCAACATACCCGATTCCCTGGTGGCCGTCCTGGGCAAGGCCCTGGCTAAGAAACCGGTTCACCGCTTCCAATCGGCCCTGGAAATGGCCACGGCTTTGCAGGTTATTGGCCAGCAAATGATCGGGACTGCTTCCCGGCACGCGCTGCGCAGCACCGGAGGCTCTGCCAGGGTAACAAGCGACGTGGACACCCTCCCGGTGGGTGGGCAACCTGTCTCTGGGACGCAGCTAGTTACCCCGCGGCCGCCAGAGCGGGCTACAGCACCTGCACTGGCCGAATCCGCCGCGCCCAGGGCTAAACGTAGAAGCCGGGCCCCTCTATACGCGGCCGTGGCCGCTATAGGAGTTCTTTTGCTGTTGCTCCTGGTGGCCGGCGCTTTTCTCCTGGTACCCCGCTTCTTCCGCACCTTGCCGGCTTCGGCCGGGATGGTCCGGGTTCCGGCCGGCGCGTATACCGTGGGCCTGGAAGGCGACGGCAGCAACTACGCCGCAGTCCGGCAAGTAGAGCTGGACGAATTTTGGATTGACCGGTACGAGGTCAGCAACGGCCAGTACGCCGAGTACGTGGCCGAGACAGACGGGCCGCGGCCATCCACCTGGGACGGCGGCAGCGCGCCGGCCGGCCAGGCGGACTACCCGGTCCAGGGTGCCAGTTGGGCGATGGCCAGCGCCTACTGCGAGTGGGCCAACAAACGGCTGCCTACAGAGGCGGAGTGGGAGGTGGCGGCTCGTGGCGCGGCGGGGCTGCTCTTCCCCTGGGGCAACGAGGCCGGCCTGGTCCGGCTTCCCCAGGGCAGCAGCTATCCGGTCGGCACGGTCCCGGCCAACCGCAGCCAGTTCGGCCTGTTTGACGCGGCCGGCAACGTCTGGGAGTGGGTAGATGAGCCTTATGAGGCGGTCCCCAATGGGCAGTTTGTTCTACGGGGCGGGGCGCACGACTTTTTGAAGGATATGGCCTACCGGCTGGTGGGCGACCCTACCGTGCCGACGATGTTTGCCACGGCCGGCTTCCGCTGCGCGGCCGATGAGGTGGAGGTGGTCCCCGACGAAACGCTGCTGGTCTCCGATAATTTTGCCAACCCGCAGAGCGGCTGGCCGGAGATGAGAGAGGGCAGCACGCTCTTTGGCTACCACCCACCAAGCTACTACCACGTCCAATCCGGGGAGGCCAACCACGTGACGACCGTCTTTTACGGCGAGACGTTCAAGGATATCAGTGTAGAAACTGCCGTGCTGGTGGACAGCACCGACAGCCAGGACGGCAACTTCCGCTATGGCCTGGCCTACGGCCAGCCAGAGGGGGCCTTGTACGTCTTTACCGTCTCGCCCCGCGCCGGGGCCTGGCAGGTGTTGCGGAGCACGCCAGACGGGCTGGAAGAGCTGCTCCAGGGGCCGGCCGAGGGCTTGCAAGGGTTGTCGGGCATTACCGATACATTGCGGGTGGACGCCGCCAACGGCGCTTTGACGTTTGCGATTAACCACCAGGTCGTGGTCCAGGTTACGCCGGATAGTGGCCTACCGGCCGGCGACGTAGGCTTCTACGTGGAGACGTTTGACGAGACGCGAGCCCACGTCCACTACGATTCTCTGGCCATCCAGCAGTTGGTTTCCGGGGCGGCCGTGAACGCGCTGCTGTCGGACGATTTTGCCAACCCGGCCAGCGGCTGGCCGGAGGTCTCCGAGGGCAGCACCCTGTCCGGTTACCACCCGCCGGATTATTATCACGTCCAGTCAGAGGAACCGAATCACCGCAGCACGGCTTTTTACGATCAGGAGTTCGGGGACTTTACGATGGAAAGCCTGGTCTTTGTTGATAGCACAGATACCCAGGACGGCGATTTTTACTACGGCCTGGCCGTACGCCGCAACGGCGAGAGCTATTATGCCTTCCTGGTGTCGCCCCGGGCCGGGGCCTGGCAGGTGTTGAAAAGCAGCGCCACGGGCCAGCAGCTTCTGGCCGAGGGTGCGGCGACGTTGAACGGCCTGGCTGGCCGGGACCTGCTGCGGGTGGATGCCCAGGGGCCGGAATTGGTTTTCCACATTAACGGCCAGGCAGTGGCCCACGTGAGCGATAGCGAATACACCAGCGGGCAGGTTGGGTTCGTGGTAGAGACGGTGGACGAGACCAGGGCACACATTCACTACGAGTCGTTGCTGGTGACCGAGGTGGCGATGGACCTGGAGGCAGCGCCGACGGCCGTCTCGACCGGACCAACGCCAGGCAGCGAAACACCGCCCACGCCCGAGCCGACGGCGGAGCCGACTACGGCGTCGGTGGAGACGCCCACACCGGAAACGCCGGCGTCACCGTCCCAGGGGATGGTCCGGGTGGCGGCCGGGGCGTATACGGTTGGCGCGGCCGGATCGCCAGTCACGTTGAGTGAGTTTTGGATTGACGCCTACGAGGTGAGCAACGTCCAATACGCCCGTTTTCTGGCTGAGAATGGCGGCGACGCACCGGCTACGTGGGCCGGGGGCAACATCCCGGCCGGGTTGGAAGATCACCCGGTGGAAGGGCTGACCTGGAACCAGGCGGCCGCTTATTGCGGCTGGGCCGGAAAACGCCTGCCGACTGAGACAGAGTGGGAAGCGGCAGCGCGTGGGCCGCAGGGCTGGCTCTATCCCTGGGGCAACGAGCGCAGCGCCGTGCCTTTGCCGACCAGCGGCACTTACACCGTCGGCGCCATTCCGGCCAACCGCAGCTTTTTTGGCGCTTTCGACATGGCCGGCAACGTCTGGGAGTGGGTGGATCAGCCTTACCTGGTGGTCCCGGAAGGGCAACAGGTGCTACGGGGCGGGGCCAACAATTTCCAGAATGACATGACTTTCCGGGCCGTGGGCGACCCGAACAGCAATATTATGTTTACTAATGCCGGGATTCGCTGCGCGGCCAGCCAGGTGGCGGTGGAGCTGGAAGGGGCGGTGTTGTTAACGGACAATTTTGCCGACCTGAACAGCGGTTGGTGGCAGGCGGCCGCGCCGGTTGGCCCCTATTTTTACGGCTACCATCCGACTGATTTTTACCACGTCCAGGTGAGCGCGCCGGGTGATTGCCTTTCGGTTTACCACGATGTGACGCTGGACAATTTTATGGCCGAGGTGGACGTGTTTATCGCAGCGACGAATACGGAAAACGGCAATTTCCGCTATGGGCTGATGGTGCGGGAGACGGACAGCGACTTCTACGCCTTTGTCATTGCGCCGCGCAGCCAGAGCTGGCAGGTGTTGAAGAGCGCGCCAGAGGGGTTGCTGCTGATGGACGAAGGGCAGCAAACGACGATCCGGGGGGCCGGACAGGAAGTGAAGGACCGGCTGTTCGTCATTGCCAATGGGCCGGAGCTGACCTTCTTCGTCAACGGCGCGCTGGTCAGCCGGGTGTATGACGCTGATTACAGCAGTGGCCACGTTGGCTTTATGGTCGAGACGCTGGACGAAACGTACGCCCACGTTCACTATGACACCATTACCGTCTGGAGCCTGCCGCCGGGCGCGGCGGCGCCAGCGGGCGCGCCGCCGGCCAACCCGCAGTACCCGGTCAATGCGCCTATTTGCCGGGGGACGGTCTCGGCCGATAATTTGCTGTTGAGCTTTATCAGCTACCAGATCAAGCCGGGCGATACGCTGATCGAGATAGCTCAAGAGTTTGGGGTGACGGTCGAGGATATCCTGGGCGCGAACGGCCGGACGATCGAGACGCCCAGTTTTATTCGCGCCGGCCAGACGATTGTCATTCCCCAACCGGAGGGATAGAGATGCTTGACATTGACCAGGCTAACCGGACGGCCGTGGAACGGATGATGTCGGCCCGGCCGATCCTGGCCGGGGTGGCGACGGCGCGAGAGGTGATTCCCGGCCTGCGCGATAACCTGCTGCTACACGCCGGCCCGCCAATTGAGTGGGAGCGGATGTCTGGACCGCTACGGGGGGCGATTATTGGCGCGTTGATTTTTGAGGGGCTGGCCAACGATGAAAAGGAAGCCGTAGACATGGTGCAGGCGGGCGAAATTGATTTTGAGCCTTGCCATCATTATCAGGCCGTCGGCCCGATGGCCGGGGTGACTTCGGCCTCGATGAAGGTCTACGTGGTTGATAACGCCACGCACGGCAACAAGGCCTACTCCAACCTGAACGAGGGTTACGGCAAGGTACTGCGCTATGGGGCGTACGGCGAGGAGGTCATTGATAAATTGCGCTGGATGAACGAAACGATGGGGCCGATCCTGGCCGAGGCGCTGGGCCAGAGCGAGGGAGTAGACATCCGCGCCCTGCTTGCCGAAGCACTGCACATGGGTGACGAGGGGCACAACCGCAATAAGGCCGGCTCGATTATTTTTACCACCCGGCTGGCCCCGCTGATTGCCCGGGTAGTGGACGATAAGGAGGTGGAGGCCCGGGTGCTGAAGTTCCTGGGCGACAACGCCTTGAGCGTGCTGAACCCGGTGATGGCGGCGTGCAAGGCGATGGCCGACGCGGCCCACGGGGTGGAGGGCAGCACGCTGGTGACGACGATGGCCCGCAACGGCACGGACTTTGGCATCCGGGTGAGCGGGCTGGGCGAGCGCTGGTTTACGGCCCCGGCCGGTATTCCCGATGGCCTCTATTTCCCTGGCTTTACCAGCCAGCACGCCAACGCCGACATTGGGGACAGCACGATTACGGAAACGGCCGGGATTGGGGCGTTTGCGATGGCGGCCGCGCCGGCGATTGTGACGTTTATCAGCGGCACGCCGCAGGATGCGCTGAACGCCACGTTGGAGATGTACGAGATTACGACGGCCGAGCATAGTCACTTTACGATTCCTGTGCTGGATTTCCGGGGGACGCCGGTGGGTATTGATATTCGTAAGGTGGTTGAATTGGGAATTACCCCTCGCGTGAATACCGGGATTGCCCACAAGGAAGCGGGTGTAGGTCAGGTAGGGGCGGGGTTGGTGCGGCCGCCGCTGGAGATTTTTGAAGAAGCTCTGGTAGCGTTTGCCGAGAGGTATCTATAATTGGGTAACATGAACACAATAACTGTCAGCCAGGCAGAGGCTAATTTGCGGAAGGTCATCCAGCAGGTTCTCGATGACGTCGAACCAACCATTGTCACTACTGAGAGTGGTGATAGTGTTGTGATCCTCTCGCTTGACGAGTATAACGCCTGGCAGGAAACGCTCTATTTGCTCTCTACACCGGCTAATGCCGAGCATCTGCGCCGGTCAATTGCCGAGGACAAAGCTGGTTATGCCATGCTCGGCCCCACCGAATGAATTCGGTGGCTATTAATAGAAAAACATGTTCAAACATGTTTTTGAGTTGAATTATCGAATTACCTCAATAAGTCAGGTTAACAATGGTTGTTACCTCCAGTGGTCCGAACCCCGTCTGACGTGGCCTGGCGGTGGCCAGGCTTCCTATCTGTAGACGGTTGATATTGTTTCGGTAGATCGCGCCGGAAGGCGGGTGAGGCGCCTGCGCTTCCGGGGTGTGGCGATCGGCCGGGTTTGGATCAAGGGCCGGCGGGCCGTTGGGAAGCAGGCTGCTTCTTGGTGGCCTGATTTCTGATTGGCGTGCCGGCCGATAGGAGGCAACAATGAGCAACTTAACAGTTAAAGAGATCGAACAGGAATACCACCACCTGGCGCAGGCAGGGGCGTATGAGCAAGCGTTGGCGCTGGCGACGCGGGAGGCGCATCAGTTCCCGGAACACGCCCAGCGGATTGTGTACTACTGGCGTTTTCGGATGGCCGCTTTGCTGGGCGAGGCAGAGCTGACTTTGCAGTTGTTGGATGAGGCGCTCCAGGCCGGGCATTGGTACAGTGGGCTGGAGGAGGATTCGGACTTTGCGCTGTTGTCCGGCCGGCCTGAGTTTGAACACCTGGGGCAACGATGCCGGGAAAGGCGGGCAGAGGCTATGGCGGCGGCCGTGCCGGTGATGGAAACCCTGGAACCGGGGCAGGCGGCCCAGCCTTATCCGCTGCTCATGGCCTTGCACGGCAACAACAGCACGGTGGCCGGCTTTCAGCGACACTGGCAAACGGCCGTGGCGGCCGGTTGGCTGGTCGGGCTGCCGCAATCTTCCCAGCAATATGGGCCGGACAATTACTCGTGGATGGATTGGGAATGGTCTATCCAGGAAGCGCAGCAGCAGTGGCGGGCGCTACAGAGCAGTTACCCGGTGGATGCAGAACGGGTTGTGCTGGCCGGTTTCTCGATGGGTGGCGGCCTGGCTACCTACCTGGCCTTAAGCGGTACGATCCAGGTTCGCGGCCTCGTCCTGGTGGCGCCGTTTTTGCCGGACCCCAAGAATATGATTCCGCACCTCGAAGCAAGGAAGTATGGCACCGATTTACGGGTGTACCTGGCCGCCAGTGAGCAGGATGAGTATTGCCTGGATGTAGCCCGGCAGTTGGCCGATTTTTTGCCACGCTATGAGGTGGCCTGCCAACTGGAAGTCTTTAGCGACCTGGGACACAGCTTTCCGGTGCAGCTTGAGCAGAATTTACCTCAGGTACTGGCTTTCGTAACGCAGTCGTAGCATCTTTTTCAGGCGCCAGGCACTCGCAGAAGTGCCTGGCGCCTGAGTAGAAGGAGGCGCCGATGAAATTTATTGACCTGACCATCCCTCTCGGTATTGGTACTCCTCCCTGGCCAACGTATGAGCCGTTGCAGGTGAAGTATTTTAAGCGACTGGCGCCAAACGGGGCGAATGGGCAATTGGTTACGCATAGTAACCATATTGGGACGCACCTGGATGGGGAGATTCATTTTTATACGCCGGGGAAGGATATTGCTTCGCTGGACTTTGAGTTCCTGGCGGGCGAGGCGGCCGTGGTGGACTTGAGCGATTGCTGTGGCGATTACGACGTGTATACGCCGGAGATGATTGAGGAGCGGGTAGCGGTGCGGGAGGGGGACATTCTCATTATCCACACCGGCTACCACCATTTTGGTTGGGACCAGCCGTATGGCAACGAAATGCGTTATATGGTGCGGCACCCGGGGCCGGACGGCCGTTTTGCCCATTGGCTGGAGCAGAAGCGGATCAAGTGGATTGGGGTGGACTGCGGCAGCGCCGACCACCCGATGAATACCAAGATCCGGGAGTGGATGCCGGCCAGGCGGAAGAGGTGGACCGGCACTTCCGGGAGAAGTATGGAAAGCCGCTGGCGGAGTATTTCACGCCAGACATGTACCAGATGATGCACCTGTGGCTGTTCCACAAGGGTATTATTCACGCGGAGTGCGTCGGCGGGGACATTGATTTGCTGGTTAACCGGCGGGTGCAGGTGGGGTGTTTTCCCTGGCGTTTTGTGGACGGGGAGGCCAGCATCGCTCGCATTGTGGCGATGGTGGGCGACGGCGAATACAAACAACTGATGGCGAAAAAGGCAAATATGCCTAAAACGCGCTTTGGCGATTGCTATGACCCGGTACACGTGGAAAGGCTAGGAGGGCGAGGGAAGACGTATTAAGGTTTGTACCGCTGAGCAATTTGACATCCAGGCCTATAAGCCGTTACGATCACCGGCAAGCGTCTCCGACAACAGGAGAGGAGGTGAATAAAATGAGAGTGGTAACAAAAAAGGGCAAAATCAAGTCCAGCCAGCGAGGCGCACCGGATGAGAAGATGGCGGCTTTAGAAGCGGCCGCCCAGGCAAAGGACGATCAGGCCTTCTGGCGCGCTTACCAGGCGATCACCTGGACTGACCGCCCGGCGAGCGACTTTGTCCATGCGGTCAATCTGGCCTTGATGGCCGGGGCCTACATCACTGCCCGCAACCTGGCCCAAGAGGGACACGAACTTCATCCCGACCATGCTGAGCTAGAAAAAATGGCCTACGTGCTGGCGCCACCCCAGGCTCGCGTTGTCAAGAGTGAGAACCAGGCTGGCCGCAAAGCCAATCATCAATGGCTGAAAGAACACAGGTCGGAGTATAGAGGCCAATGGGTTGCCCTCCGCGATGGAGAATTGCTGGGCGCGGCCGCTTCGCCCGCCGATCTGGAAGCGCAGGTGGGTGAAATCAGGGATAAGGAAATTTTGCTCACTATCGTCTGATCATGTTGCTCAGCTTTCGCAACGGCCGGCCCTTCGCTACCGGCAGTATGCCTTACGAGTATCCACCACCGGGCTCCGGTGAGGTTGCTACTCGTATCCTGGTAACAGTAGCTATCGGTTCCCAACAGACGAGAGCCATCCTGGATACTGGCGCGCCCTACGTTATTTGCGATCCCCGCCTGATTCCTCACCTCCCCATCACTTCTACTAGCACCCTGGAACAAACCAAACTCCTCATTCGTGGCCATTGGGTGAGAGGAACGCTCCATCGTTTGCCAGTTAATTTCCTGGCTGTGGAAGGGGAAGATTTGGAAGTAGACGCCACAGTCTTCCTGCCCGATCTAGAGGCTGACAGTTGGGGGAATTTGCCTTCATTTATTGGCTTAACTGGTTGCCTGGAAAGAATACGTTTTGCCGTAGATCCGGGCGATGACACTTTCTACTTTGGGCCATTGTGAACCGGGTATTGGCCCCAATAACACAAGAGAGGAGAGCACCATGAACCACGAACGACTCATCCATATTTTAAGCGATTCCAGATGGTATGACTTGACGCAGGCGCTGAGTATTTTTACGCCGCCGTGGCCGGGGGAGATGCCGCTGCAGGTGTATTTTTTTAAGCGGCTGACGGGGTCGTGGGGCGGGGGGCAGGGGGCGAATGGGCAGATTATTGAGTGGAGTAATAACACGGGGACGCACCTGGTCGGGCCGCGGGCGTTTCATTCGGGGGCGCGGGCGATGGCCGACATTCCGTTGAGTGATTTGTGCGGCGAAGGGGTGGTGGTCGATATTTCTGACGCTGTGTCGGACTACAGCTTCTATACGCCGGAGATGATTACCGGCCGGGTGAGGGTGAAAGAGGGGGACATCCTGCTGATTAACACTGGTTACCACAAGCATGGCTGGGACCAGCCGGACACGCCGAACCCGGCCGCCCAGGGCGGGATTGAGAATAAGGAGTTTGGCTATTACGTGCGCCACCCCGGCCCGTCACCGGAGTTTTTCCGCTGGGCGCTAGATATGAAGCTGAAGCTGATTGGAGTGGACTGCGGCAGCGCCGAGCACCCGATGAATACCAGCATCCGCACTATGCACGGCCGGGAGTTTGAGAAGGCGGAGGCGAAGCTGAAGGAGACGCACGGCCGGTCGTGGGACGAGATGTTCCCCCCAGAGGCTTACCACGAGTTGACCCGGGTGGTCATGCCCAAAGCCGGGTTGCTGCTGGCCGAATCGTTGGGTGGGGAGATTGGCCAACTGAGCAACCAGCGGGCCTGGATGATGATGATGCCCATCCCGTTTATGGAGGTGGAGTCGGCCTGGTGCCGGGCGGTGGCACTGCAAGGCCCGGCGGGGATGAGTGAGGACGAGTTTTTTGGCTTGATGCGCTCGGCTGGGGTGCTGGACATGACATTGCCGTTTAGCGTGCAAACACCACAGTGGGCCAATTACGAGCCGCTGAGCGTGAAGTATACCAAGCGGGTGGGCGGGCAATATTTTGGCCTGGGACGCAATAACGCCCACTGCCGGGCCAGCTTCCACCTGGCAACGCATATGGATGGGGAGAAGCATTTCTGGGCCGCCGGCCGGACGATTGGCCAGATGCCGTTTGACTACTGGTTCGGCCCTGGCGTGATTGCCGACATCTCCAACATGGTCAGCAACTCTAGCGTCTATACGCCGGCGATGGTCGAAAGCGTGGCCGAAGTCCGGGAGGGGGATATTCTGATTATCAAGACCGGCTGGCACAAATATGGCTGGAATAGCCCCGACTCGGATGAGTTTCGTTATATGATCAAGCACCCCGGCCCGTCGCCGGATTTTGCCGACTGGTGCCTGGAGAAGAAGATCAAGTGGCTGGGGGTGGACTGTGTGGCCATGGAGCACCCGATGAACACTATCCAGCGTCTCTGGCACCCCAAGACTTTTGAAGAGGCCGACCGCAAGCTGATGGAACAGTATGGCAAGAATTGGGACGAGATGTACCCGCTGGACAAGTATTACCAGGATATGCACTTGAACCTGTTCCCCAAGGGCATCGTCCACGCCGAGAACCTGGGCATGGATATTGCTCTGGCTGAAAGCGGCCGGTATTTCATCGCCGGCTTCCTGCAAAAAGCGATGGAAACCACCTCTATGTGGGGTCGCTTTGTTGCATTCAAATGAAGCCACGAATTACACGAATTAAACGAATTTTTATAGGTGCCGGATGGGAGAGGTTTTATACAAAGAGCTATCATACACTATTGTCGGTGCGGCAATGGAAGTGCATCGTATTCTTGGATCAGGGTTCCTGGAGAGAGTTTACCAGGCTGCATTGGCTCACGAGTTGACTTTGCGGGGTGTCGTCTTTGAGCAATACAAACGGTTGCCTGTATATTACAAAGGTGTGCTGGTTGGTGATTATGAGGCCGATTTTGTGGTGGAAGATAGGCTCATTCTTGAAATTAAGGCCATTTCACAGCTCATTAAACAGCACGAGGCTCAGGCTCAAAATTATCTGGCGGCTACCGGGTTTCGACTGGCGATTCTACTCAATTTTGGCACAGCATCACTTCAGCAAAAGCGTGTGGTAAAGTAATACCAAATCCCAATCAATAGATAAAATTCGTGCCATTCGTGTAATTCGTGGCAAAGGATAAGAAACATGGCGACGCAGTTTTTTGGGGAGCGGATAAGAAGGAATGAGGACCCGCGGTTGCTGACGGGGCAGGCGCTGTTTGTGGACGACGTGCATTTGCCGGGGATGGCTCACGTGGCTTTTTTGCGTAGCCCTCATGCCCATGCCCGAATTGTAAAGATTGACGTCTCGGCCGCCCTGGAGGTCGAGGGAGTGGTTGCGGTCTACACGGCGGCCGACTTGGGCGATTACTGGAAGCCGGGACCGCTGCTGGTGCCACCACCGCCGGTAGAGGGTAAGGTCTTCAACGAACGGACGCAGGTGCCGCTGGCCAGGGATAAGGTCCGCTTTGTCGGCGAGCCGGTGGTGATGGTGGTGGCGGAGAGCCGCTATGTGGCCGAGGATGCGGCCGAGCGCATCTGGGTGGAGTATGACTCGCTGCCGGCCGTGGTGGAGCTGGAGGCGGCCCTGCAGGAGGGGGTGGCGCTGGTCCACGAGGACGTGGGATCTAACGTCGCCGCCCACGTGGTCCAGATCAAGGGCGACTACGCGGCCATCCGCGACCAGGCCCACCTGATCGTCCGGCGGTGCCTGGACTACGACCGGGGCACGGCCGCGGCGATGGAGAATCGCGGCATCGTCGCCGAATGGGACCCGCGTGGCCAGCGGTTGACCGTCTGGGATACCACTCAGGCTCCGATTCCTATTCGCAACGGCCTGGCCGGGATGTTGGACCTATCTGAGAACCAGGTGCGGGTCATCGCCCCGTTCATCGGCGGCGGTTTTGGCCCCAAGATCATGATGTTTTACCAGGAGGAAGTGCTCGTTCCCTGGGCGGCGATGCAGCTCAACCGGCCGGTCAAGTGGATTGAGGACCGGTCGGAAAATTTTGTGGCTACTACCCACGAGCGGGGCCAGATTCACGAGGCTGAAATGGCGCTGGACCAGGACGGCCGCATTCTGGGGATCCACGACGTTTTTCTGCACGACGCCGGGGCGTACGTGCCCTACGGCCTGACCGTGCCGTTGAACAGCCAGTGTACGCTCCTTGGCCCTTACCACGTTCCCAACTACACTAGTGAGTTTACGGCCGTTTTTACGAACAAGAGCATCGTCACGCCGTACCGAGGGGCCGGCCGGCAGCACGGGGTTTTCGTCATGGAACGGCTGCTGGATATTGCCGCGCGGGAGTTGGGGCTGGACCGCAACGAGATCCGCCGCCGCAACTATATTCCGCCGGACGCTTTCCCTTACGACAACAAAATCATTTACCAGGACTTTGCCCCCCTGGTCTATGACAGCGGCAACTACCAGCCGATCCTGGACAAGGCCCTGGCTATGATCGGCTACGACGAGTTTGTTAAGGAGATCCAGCCCAAGGCCCGCGCCGAAGGGCGGCGGCTGGGCATTGGCGTGGTCTCCTACGTCGAAGGGACGGGTATTGGCCCGTACGAAGGGGCCAGGGTCCAGGTGCAGGCCAGCGGCAAGGTTAGCGTGGTGACGGGGGTGGGCACGCAGGGCCAGGGGCATTTTACCAGCTTTGCCCAAATTGTGGCTGACCAGGTGGGCGTGGAGGTGGGCGACGTGGAGGTGGTGACCGGCGACACCGACCAGTTTCATTGGGGGACGGGCACGTTTGCCAGTCGGGGGGCGGTGGTGGCCGGCAACGCCATCAACGAGGCGGCCAGGGACGTGCAGCGGAAGATTTTGCATCTTGCCGGCGAATTGCTGGAAGCGGCCGAAGAGGACCTGGAGATCGTCAAGGGCGAGGTGCGGGTGAAGGGGGCGCCCGGCCGGGCCATTTCGCTGGGCCAACTGGCGCAGGAAGCCAACCCACTGCGGGGGGCGGTCAAGCCGGGCACGGAACCTGGCCTGGAAGCAACCAACTACTTTGGCCCGGCCCGAGGGGCGACGGCCAGCGGCGTTCACGCCGGCATTGTCGAGGTGGACCCGGAGACGCTGGATGTGAAGTTTTTGAAGTACGTGGTGGTGCATGATTGCGGCCGGGTCATTAACCCGCTCATCCTGGACGGCCAGGTGCAGGGCGGGGTGGCCCAGGGGATCGGCAATGCCTTTTACGAGGAGCTGGTCTACGACGAGAACGGCCAGTTGCTCAACGGCTCGTTCATGGACTTCCTGCTGCCCACGGCGCTGGACGTGCCGCGCGTGGAGGTGGGCCATGAGGAGACGCCATCGCCCCTGAACCCGTTGGGGATTAAGGGGGCCGGCGAAGCCGGGGCGATTCCTACCGGGGCGCTCTTTGCCCAGGCGGTGGAGGACGCGCTGGAGAACCGGGTGGAAATCCTGGAAATTCCGCTCAACCCCAGCCGGTTGTGGGAATTGGTGCAGGCGGCCGGACGTGGAGGAAAATCGGAAGCTGTCTAGGTTCTTCCGTGTGAGCTGGGGTGGGATGTGTGACGGCGCCGGCCGCACCTGTATTTTTTGGCCCGGCAATCCCTCTGTGTATGTGGCGATACCAAGGGTTTTGCCGCCATCACCAGTTACAAGTGCCGTTTGGGGACAAGTGATCCGGAGCCTTCAAGAGTAGACGGGGATGAAGTTTCTTTTATGAAAGATGTGAAAGTTCTCGTTATTGACGACGATACCCACTTATGTACGCTCCTGGAGATGACGTTTAGCCGGGTGGGCGCCCACGTTTACATGGCCCATGAGGGCGCCAAGGGCCTGCAGATGCTCTATGCCCACCGGCCGGACCTGGTGATCCTGGATATTATGATGCCGGGAACGGACGGGTGGGATACATGCCGCCAGATCCGCCAGCTTTCTGACGTGCCTATCATTATGCTGACGGCCCTGCACGACGATAGAGAAATTGTGCGTGGCCTGGAGGCGGGGGCTGACGATTACGTGAGCAAGCCGTTTAGCGGCGACGTTTTGCTGGCCCGGGCCAGGGCCGTGTTGCGACGAAGTAAATCGTCTGATACTGAGGACAAGGGTCTCCTTTACCAGGATGACTACCTTTCCATTGACCTGAATGGCCGGCGCGTAGCGGTGCGCGGCCGGCTAGTCAAACTGAGCGCTACCGAGTTTGGCGTGCTGGCTTACTTGCTGCAAAATGCCGGCCGGGTCTGCACCTTTGAGCAAATCCTGACCAACGTCTGGGGAGACGAGTACCGCGACAGCGCCGACTACGTCCACGTCTATATCTGGCACTTACGGCAAAAATTAGAAGAGAATCCCAAACAACCCAAATATCTCCTCACAGAACACTCCATCGGCTATCGTTTTCAGAAACAGCCGGCCGGCTAGGTAACAGTTCCACCCAGCCAGTGGAATTGGCCGGCTGAAAATGGAAACCCCCCTCAGGGGTTAGGGTAGGTTGATTGGGGGTCAGCCGAAAACTCCTTCGTTTGTGAAATTTTAAACAAAATTTAAGAATACTTTGAGAGCCTTTAAAGAAGGCCGGGCTATAATGAAAATAGCGCGTGTCCAGTACCAGCCGGTGAAACGCACCCGGCCGGAGTAGGGGGCAGTTATTTTTCGAGCTATCCCTATCAAAGCGTATCCAGACTATTTCCAAACGAATCAAGGAGTAGATTTAAAATGAGTGCCAGAAAAGTTTTGCTATTGACAGTTGTGTTGTTGTCGCTCGCGGGGGGTTTTGCCGTGTTCCGGCCGGCGGGAGCCACACACGTGGAGCCGATTCTTATAGCGGACAATCCGTCGTGTGAGGATTTAGGCTATATCTACGGGTTGAAGTTCGATTACCCTGACGATTCTACCGGAGGCACGTACCCTATTGGGACGGGAACTGTCAGCTGGTCAACAGACGGAACCTACATGGACTGGAGTTCCACCTTCGGCATTGACGCTGTCATCGTCAAGGGCGGTTCAAATGCTAACCTGTATATTTACGATCCGCCGGCCGAGTCCTTTGGCGACAGCGGGCTCCATTCACCTATTAACCCCAATAATGGCGATCCCTTCGGCCTGAGCCACGTCGAATTTTGCTACGACTATGAAGTCGTGGTGGAGAAGAGCGCCGAAACCTCCTTCACCCGCACCTGGACGTGGATTATTGACAAGGTGGGTGATCAAAGTGAGTTGATCCTTTCCCCTGGCCAGACGTTCGCCGTGAACTATGAAGTCACCGTGGACGCAACGTACACCGATAGCGATTGGGTCGTCAGCGGAACCATCTCCATTTTCAATCCCGATCCAGAAAATGCAGCTACGACCACCGGCGTTGAGGATGTGGTATCCCCGGACATCGTGGCGCCTGTAGAGTGTGGGGTAACCTTCCCCTATAGTCTGCCAGCAGGCCAAACCCTTGTATGCACCTACAGCACTAATTTACCCGATGGCAGTGACCGCACCAACACAGCCACGGTAACTACCAGTGGCGTCGTTGGCGGCGGCAGCGACACGGCGGCCGTTACCTTCGGCGACCCCACGACGGAGGTTGACGAGTGTATTGACGTGTCCGACACCAACGTTGGCTTCCTGGGAACGGTTTGCGCGGCCGACGCTCCGGTAACCTTTAGCTATAGCCTCGTGGTCGGCCCCTACGATGTTTGCGGCACCTACACGGTGGACAATACCGCTTCCTTCGTCAGCAACGACACGGGCGCGACCGGTTCGGACACCTGGACCATCACGGTAGACGTACCGTGCGCCGGCGGCTGCTCGCTGACGCCCGGCTACTGGAAGACCCATTCCGAGTATGGGCCAGCGCCGTACGACGATACCTGGGCCATGCTGCCCAACGGGGCCGACACGCCATTCTTTGACACCGGCCAGAGCTGGTACGAGGTGTTGTGGACGCCACCGGCCGGCGGCAACGCCTATTACATTCTGGCCCATGCTTACATTGCTGCTTATCTGAACGGGTTGAACGGCGCGGACACTTCGGCCATCGCTACCGAACTGGCCCACGCGGCCGATCTGCTGAACGAGTACGACGGCAATCCGAAGGCGATGAGCCAGATCAAGGGGGCGGTGCGGCAGGACTTTATCCAGACGGCCTACGTGCTCGACCAGTACAACAACGGCGCCATTGGCCCCGGCCACTGCTCTGAATAACCTGGCCGAGCATGGCTAACGGTGAAACAAGGGCGACGGGACACACCCCGTCGCCCTTTTTGTGTCTGTTGGCCTGGAAAGCGGCGGCCGGTCCTGTATTTTTGGCCCGGCAATCCCGCTGTGTATGTAGCGATACCAAGGGTTTGCTGCTATCATCATGTAATTGTTACCAGTGCCGTTTGGGTCTGGGGCCTGCAGGCGTAGACGGGGATGAGGTTTCCTCATGAAAAACGTGAAAGTTCTGGTTATTGACGACGATACTCATTTATGTGCGCTCCTGAAGACGACGTTTAGCCGGGCGGGCGCTCACGTTTACGTGGCCTATGGGGGCGCCACGGGACTTCAGATGCTCTATGCGCACCGGCCGGACCTGGTGATCCTGGACATTATGATGCCGGGAACGAATGGATGGGATATGTGCCGCCAGATTCGCCAGCTTTCTGACGTGCCGATCATTATGTTGACGGCCTTGCAAGACGATAGTGAAATTGTGCGTGGTCTGGAGGCCGGGGCTGACGATTACGTTACCAAGCCTTTTAGTGGCGACGTTTTGCTGGCCCGGGCACGGGCGGTGTTACGCCGGCATGGATCGGCCGTATCGGCCGATACGGCCGATGGAGGAGTTGTTTACGACGATGGTCACCTTTCTATTGACATGGACGGCCGACGGGTAGCGGTGGGCGGCCAGCCGGTCAAGTTAAGCGCTACCGAGCTTGGCGTGCTGATCTACCTGCTGCAAAACGCCGGCCGGGTCTGCACCTTCGAGCAAATCCTGACCAACGTCTGGGGGGACGAGTACCGCGATAGCGCAGATCATGTTCACGTTTATGTCTGGCATTTGCGACAGAAGTTAGAAAAGAACCCCAAACAACCCCAGTATATCCTCACTGAGCCTATCGGCTACAGTTTTCAGAAGCGGCCGGCCGACTAGTGAGAACTCCTAATGAATTTCACGAATAAAGTGGTGTTGGTGACTGGGGCTTCGCGGGGGATCGGCCGGGCTATTGCGCAGCAATTTGCCGAAACCGGGGCGCGGGTGGCGCTGCATTACCATCGCAACCGGGCGGCGGCCGAGGAGGCGCTGGCAGCGTTGCCGGGCGGCCGGCACCACCTGTTCCAGGCCGACCAGGCCAGCCCGGAGGAGACGCAAAGGCTAGTGGAGGCGGTGGTGGCCGAGATGGGCCGGATTGACGTGCTGGTGAATAACGCCGGGATTTATGAGGAACACCCGCCGGCCGGGGTAAGCTACGGGGCCTGGCAGGCGGCCTGGCAGCAAACGCTGGCGACGAACCTGGTTGGCCCGGCGAACCTGTGTTACTGTGTGGCCCAACAGATGATCGCTCAGAGCGGCGGCCGGATTGTGAATATTTCCTCGCGGGGCGCTTTTCGCGGCGAGCCGGACGCGCCGGCTTACGGGGCCAGCAAGGCCGGGCTGAACGCCATGAGCCAGTCGCTGGCTAAGGCGCTGGCGCCGCACGGCATTTTTGTCTGCGTCGTCGCTCCCGGCTGGGTGGAAACGGACATGGCCGCCGAGACGCTGGCCGGGCCGGCCGGGGCGGAAATCCGGGCGCAAAGCCCACTGAACCGGGTGGCCCGGCCGGACGAGGTGGCCCGGGCGGTGTTGTTCCTGGCTTCGGAAGGGACCGATTTTCTCACCGGCTGCATTGTGGATGTCAACGGCGCTTCGTATTTGCGGACGTAACGTTAAAAACGCGAATGGCGCAAATAGACGAATGACGCGAATTTTTTATTAATCATTCGCGCCATTCGCTTATTCGCGTGATTCGCGATTAAAATGACCTATCTGTGAGCAGTCCTCGTTTTCAAATGCGGCAGTGCCGGCAGGGTGAATGCCGGTTTCGCTTTCCGGCGCCGGCCGGGGGCGCGGAGGGGGAGCGCTGCCCGCGCTGCGGTGGGCCAACGGATCCGGTTGGGTTGCCCTATAGCGGCCAACGGGCTGAACGGCGAGGTATACCGGCCGGCGGCCCGGCGGTGGAAGCGCTGCTGGACAACATCCGCAGCATTTACAACGTCGGCTCGATGTTCCGAACGGCCGACGGGGCCGGTATTCGCCACCTGCGCCTGGCCGGCATCACGCCGACGCCGGCCCATCCCAGGGTGGCCAAAACGGCGCTGGGGGCGGAGCAAAGTGTGCCCTGGAGCTACACTCCTAACGGCCTGGAAGCGGCCGTGGCCCTGAAGGAAAGAGGCTATCGCCTGTGGGCGCTGGAAGGCGGGCCGCGAGCCGAGCCGCTCTTTACGGCCACCGGGTTGGACGGCCCGCCGATTGTGCTGGTGGTCGGTAACGAACTGGCCGGTGTGGACCCGGCCGTCCTGGCCGAGTGTGAGCGGGTCTTTTACCTGCCCATGCAGGGGGAGAAAGGATCGTTGAACGTGGTGGTAGCGTTTGGGATTGCGGCCTACTTTGTGCGTTATAGGCTGGCCGGTTTTTGAACCTCCCGGAGGTTCCAAACCTCCGGGAGGTTGCCAAATGTGCCGTTGACAGGGGTGTGGCTTGCAATACAATAACAGCACCCAGGTCAGTGTTATGACTGATTCCTTGACACACCACCCGGCCGAAGTGGCCAGAAGCAGCAATAGAATGACCAGCCTTTCCAGGCCCTCGTGGCAAGTGGCGCGGCCGGTGCGGCGGGCGCTCTCGTTTGTGTTGATGTTGCTGTTGCTGGCCCTGGTCTGGGAGGGAATGAAGTGGTTGGGCGGCAACCCCTGGCGGCCGGATGCCAATCCGCTGGGCATTGAACACGACCCGCCATACCGCTGGAAAGTTGCCTCTGACCTTAACCTGCCCCACCTGTGGGACATTGGCCGGGCCTTTTCTGAGCCGGCGCGGCGCAACGGGCCGCCGCTGGTGAACCTCCTGGCCGGGGCCGCCCTTTTCACCTTCCGCGAGGCCATTACCGGCTTTTTGTTTGGCGCGTTGCTGGGGCTGCTTCTGGGAACGATCTTTGCCCATTCCGGCCTTTTGGAACGAGGCCTGATGCCCTACGTGGTCGCCTCGCAGACTGTCCCTATCCTGGCTATTGCCCCGATGGTCATTATCTGGCTGAAGGCCGGCTGGGTTTCGGTGGCGGTTATTTCCGCTTACCTGACCTTTTTCCCGGTAACGATTAACACGCTGCGCGGACTGCGCTCGGCGGACCCGGTGGCCCTGGAGCTAATGCGGTCTTACGCCGCCAGTCGCTGGCAGACGTTGTGGAAGCTGCGCTTCCCGGCCGCCCTGCCGTACATTTTCACGGCGCTGAAAGTCTCGGCCACGGCCAGCGTGGTGGGGGCGATTATCGGCGAACTGCCGTCGGGCATTCGCGATGGTCTGGGCGGGGCGATTCTCAACTTTAACCAGTATTACATTAGCGGCCCGTCGAAGCTGTGGGCGGCGATTGTGGCCACGGCGGTGATCGGCATTGCCTTTTTTGTCATTATCACTCTCCTGGAGGCGGTGGTGGTGCGCGGGCGGCGGGAAGAGGAGTAATTGGGTAATTGGAGATTAGAGATTGGAGATTGGAGATTGGTGGTTGAGTAACTATGTCTGGTGATGCGGCGGTGGTTTCGGTGCAGGGGGTGAGTAAGATTTTTGGCGAGGGTAGCGCCAACCGGACGATCGCGCTTCAGGATATTAACCTGACTATCGAGCCGGGGGAGTTTATTTCGCTAATTGGGCCGTCTGGTTGCGGCAAGTCTACGCTGCTGCGCCTGGTGGGCGACCTGATTGCACCGACGACGGGCACGGTCCTGGTCAACGGCAAGCCAGCTCCCCAGGCGCGCCTGGACCAGGATTACGGGATGGTGTTCCAGGCCCCGGTACTGTACGACTGGCGGAGTGTCAGTAAAAACGTCCAGTTGCCGCTGGAGCTGATGGGCTACGGCCGGCAGGAACGGAAGCAGCGGGCCGAGGAGATGCTGGCCCTGGTAGAGCTGGGCGGCTTTGAGCGCCACTATCCCTGGCAGTTGTCCGGCGGGATGCAGCAGCGGGTGTCCATTGCCCGGGCCCTGGCCTTCAAGCCGTCCATTCTATTGATGGACGAGCCGTTTGGCGCGCTCGACGAAATGACCCGCGAGCGGATGAATATGGAGCTGTACAACATCTGGCAACGGACTGGCACGACGATTATTTTTGTCACCCACAGTATTCTGGAAGCCGTTTTCCTCTCCACCCGGGTGGTGGTGATGTCGGCCCGGCCCGGCCGGATTGCGGCCGAGATTGCTATAAACCTGCCGGCGCCGCGCGTTTTTGAGACCCGCGAAGACCCGCGCTTTTTTGAGCTGGCGACGAAGCTGCGCGAGGCGCTGCGGCACTCGGAAGGGGGTTTTCATTGAGCAAGGGGCGAACTGGCGAGTCGCCGGCCGGCGCAGAAGTAGACGCTACCGGTTTCAGCGACGTGGCCCAGGCGGTGGACACAGCTCTAGGCGCGCCTGGCTCCCGAACTTCCGAGCGGGAGCGGCTGGGCCGTTATCTGCCGGCTGTGGTGGTCTTTGTGGTGGCCATTGCGCTGTGGGAGTTCCTGGTCTGGGCGCTGAAGATTGAGGTGTTTTTGCTGCCCCGGCCGTCGGTTATCGCCCGGACTTTTGTCGAGAATTTTGAGCGGCTGGGCCACATCGGCTGGTTTACGACGAAAGAGGCGCTGGGCGGGTTTGCCATTGGCTGCAGCCTGGGCATCCTGGTGGCCCTGGCCACAGCCCGCTGGACGACAGCCAGCGAAACGCTGTTGCCGTTTGCCATTGCCGCCAACTCGGTGCCGATCATTGCTTTTGCGCCGATCTTGAATAACTGGTTTGGTATTGACAACCCGCTGGCCAAGATGATGATCGTGGCCGTGATTGTCTTTTTCCCAATGATGATTAACACGGTGCGGGGGCTGACGCTGGTGGACCCGGCCGCGCTGGAGCTGATGCGTTCTTACGCGGCCAGCGAGTTCGAGATTTTGCGCCACCTGCGCCTGCCCAATGCCCTGCCTTACATGTTTAACGCTTTCAAGGTGGCGGCCGCTCTGAGCATGATTGGCGCGGTGGTGAGCGAGTATTTTGGCGGCAACCGCTCGGCGCTGGGGGTGTTTATTACTCAAGAGGCAGCCCAGTTCCGCTTTGAAAAAGCCTGGGCGGCGATTATCGTGGCCTGTGTGGTGGGGATTACCTTTTACCTGGTGATCCTTGGGATTGAGCGTCTGGTTATTCCCTGGCACGCTTCGTTGCGGCCGGAGGGGGAATAGGGAACACAGAGGGCACAGAGGAGGCACAGAGAGCACAGAGAGAAAACAGAGTTTTTCTTTGTGGGTTTTGAGTGGGGTTGTAGGTTGCCCCTCTTAGAAGAGCCTTGTTTCTGGATGATTGTCGAAGGATAGGTGAAGGAGGTGAGGTTGGGTGGATGAAGGTTTAGCGGCCGTGGCTGGAAGCCGGCCATCGTTGGGAACCGGCCATGGCTTAAGGATGGTTAAAGAGGCGATTTGCCAAATCGCCCTACAAAATAGGAGGAGAAGATGAAGCTGTTTAATCGCAAGTTTATTATTTTGTTGCTCGTTTCAGGTTTGATCTCGGTGGCCTGTGGTGGGCCGGCGGCCGAGCCGACCCGGCCGCCGCAGCCGACCGACGTGCCCGTCGTCGAGCCGACTGAAGAAACAGCGGCTGAGTTGACGCCGGTCACGCTGCAGTTGCAGTGGGTGGCCCAGTCGCAGTTTGCCGGCTATTACGCGGCTAAAGACCTGGGCTTTTATGAAGATGAGGGGCTGGACGTGACCATCCTGGAAGGGGCGGTGGACATTGTGCCACAACAGGTGGTGGCGGCCGGGGAGGCGGAGTTTGGCATCGCCTGGGTGCCCAAGATGCTGGCTTCGCGAGAACAGGGCGCCGACCTGGTGAATATTGCCCAGGTGTTCCAGCGCAGCGGCACCTTGCAAGTGGCCTGGGCCGACTCCGGAATTGAAACCGTGGAAGATTGGGCCGGGAAGCGCGTCGGGACCTGGGGCTTCGGCAATGAGTGGGAAGTGTTTGCTGCGCTGCGCCAGGCCGGGATTGAGCCGGACGATCCCAACCAGGTGACGATTGTCCAGCAGCCGTTTGACATGGCCTTGCTGCTGAACCGGGAAATTGACGTGGCCCAGGCAGAAATTTACAACGAGTACGCCCAGTTGCTGGAGGCGCCCAACCCGGAGACGGGCGAGCTGTACCAGCCGGAAGATTTTACCGTCTTCGACTACAACGAGATCGGCACGGCCATGCTGCAGGACCACATCTTCGTCCGCCAGGAGTGGCTGGCTGAGGAGGGCAACGAGGACATTGCCTCGCGTTTCCTGCGGGCCACCTTCCGGGGCTGGATCCACTGCCGCGATAACTTTGACGAGTGCGTGCAGATTGTCCTGAACAATGGCCCGACGCTGGGCGAAGGGCACATGCGCTGGATGTTGAACGAGATCAACGCGTTGATCTGGCCGTCGCCGGAGGGGATTGGAGTGATGAACATGGACCTCTACCAGCAGACGGTAGACATCTCGGTGGAATTCGGCGTGATTACGGTGGCGCCGGATGCCGAAGCGCTGCGCGCCGACCTGGCCCAGGCCGCGGTGACGGCCCTGCAAGAGGAGGGTTTAGACACCGCCGGTGGGGATTACACCAAGCAGGCGGTGGAGGTGACGCCGGGCGGCGAATAAAGGGGAGGAGGTGACAGGCTAACCGAAGCGGTTAGCTCGGTGACAAGGTGAGGTTGAAACCCCGCAGGTCTCCGACCTGCGGGGTTTCATGGGGTGATGATGGTTTTGGTAACGGGCGCGGCCGGGAAGACCGGCCGCGCTGTTATTCAGGCGTTGGTTAAGCGGGGTGCGGCAGTGCGGGCGCTGGTCCGCCGGGAGGAGCAGCGCCGGCCGGTGGAGGCGCTGGGGGCGCAGGAGACGATCTGCGGCGATATGGGCGACCCGGCCGTGCTGCAGCGGGCGGCCGAGGGTATTCGCGCCGTCTACCACATTTGCCCCAACGTGAGTCCAGATGAGGTGGCGATTGGCCAGGCCGCTATGGCGGCGGCGCGGGCGGCCGGGGTGGCCCATTTTGTTTATCATTCGGTCCTTCATCCGCAGACAGAGGCGATGCCCCATCACTGGCTCAAGCTGCGGGTCGAGGAGTTATTGCTGGCGTCGGGCCTGCCGTTTACGATCTTGCAGCCGGCGGCCTATATGCAGAACGTCCTGGCCGGCTGGCCGGCCGTGGTCGAGCAGGGCATTTACCGGGTCCCGTATCCGGTGGAAACGCGCCTGAGCATGGTTGACCTGGAGGACGTGGCCGAAGCGGCGGGGGCCGTCCTGACCGAGGCCGGGCACGCGGGAGCGACGTACGAACTGGTTGGCTCGGAACCGTTGAGCCAGGTGGAGGTGGCCGAAGTCTTGAGCCGGGCATTGGGCCGGCTGGTGCAGGCGGAACAGACCCCGATTGAAATTTGGCAGGGCGAGGCCGTGGCCGGTGGGATGGGCGCGTACCAGGTGGAGACGCTGGTGAAGATGTTTGCCTACTACGAGCGTTACGGTTTCTGGGGGAATAGCAACGCTTTGGGCTGGCTGCTCGGCCGGCGGCCGGCTTCGTTCGCGGAGTTTGTGGGGAAGGTGGTGGAGACTTCCGGCCGCTTCTAACAAAATATGCCAACTGAGCCGCCGGACTGGGCCATCACGCGGGTATAGATTTCCAGCACTTCGTTGACTGTGAGATAACGCACTACGCCAGCCGCCGGTAGAGTTCAGCGTTTTTGTCAAGGATGTATTCTAGCGCCTGTAAAAATTCTTCGTCAGGGCGGGTAAGCAATTCTTCCACACTGGCGCGCACCAGTTCTTCGGGTGTAATGCTGAAGCGGTTGGCAATTTCGTTGAGTTTTTGCAAACGATCGTCGGGTAGAGTGATAGTAATGCTCGTCACAGCTCATTTTCTCCTAGCCATAGTCTACCTGTGGATGAAAAAGAATGCCAGGTAGGGTATACTACGGCCGTCTATCGGGGTGTTTTTGAGTCCAGCAGGAGGGTCACGATGAGTTTGCAACCAATTGATCCCAGCGACGTCCGTTTTTTCAGCGGCAGCTCCCACCCGCAACTGGCCAGGGACATAGCCGCGCATTTGGGGTTGCCGTTGGAAGCGACGCACATCAGCCGTTTCAGCAACGACAACCTGTACATTCAACTGGGGGCCAGCGTGCGCGGCCGGCGGGTGTACATCGTCCAGTCCCTTTTTCCGCCGGTGAACGACCACCTGGTGGAGCTATTGATGATGCTGGATATTGCCCGCTCGGCCGCGGCCAAGGAGATTCACGCCGTCATTCCTTACTTCTCCTTTGCCCGGTCGGACAAGAAAGACGCGCCGCGCATCTCCATTACCGCCCGGCTGGTGGCCGATTTGCTGACCACGGCCGGGGCGACCCAGGTGATGACGATGATGCTCCACTCGCCCCAGGTCCACGGCTTCTTCAGCATTCCGGCCGATCCGCTGACGGCCCGGCCGGTGTTCGAGCGCCACTTCCTGCAGCGCGACCTGGGTAATACCATCGTCGTAGCCCCCGACGTGGGCCACGCCAAGTCGGCCGGGCGTTTTGCCGAGAGCCTGGGGCTGCCGGTGGCGGCCGGCAATAAGGAGCGGGTGTCGGACACGGAGGTCAAGATTAGCGGGCTGGTCGGCCGGCAGGTCAAAGGCTTTCGCCGCGCGTTGATTTACGACGACGAAATCGCCACGGGGTCGTCGGTAGTGGAAATGAGCCACCTGTTAGTGGAGAACGGAATCGAAGAAATCTGGGCCGTTTGCACCCACGGCGTTTTTGTCGGCGGGGCGCTGCAAAAGCTGGCGGCCGTGCCCCAGATTACGGAGATTGTGACGACCGACACGGTTTACATTCCGCCGGAAAAGCGAGCGCCAAACCTGCACATCCTGTCGGTCGCCCCGGTGTTTGGGGACGCCATCCAGCGCAACTATCTACGCATGTCTATTGAAGGGCTGTTTGTGTATGGCGACAGTTAACCCCCGGCGGGCCCTGGTAGCCATCAGCCTGGCGACCGGGTTGTCTCTGCTGGGGGATACGACGCTGTACACGGTGCTGCCGACGCACACGGCCGTGGCCGGGGTGTTGGTGGGGGACGTCGGCATCCTGCTTTCGGCCAACCGCTTCATCCGCCTGGCCCTGAACGGTCCGGTTGGGGTGGTGGTTGACCGCTGGCCACGCCGCCGGATTTTTGTCCCGGCGGTGTTCTTGGGGGCCGTTTCCACGGCCCTCTACGCCCTGGACCAGGGCTACTGGCCCTTGCTGCTCGGCCGGCTGTTGTGGGGCCTGGCCTGGGTGGGCATCTGGATTGGCGGCAACGCCATTGTCCTAGACATCAGTCAGGCTGATAACCGGGGGCGTTGGGTGGGGCGCTACCACGTTTCCTTTTACCTGGGCGCGGCGGCCGGCAGCGGCCTGGGCGGCTTCCTGACCGACCTGCTGGGCTACCACTGGGCGATGGGCGTGGCGGCCGGGCTGGCGTTGTTTGGGGCGCTGTTTGCCTGGTTGTTTTTGCCGGAGACGGCCCTGTTGCGGGGTGAACTACGGGCTAGGCAACCAGCCGAGCCGACCAGGACGCCTGGCCGGCCGCGGGCGCAGATGAGGACGGCCATGACCGCGGCCGTGGCCTTGTTAGGTGTGAACCGGCTGGTGATGGCTGGTATTCTGTTTGCAACCTTTAACCTTTTCCTGGCCCAACGGTTGGGAGAAACGGTGATAATCGCCGGGCGACAGGTGGGAGTAGCCACGTTGACCGGGTTAGCCCTGGGGGCGAGCACCCTGATCAGCACCCTCTCGGCTCCTCTGGCCGGCCGGCTGACCGACCGGCTGGGTGAGCGCTGGCGGGTGGCAGCCGGGAGCTTATTGTCCGGGGCGGTGGGCTTTGTCCTGGTGGCAGTAGGCACGCCGCTGACTATCCTTCTGGGACTGCCCCTGACTTCGGCCGCCAGCGGCAGCAACCAGGGGTTGTCTACGGCGCTCACCGGGGATTTGTCCGGCCGGAGCAGGCAGGGCCGGCAACTAGGGGTACTCTTTACAGTTGGGGATTTAACCAGCGCGATAGGACCACCCCTGGCTTATAACTTGAATAAATTCGTCTCGCTGGAGATGATCTACCTCTTTAGCGCCGGCCTGTTGGGGTTGGTGTTCTTATTAGTGCTGTCTCTGGCGTTGCGGCAGGGCCACGGCCAACTATTGGAGCCTGTGATTTAGATTTTATCATCGCGAATGACACGAATGAGCGTACAACGCTTCACGAATGACGCGGATGTTTTTAATTATCATAGGGTTATTGAGGGTTGAGGAGGGTAGTCAGGTAGTAGACCTGGCGGCGGATGGCTGAGGCTTCCCAGAGCTCGGCCGGGCGGGGCTGGCCACCAAACTGGATGACGGCCGGGACGAGTTCTAGCTGGCGGACCCCATCCTGATCTAGCCAGACGTTTAGTATGGTTGTTGAGGGATCGCCATCAATCTCAAAAGCGAAATTGCCCAGGCCGTAGACGATAACACCCCCCTGGTAAAATTCGATGCCCTGCAAAATGTGGGCGTGGTGGCCAATGACCAGGCTGGCCCCGGCGTCAATGGCGGCGCGAGAGGCAGCCACCTGGGGTGGGCTGGGTTCGGCGACATACTCATAACCGCTGTGCAAGAGAACGATGACCAGATCGGCTTGCTGCCGGGCGTCGGCGACGTCGGCGGCAATCTGGTCTGGGAAGGCCCAGGCCAGGCCGGGACTGCTGCCGGTGGCCGTCCAAAGCTGGGTATCAAAGCCGCTGACCTCCACCGGCACATGGACGTAGCCCAGGAAAGCCAGGGTCAGGCCGTTGACCTGGTGGAAGTAGGGTGTACGGGCTTCGGCGGTGTTGGCTCCTGCACCCACAGCGGCAATACCCTGTTCTTGCAACAGGCCGATGCCTTGCAGCAGGGCTTCCGGCCCGAAGTCCATGGCGTGGTTGTTGGCCAGAGAGAGCACGTCGAAACCAGCCATGGCCAGGGAGTTGGCAGCGGCCGGCGGGGCCTGGAAGGTGTAGCTCTTGCCGGCCGGCTGGCCGGCGTCGCCTAAGGACGACTCCAGGTTGCCAACGGTCAGGTCGGCGTTTTGCAGCAGGCCGGCCACCTGGGCAAAGGGATAGGCCAGGTCGCCCTGCTGAATGGCGTAGCCCAGCGCCCGATCCAACATGACGTCGCCGACGGCCGCCAGGTGAAGTATCTGGTCCGGCATGGGGTTGCCCTGGAGGGTGGCGGCCAGCTCGGCAGCGGCGGACTCGAAGCCTGGCGCGGCGACGAGGGACCAGGGCTGCTGCAGCGGGTAGGTGGGGTCGGCCGGATGGAGGCCGTCAATGCGGAGCGGCTTTTGAGCGGGGGACAGGTCGGCCCAGGGCACGACCGTGACCAGGGGATGGCCTTCCTGGAGAATACTCTGCGCTTCTCTCCAGGTTGTTCCTTCCCAGTTGGTGGTGAAGGGTACGGCCAGGGCCAGTGGTTGCTGCCCAACGAGGAACCCGCCGTCTCCTGTGCTGAGGGTAATGCCGGCCGACTCCTGGCCGTCCACCAGTTGCCAATCCCAGGCTGTCTGGCCAGCCGCCAGTTGGGCCAGGGCCTGGATAACGGCCGGCTGCCACTCTGGGGGGGCGGCAATGGCTACTAACGGTCTAGGGGTGGGTGAGGGGGTCGGGGAGCGAAGGAGCAGGGGAGCAGGGGAGACAAAGGGAAGGGGTGTGGGGGTGTAGGGGTGTGGGGGCGTGGGGGTGTGGTTCTGTGGTTGTGTAGGGGTGTGGGGGTGTGGGGGTGTAGGGGTGTTATTGCCCCGACAAGTGGCGAGAAGCAGGGCGAAGGAGGCCAGGAGAATAAAGAGCAGCGGCCGGGCTTTTTTTATGGGACGCATGGGGCGGGCTGGGTGAGCAGGAGGTACTCGGTCAGGGTGAGGCCTTGTGTTTTCAGCAGGGTGGCTAGTTCGGGGCCGACGTAGCGGTAGTGCCAGGGTTCATAGAAGAAGCCGGTCAGGTCAAAGGCTTCGCGCGGGTAGCTGAGGGTGAAGCCGTACTCATGGGCGTGTTCGGCCAGCCACTGCCCCTCACTGGTCATGTAAAAGTAAGTGTGGAACTGGATGTTCTCCTGGCCGACAATTCCGGGCAGCTCCGGCGAGCCAAAGTCAATCGTCGTTCCAAGCTGGTGTTCGCTATGGCCGGGTGGAGCGCTGACGATGGCGGCGCTGTCTGGCGTCTGGGTCTGCCATTTGTTCCAGGCGATGGCCTGGGCAGCATAGCTGCGGTAGCCGGAGACGATGGTGGGCTGCAAGCCGGCCGCCAGCATGTCGTTAATGAGGCGGACCAGGGGTTCGACGAGCACCTGGCGAACCTCGGTGGGGTAGCCCAGGGTAATGGTTACGGGCAAGTAGTCGGACAGCGGCGCCAGATCGGCCGGCTCGTAGTCGCGGCTCAGTCCATACTGGCGGGTGACCAGAATAAGCAAGTTGTCGGTCGGTACGCGTTGTTCGCACGAACTAATAGCGGTTGGCGTCGCTGTGGCGGTAGCCGTTGCCGTGGCTGTGGCCGTAGCTTTGGCCGTGGGAGATGGTGTGGTAGTGGGATTAGGAGTGGCGGTAGGGGGCGTGGTCAGGGTCAGTGGTGGCGGGAGGAAAGGTTGAGCCGAGGAAGAGTTCATAGGTACAACTCTGGTAGCTGCCAATGTAATTCCCGTTGGTTCTGGCGTAGATACATAGTTTTTACTTATAACTTCGGCCGTTTGGCAAGCACCTAAAAGGGCTGTTAATACGACAAATAATAGTAAAGGACGCATGGCTAGAAATTGTACTGTTGCAAGAGCACTCTAACCAGCCACGACTTATCGTTAACCAGGCGATAGCCGTTTATTAATCGGCCGTTAGTAAGAAACACCTACACTTTGTCAGACATTCTCTTACAACTTTAGCACCCGTTTTCTTGCTTGCATGTTCGGATTGTTCTTAGTAACATCCTTTTTTGCTGTAAAGCTATTGTGGAGTGAGGCCAATAGATCTAGAAGCTATCTACGTGCCGAGTTTTTGATAGTAGAGGTAGAGTAGTTTGGGGCCAGTCTTCTACATCGTATATTAAGACAGCCGGCTAATACGAAGCCGTATCACGTCAACGCCGTTTAAAGCGTGTGGCAGCGGATTGAATAGTGGGTGCGTGCCAGGATTCCGCCTGATCTCTTACGGCCCGTCACTCCATTCACGAATGGCTATATACGACTTGAATGCAGCGGCATAAAGCAAAAGGTTATGTCTTAAGGGCGGAGCATGCCTGCAGGTAGTATAATAGAAAGGCCATTTGCTGAAGAGAGTAATTCCCCGAATGACGTTAAATAGAAAACGCTGTTTTACTGCCTTTGTCCTGTTTTTCTTACTGAGCCTGACGTCCGTTGCCAGCCTGAGCGTTGCTGTCCGTGTGGCAGCTCAATCTGGCAACGGAAGCTGGAGTACCCCGGTAAACATTTCCCAATCAGGTGCAGCTACCAGTCCTCAAATAGTGGTAGATGCCAGTGGCACGGTTCATGTTGTCTGGCAGGATAGCTTGGCCGGCTTTGTCTATATGCGCGGCGATGGGGAAACGTGGGACTCAGCGACGCCCGTCGAGTTGCCTTTCGGCCGGCAGATCTTTTTGCTGGGGGGTGGGTCTTCGCGGCCGCTCTATACACCCCTGCTCAAGGCCGACAGCAGCGGCCGTATTCACGCCTTTTGGATGGATGACGAACAGGCGTTGTTTTATAGTCGCGTAACGACCGAGGAGTTCAGTACTCTGGCTTCCTGGACAAATCGCCAGCAATTGGGAGAGGCTGCGTTAGACGTAGAAGTGGCCGTTGACACGGCCGGCCGCCTGCATTTGAGTTACGTGCGGCCGTTGGACAGCGACCAGTTTCCCGCCGGCATTTACTATCGCCAGTCGAGCGACGGCGGCACCACCTGGACTAACCCGGTTCTGTTGTACGCCTCTCCTTATTTTCGTGTCCTGGCAGCCAGCGATGCTCACTTGCAGGTAGTCACCCTAGAGACAGGCCAAGTTGTGGTGGCCTGGGATAACCGGCCGCAGGAGCGGATTTTCACAGCCCGTTCGGCCGACGGCGGCGCTACCTGGGAAGCTCCAGTGGAGATAGACCGTCGCCAGGAAAGCGACGGTGAGTTATCGGCCGGTCCTAACCAGATTACCCTTTTAGCCCTGGGGAATACCCTGCACATGATGTGGCAGGCCGGCCACGATGGCTTTGAATGCGCCCAGTATTACCAGCAATCCGCCGACGGTGGCGCTACCTGGCAGTTGCGGCGGCGCATACCCGAGACGGCCGAAGGCTGCCTGGAGACTGGCCAGTTTCTTGTTGGCCCAGGCGACCTGCTCATGTTGCTGGCCGCCAGTGACACAGGCGCCTATTTGCTGGCCTGGGATGGCGCACAGTGGAGCGACCCACGACGCCAGGCAGTCCTGGCTGCTTTTCTGAACCCGGAAACTTACCGGACGGTCGAGTTTGGTTGCCGGCAGGCCGTCCCGGTTGGCGAACGCCTATTGGTGATAGGATGTGATGCGGCCGGCAACCGGAAAGATGTCTGGCTGGTCTCCCGGCCTCTGCCAGAGGTCATGGCCGAGTTTACGGCTGGTACCACAGGTATCTGGCGCTCGCCGGCTGCCGTGACGACCAGCGACAGTCCTAACGCCTTTCTCTGGCCGGCGCTGGTGGCCGACGCCGACGGGCAGTTACACGCCTTCTGGAGCCAGGCGGCCGGCGGGTCGGCGACGATCCATTATGCCCGTTGGGACGGTCTCAACTGGTCGCAGCCAGTAGACGTGCTGGCTTCGCCGGAAGGGCAACCGGCCGAAGAGCCGGCCGTGGCTATCTATGGCGATCGTTTGCTGGTAACCTGGAGCAGCGGCCAGGGAGGTGAGGTGTATTTTAGCCAGTCGCCGGCAGGCCTGGCCATATCACCGGCCGAATGGCTCGAGCCCGTACCCCTTCCCATACCTCGAATAACGGCTGGCGCTCCAACCATCGCTGTGAATGGCAACGGCGATATTTATGTTGCTTATACACTTCGCTTTAATGAGGATCGCGGTGTTTATCTGACCCGGTCGGAAGATGGTGGTAGTAGCTGGAGCGATCCTTTGCTGGTGTTTGACGGTGTAGCAGCCGGGTGGGAGGTAGTTGACCAGCCATCGTTGGTTGTCACCGGAGACGGTGTGTTACACGCTATGTGGATGCATCGTTCCCTGCCGCCTGCCAATACACCGTTGGCTCTAGCTTATGCGGCTTCAACAGACAATGGCGAAACCTGGTCAGAGGCGAACGAGTTTCCTTTTGAAGCAACACCACCCGTATGGGGAGATCTGGTTGCTTCGGGGTTGGAAACAGTACACCGGGTCTGGCAAGAAAATGAAGAAAATGACCCGGGTACTTTTTGGGCGCAGGTTTCACCAGACGGTGGGCTGTCCTGGGAACGGCCGGTGCGTATTTCTGACGTGGGGAACCCGGCCGGACCGGCGACGTTGACGGTGGATGGAGCTGGCCGGCCGGTATTGTTGCAGATGGTTAATGCCGCCGGCGAAACGGCCGGTGACGTTCTACCAGTTATTCAACAGTGGTCCTGGACGGAGGGGGGCTGGACAACTGGTGAGAGCCTGGTACTGGCAACTGGCGCGAGCCAGGGACAAAACGACTTGGCCGCTGTGGTAGCCGCTGGCGGGAACCTGGGTGTCATTTACACTGGTCTGACGTTGAATGTAGAAACCGGCCGGGCGCAAGAAGCCCTCCTATTTAACCAGCGAGCGTTGGAATTGGTGGTGGCGACGCCGACCCCTTCACCACAACCTACCAGCGGTACATCACAAACACCAGAGCCGACGTTAACCCCGACCCTTTCTCCCCTCCGGCCGACGCCCACGGCTGTTTTTCCAAGAGACCTCAGTCAGGGGACTCTGGCCGGTGGTGGGCTAGGGTCAGTAGCGGCATTTGTGCCTGTTGGCCTGGTTGTTCTGGTCGTCTTGTTTGTAGGGATGCGTATGGTGCGCGGGAATCGCTGATGAAAAGAGCCTGGCCGCCGCGCGCGCTGCTCTGGTTGGGAGCGGCCGGCGTCGTGGTTGTGATGACCCTCTATCCACTTTTCGACGTGGCCCTGGGCAACGTCGTCGCTGTTCAAACCTTAAAATCGGCCGGCGCCACGAGCGTCACCGATCCACCAGTTCCTCAGGGATGGGAAGGTTGCCGAACCGCCCACGCCACCGGCCGTTACTACCTGCTACATGGCGAAGCAGCCAGGGCGATGCCGACGCTGGAAAAAGGCGTGACCTGCGGTGGAGATCGCTGGGCCTGGTTTGATCTGGGCTGGGCGCAGTACCTCACCGGCGACCTGGAGAACGCCGCCCACAGTTGGGCTATGGCCGGCGCTTACGATCATGCGGCCAACCTGGCGCGGCAAATTGCCCAGGAGGGCGACGTCGAAAAGACGGTGGCGGCCTGGGAGTTCGCCGCGGCCGTGGACCCAGAAGCGCAGGCTCCCTACGTCGAGATGGCTCGCCTGTTTCTGGTTTCAGACCCGGCCAGGGCGGAGGCGCTGTTGCAACAGGCCATCGAGGTGAATCCAAACGAAATCCTGGCTTACCTGGAATTGGCCGGCTTTTACGTGACTCAACAGCAAGATCTGGAGCAAGCCCACGTTTATTATCAGATGGCGCTGACCCAGGCGCCGGAAAACATCGTGGTGCTAACGCGCCTGGCAGAAAACGCGGTCCGGCTCGGCCGGACGGCCGAGGCGATTGAGCACTGGCAGCAGATTGCGGCGCTTTCGGAGGAGAGGCGAGCCCTGGCCTATTATACAATTGGCAACCTGACGCTGGCCGATAACAACGTGGCCTCAGCCCTGGAGTTCTTCCGGCAGGCTGTGGTCATTGAGCCGGCCAATAGCCAATATCTGCGAGGTCTGGCCCAGGCTTATGTCGCGGCCGGTTGCCAGGAGCAAGCCAGAGCAACTTACCAGCGCCTGCTGGGCCTGGAGCTGACGCCAGAACTCTGGGCGCAAATAGAGGCGGAGTTGGGTGAGTTAGCGAGTGCCCAGCAAGTGGAAGGAGTCAATTGTCCGGCGCTGCCATGAGCGATTTGCACGTTTTCATCTCGACCTCGTCGTTTGGCAATATGGATCGGCAACCGCTGGCAATGCTGGAAGCGGCCGGTATTGTCTATCGTTTGAACCCATACGGCCGGAAACTGAAGCCCGAGGAAAGTGTTCAACTGCTAGTCGGTGTAGACGGCCTGATAGCCGGCACCGAACTGCTAGACCGGGGCGTTCTGGCTCAGGCCCCTCGCCTGCGTATTGTCTCCCGTTGCGGCACGGGCCTGGACAGCGTGGACCTGGCAGCGGCGGCCGAGCTGGGTATCCGGGTGACGAATACACCCGACGCCCACGTGGATGCGGTGGCTGAGCTGACCCTGGCCGGCATCCTGGATTTACTGCGGCGGGTCTCTTGCGCCGACCACCTGGTACGCCAGGGGCAGTGGGTGAAGCCGATGGGCCGGCTGCTGCGGGGTAAAACGGTGGGTATTGTCGGCCTGGGGCGGGTGGGCAAGGCGTTGGTGCAGTTGTTGCAACCGTTTGCCGTGACTGTTCTGGCCTATGACCCGTACCAGGACCCGGTTTTTGCCGGCCAATATGGCGTGCGGTACATTCCACTGGAGGAGCTATTAGGCGCGGCCGACGTGGTTAGCCTGCACCTGTCCTATAGCCGTGAGCTGCGCCACTTTGTGGACGGAACGCGCCTGGCGCTGATGAAGCCGGAGGCTATCCTGGTCAACGTGGCTCGAGGCGGGTTGGTAGACGAGGCGGCGCTGGCAGCTTGTTTGCAATCGGGCCGGCTGGCCGGCGCCTACCTGGATACTTTTGAGCAGGAACCATACCAGGGGCCGCTGGCCGGGCTGGAGAACGTGGTCTTGACGCCGCACATTGGCTCCTACGCGGCCGAGGCCCGGCTACGTATGGAGATGGAAGCGGTGGAAAACCTGCTGCGCTTTTTCCAGGAAAACGGCCGGTTGCCGGCCGGTGTGAGGGAAAGGTGAGCAAAGTCGCAGTCACGGGCGGTTCGGGCTTTTTAGGTAGCCACGTGGCGGCCGCCTTGACGGATCAGGGATATGAGGTTGTCATTTTTGACCGGCGGCCATCGTCTTACCTGCTACCAGGCCAGAAAATGGTGGTGGGTGACATCCGAGAGCCGGCGGCCGTGGAGGAGGCGCTGGCCGGCTGCGAGGTCGTTTACCACCTGGCGGCGCTGGCCGATTTGAACACTGCCCGCACCCGGCCGGTGGACACCGTTCACCTGAACATCGCCGGCACGGTCAATTGCCTGGAGGCAGCCCGCAAGACCAATGTCCGGCGGTTCATGTTTGCCAGCACGATTTACGTCTATAGCCGGGCGGGTGGTTTTTATCGCTGTAGCAAGCAGGCTGGCGAGGCTTATATTGAAGAGTACCATCGCCAGTTTGGCCTGGAGTACACCATTTTGCGGTATGGTAGCCTGTATGGCCCGCACGCCGACGAGAGCAACGGCGTTTACCGGCTGTTGTTGCAGGCGGCGACGACCGGCCGCATTCGCCACACGGGGAGCCCGGACGAGAGCCGGGAATACATTCACGTGGAAGACGCCGCCCGGCTGAGCGTGACTGCCCTGGACGAAGGTTATGCCAACCGCCACCTGGTGCTGACCGGCCATTACCCGATGCGCCTGCGCGACCTGTTTACGATGTTCTCCGAGATTTTGGGCCGGCCGGTTGACGTCGAATACACGCCGCCGCCTGAAGGGGAGCCGGATGGCCATTACAAGGTTACGCCGTATGCTTTTAATCCGCGGGTCGGCCGCAAGCTGACGGCCAGTTATTACGTGGACATGGGCCAGGGACTTTTACAAATGCTGGAACAGCTTTATGAGGAGGGGCGGGTATCCGTGGATATGGAGTTGACTAGTTAGTTATGCACGTTGCCATTATTACCGCCCGGGCTGGGAGCAAATCAATCACTGATAAGAATGTTTATCAGGTTCAGGGCCAGCCATTGGTGGCTTACCCGATCCAGGCGGCGCTGGCAGCACGCCGGGTGAGCAAAATCTTTGTCTCGACCGATGGCCAATCTATTGCCGAGGTCGGCCGGGAGATGGGCTGCGAGATTATCTGGCGGCCGGAGGAGCTATGCGGCGACCACGTGAACCACGGCGAGGTCATCAAGCACGCCGTCGAATGGGTGGACGAGCGGTATCCCCAACTGGAAAGTGTCGTCTTGCTCCTCGGTAATACGGTGATGATAGATGGCGAGCTGATTGACGACAGCTTGCAAATCCTGGAGGAACGGCCGGACCTGGACTCGGTGATGAGTGTCTGGGAGGCGGCCGACGACCACCCTTTCCGCTCCTTGCAAATCAAGGATGGGCTGCTGCGGCCGTATGGCGACGAAAACCGGCAGGTGTCTACAGAACGGCAGTCCTACCCTAAAGCGTATTACTATGACCAGGGTATCTGGACGTTTCGTAAGGGGTGTGTCCAGCATCACGACGGCCCCAATCCGTGGTGGTGGATGGGCAAACGTTCTTATCCGATTGTACGCAACTGGGTTACCGGCCGGGATATTCACACTCATCTGGACGTCAGTATCGCCGAGTGGTGGCTGGCGAATTATCCGGAGATTCGTCGGCTTTAGAGCAGACGACAGACGACGGACGACAGACGAGGGAAAGTTATGTCCCTACCTACTCAACTAAAAGCCATCATCTTCGATTTTGATGGGGTCATCCTGGAGTCGGGGGACATAAAGACCCAGGCCTTTCTGGAGCTTTTTGCCGATTATCCCGACCACCAGCCGGCCATCTTGCAGCACCATCTGGCCAACCTGGGTGTGTCCCGTTACGACAAATTTGCCTGGATTTACCGGGAGTTGTTAGCCCGGCCGCTGGCCGAGGCGGAACGGGAACGGCTGGGCTGTGATTTTTCGGCCATCGTGCTGGACAAGGTTTTACGTTGCCCATTTGTGCCAGGCGCACTGGACGCGCTGCAATTGTTGCAGCCGCATTACTGCCTGTTTGTGGCTTCGGGCACACCGCAGGAAGAGCTGGAATTCATCGTCCGGCGGCGCAACCTGAATGGTTACTTTGCCGAAGTGTGGGGCGCGCCGTGCAAAAAGGCAGAGATTATCCGGGGTATCCTGGAGCGACACGGCCTGGAACCTGAGGAAACGATGATGGTCGGGGATGGGCTGTCGGATTATGAAGCGGCCGTGGCGACCAGGGTTGGTTTTATTGCCCGTGATACGCCCGAACAGCAGCACAAGTGGTGCGAGTTAAACGTTAGCCGGGTGGCCGACCTGAACGAGCTTGGTTTGCTGATGGGAATGTCGTATACTTCCGGGCTTGTTTGACTGTAATTTTTCAGGGGAACACAGAGATCACGGAGTAGGGCAACCAAGGGTTACACGGGGATCGGCAATCAAGGATTGCTCAGCGAGAGCACAAAGTTTAAAAGGAGGTTGAGATGAGGAACTTTATTCGAGGAATGATTACGAATACGGGGGTCGTGGGCGAGTTTTTCCAGTTTTTGTGGGCGCGCAAGCTGTGGTGGCTGATTCCCATGGTCACCGTATTGATGCTCTTTGCCTTGTTGCTAATCTTTGCCTCTTCTTCTGGTATCGCGCCTTTCATCTATACGCTGTTTTAAGAGATTTATCGCGAATGAGCGTACAACGCTTCACGAATGGGCGAATGACGCGAATGTGTTTTTTCAAGAAGGGGTAAAACGTGGGTTTGTTGAAGAAAATATGGGAGGGTTGGAAGGCGTTCGGCCGCTTTATGGGCAATATGGTGGCCCGGGTGGTGCTGAGCCTTTTTTACTTTACCGTTTTCGTGCCTTTTGGGATTGGGGTGCGTTTGTTCTCTGATCCGCTGCAAATCAAGGGGGAGCGACCGAACGGCTGGCAGGAGCGGACGACGGGGGACCAGAGTTTGGAAGAGGTCGGGAGGCAGTTCTAGCTAGTGAATATCTTAGGCATCTCTTGCTACTATCACGACGCGGCCGCCGCGCTGTTGGTGGACGGTGTCCTGGTGGCCGCGGCCGAAGAGGAACGCTTCACCCGCAAGAAGCACGACCACAGCTTCCCCAAGAACGCCATTCAATTTTGCCTGGCCCACGCCGGGCTGGCGGCGGCCGACCTGGATTACGTGGTCTTTTACGAGAAGCCACTGCTCAAGTTCGAGCGGATTTTGCAGACGACGTTGAGCACGTTTCCCAGGTCGTGGGCGGTGTTCCGCGAATCTATGGTGACGTGGTTCGACGAGAAGTTGTGGATTAAGAGCCAGATTCAGAACGGCGTGGATATACAGCCCAGCAAAATCCTGTTTGTCGAGCACCACCTGAGCCATGCAGCCAGCGCCATGTTTTGCTCGCCTTACCGGGAAGCGGCCGTGGTCACCATTGACGGCGTGGGCGAGTGGACGACGGCGACGATGGGCCAGGCAACGGCCGACTGGAACGGCCAGGGGCAGAACCACATTGAACTGGCGCGGGAGCTGCGGTTTCCCCATTCACTCGGCCTGCTCTACTCGGCTTTTACTGCTTTCCTGGGTTTCCGGGTCAACAACGGCGAGTATAAAGTCATGGGTATGGCCCCTTATGGCCAGCCCCGCTACCTGGACGAGGTCTACAAAGTCGTTAAGGTGGACGACGACGGCGGCGTGACGCTGAATATGGAGTATTTCAGCTTCCACTACTCAACTAAAAATACGTTCAACGGCAAGTTTGTGGAGTTGTTTGGCCCGCCGCGCCGGCCGGAGTCGGAGTTTTTTACGGCGAGCACCCACCCGCGCAAAGACCACCCCCACTGGGATGAGGCGACGGCGGCGCAGAACCAGAAGTACGCGGATATTGCGGCCAGCATCCAGCAGGTGACGGAAGAGATTATGCTGAGGATGGCCGGCAGCGCTCACCGCCTCAGCGGCTCGAAGAACCTGGTGATGGCGGGGGGCGTGGCTTTGAATAGCGTGGCCAACGGCCGGATTATGCGCGAAAGCCCGTTTGAGAGTCTCTTCATCCAGCCGGCGGCCGGCGATTCCGGCGGGGCGATTGGCGCGGCGCTGTACGCTTACCACGTCATTTTCGGTAAGCCGCGCAAGTTCACGATGGAGCACGCTTACTGGGGGGCGGAGTATGGCGAGGCGCAGATGGCCGAGGCGATCGGGGCGGCCGGCTTTGGCTGCGAGCAGTTTAACGACGAGGACAAAATGCTGGACCAGGCAGTAGACACGCTGCTGCAGAGCAAGGTCCTGGGCTGGTATCGCGGCCGGTTCGAGTGGGGACCGCGCGCGCTGGGCAACCGCTCGATCATTGCCGATCCCCGGCGAGAAGAGATTAAGGAAATTGTCAACACCAAGATCAAGTTCCGGGAGCCGTTCCGGCCGTTTGCGCCGGTGATTATGGAGGAGCGAGCGGGCGAGTACTTCACGACGCCGGGCCTGGACAGCCAGTACCCACCGCGTTATATGCTGATGGTCTCGCCGATCGCAGAGGACAAGTGCGACAAGATTCAGGCTGTCTGCCACAATGGGACCGGCCGGATGCAGACGGTGCGGGAGGAGTGGAACAGCGGGTATTACAACCTGATTAAGAAGTTCGACCAGGCGACGGGGGTGCCGGTGTTGCTGAATACTTCCTATAACCTGCGCGGCGAGCCGATCGTCAATACGCCGCAGGAGGCGTTGAACACGTTTGCAGCTTCGGACATTGACTTGCTGGTGATGGGGCCGTTCCTGGTGCGAAAGCCGGAGGGATACCGGGCGAGGGGGTCGCATTTGTCGGCGGAGCAGGTGGACTGACGAGTGGGTGAGTTTGCGAGTGGGCGAGTTTGCGAGTGGGCGAGTTTGCGAGTAGGCAGGGGGGCGAGAGGGCGAGTTTGCAAGTAGGCGAGTAGGCGAGTGGGCAGGGGGCAGGATGGAGTGGGAAGGGGGGCAAGGTGAGCAAGGTGCGCATGATTAATATATTGTTTAAGGGGGTGGGGTGGTTGGTGGCCGGCGGCTGTGTGTTTGGGAGGGGGAGCGGCCGGGGTGAAGGTTGTGGATGTCTGCCATCTGCCAACGATGGTGGTACAATGTGAGTATGGCAAGGGCACGTTCTCATCAAGAAACTGTCTGACTGTCAGGAGAATAAGTTTTGGCCTCACGTCATGAAGCCTGGCTGAAGCAGGCAGAACGGGATTTGGAGCACGCACGCCATGCACTGGGAGATGGCGATTATGAGTGGTCCTGCTTTGCTGCCCAGCAGGCGGCCGAGAAAGCGGTCAAGGCACTTTACCAGCGAGCAGGTGGCTTGGCCTGGGGCCATTCGGTAACGTCGCTCTTGGAGGCGTTACCCGAGCCGTGGCAGGTAGACAGCTCGCTGATTGATGCCGGGAAAGAGTTGGACAAGCATTATATTCCCGCACGCTATCCGAATTCGCACCCGGAAGGGGCACCCTATGAGTACTATACAAAAGGCGAAGCGCAACGGGCCGTCGGTCACGCGGAAGGAATCATCCGCTTCTGTGCAGATATTCTGGCTGGACCGAAAGGCGACGATTCGTAGGTTGCAGGCGGCCGTCGAAGCTTTAGCTCAGCGCTATGAGGAGATTGAGGAGGTGATCCTCTTTGGTTCGCTGGCGCGGGGTGAGGCGGCACCAGGGAGTGACGCCGATTTGCTAGTCATATTGCGTGAGAGTGACCTGCCGTTCCTGGAACGAAGCGTTCGCTACCGGCCGGCGGCGGCCGGCCTGCCGGTGGATGTGTTTGCCTATCGGCGCGCTGAGTTGGAGGAGATGTTGGCGAATGGGAATCCGTTGATAGAGCAGGCATTGGGCGAGGGTATATCATTGTTTGCCAGAAGAGCGGCCGGGGAGATTGACTCAGGCTATGAGCACCGTTTTCTTGAGCTTTATGAGCGGTTCAAAGAAGGGGCCATTAGCCTAAATTATTTTGCCCAAGAACTTGGGCTTGGTCTGCGTGGCCTGTATGCGGAGCTGGAGCGAAGAGGTTTGCCAAGTTCAAACATCCCCGTTGAGGCCTTGCAAGAAGATGGTGATTGAGGGCATACAGAGAGTGGCAAGTATGCAGGTGGCAAGTGGCAGGGGGCAGGATGACAAGGTGACAGGATGGCAAAGTGACAAGGTGACAAGGGGGTGCGTGGCAAGTTTGCAGGTGGGCGAGTATGCGAGTGTGGGAGTGGGCAAGTGGACAAGTTGGCAGGTGGCAAGGTGGTCAAGGTGAGCAAGGAGATCATGATCAATAGTATAAAGGGGGTGACCTGGTTTCGCCGGTTGAGACCGGCCGTGTTTAGCGGGGTGCGTTGCCTGCTTAAGGCGAGTGAGGCGGCCGGTGCGAATGGGAGAAGATGAGCGAGTATAAGATTCCGTTCAATAAGCCGTTTGTGGCGGGGGATGAGTTCCGGTATATGGCCCAGGCGATGGAGCGGGGGCATATTTCCGGGGACGGCTATTTTAGTAAGCAGTGCCACGGGCTGCTGGAGGAGAGCCTGGGAGTGCGGCGGGCGCTGCTGACGACTTCGTGTACGCACGCGCTGGAGATGGCGGCGCTGCTGTTGGATATTCGGCCGGGGGACGAGGTGATTATCCCTTCGTTCACTTTTGTCTCGGCGGCGAACGCTTTTGTGCTGCGGGGGGCGCGGCCGGTGTTTGCGGACATCCGGCCGGATACGCTGAACATTGACGAGAGCCAACTAGAAGGGCTCATTACGCCACGGACGAAGGCGATTGTGGTGATGCACTACGGCGGGGTGGGCTGTGAGATGGACGCAATCATGGAAATTGCCGGCCGGCATGGGGTGGCGGTGGTGGAGGATAATGCGCACGGGCTGTTTGGCAAGTATCGCGGCCGGTACCTGGGGACGTTTGGCTGTCTGGCGACGTTGAGCTTTCACGAGACGAAGAATTTTAGCTGTGGCGAGGGCGGGGCGCTGTTGATTAATGACGCGGCGCTGGTAGAGCGGGCGGAGATTATCCGGGAGAAGGGGACGGACCGCAGCCGCTTTTTCCGGGGCCAGGTGGACAAGTATACGTGGGTGGACGTGGGCTCGAGCTACCTGTCTTCGGATTTGCTGGCGGCGTTTCTGTACGCCCAACTCGAGGCGCGGGAGGAGATCCAGGCGCGGCGGCGGC